>CANLKN010000022.1 GCA_947491475.1 Akkermansiaceae bacterium | reverse complement strand
GATGTCATGGGACAGCATCGCCGCGTAAACACCGGGATATATCAACTGCTCGCAAAAAAGTCGCAATCGCCATTCTCCCGAAACGACCTCAGGGCCTCGCAAAATCAAGGCTCAGGGCGCGCCGCGCCCAGTCTGTGGGACGGCTGTGTTCCGGTTGGATTCAGTGGGTGTCTTCGATTCTGACGAGTTCGACGTTTTTCATTTCCGCGTTTTCCCATTGGAAGGTGATGCGCCACGGTGAATTTCTTGATTCCGCATCGATGGAGTATTTCGAGGTTCCCTTGAGCTTGTGGTAGTGGAGTGCGGGGATGAGCAGGAGGGATTTTTCATCGGCCTCATTGAGGATGGCGATCCGCTCGAAGGCTTTGGTGGTATTGAGGGTTCCGAATTTGTTGAGCTGTTTCGATTTCAATTTTCAGATGGGTTGGCATGGCCAATGCCATTGGTTGGCGCTTACGGGTTCAATGTGGTGGAAAATGATCAGTCCGCCGCTTCGTCGGCAAGCTTTGGAGGGATCAGGAACTTGAGCGCGCCATGACGCGATGGCGGATGAATCCGCACGCAGGCGATGGCTCCTTTTTTCATTTCCACCGAGCCACCGGCGGCTCCTAGCAGCCACTCGATGAGCGAGGATAAATCCGGTTCATGGCCGACGATGGCGAGACGCTCGAATTCACCAAAACCGGCCAACTCCTTGAGCGCCAGCCCAGGCGACATGCCACAGGCGAGCCAGCCTTGGATCAATGCTCCCGGCACGCCCGACACCTCGCAGAACTCATCCGCCGTCTGGCGGGCGCGGACCAGCGGACTTGTTAGAACAATTTCCGGCAGCCATTTCGTTGCCTTGACGATGCGGGCCGCCCTGCGCGCCTGCTCCCGGCCTTTTTCAACGAGCGCGCGGGCGCTGTCGCCATCGCGGTGGAAGTCATCGGCCCTGCCGTGGCGCAGTATCAGCAAATCCATGAGCGGGTGAGGGGAGTTGAGGATTTTAAATTTGCGATTTGCGATTTGAAATCAGGGAGTCGCTCACATCGTCATGCCGCCATCGACGGCGAAGACCTGGCCGGTGATGTAGCGGGCATCCTTGCTGGCGAGATAAGCGACCATCGAGGCGATGTCCTTGGTTTCGCCGAAGCTGCCGAGCGGGATTTTCGCGAGCACGGCTTCTTTTACCGCTTCCGGCAGTTCATCGGTCATGTCGGTGGTGATGAATCCGGGGGCCACCGCATTGCAGGTGACGGCGCGTCCGGAGAGTTCGCGAGCGACGGCCTTGGTGAAACCGATCAGCCCGGCCTTACTTGCGGAGTAGTTCGTTTGGCCGGCATTGCCGATCAAGCCGATCACCGAGGCGATGTTGATGATGCGCGGGTCCTCGGCTTTCATCAGCGGGCGCATGAACGCTTTGACGGTGTTAAAAGCGCCCTTGAGATTGGTGTCGAGCACGGTGTCCCAGTCCTCCTCTTTCATGCGCATCAGCAGCGTGTCACGGGTGACGCCGGCGTTGTTGACGAGAATGTTCACCGCGCCGAGTTCGTCGCCGATCTGCTTGGCCAGCGCCTGCACCGCCTCGTGATCGGCCACGTCCACGGCGTATGCGGTGGCCGCGCCCGGAAACTCGGCGTTGATTTCATCGGCGGCTTTTCCGCAGCTCGCGGCACTGCGGCTGACCACCGCGACTTTTGCTCCCTCCGCAGCGAGCGTGCGGGCGATTTCCTGGCCGATTCCACGGCCTCCTCCGGTGACGACGGCGATTTTGTTGGCAAAACGTGACATGGCCGGAGCGTGGTGGCGGATGCGCCCGTCTGTCAATGCGGGGGATGCCACCACGCTCAGCCAAGAATCGACCGGATGATTTTCAGGCACAGCCGGACGATCAGAAAAATCACGCCGACCACCACTCCGACGGTTAAAAACAAGCCGAGCGCAATGATTCCCAAAAACACCCAAAGCGGCCACCAGCGGCTGTCGAGACGGCTCACGCGTCCCTGCCAATGCCGCCAATCCTGCCACTCGCCGCGCATGCCTGCGGGGCTTGGAGCACGCTCCGGAGTCATCGCCGGCGCCACTCCGTCGATTTCCACAACCTCCACTTCGATCTCGGTGCTTTGCTGCGTCATTCAGTCGATTTCTTTGCGCCGGAATTCTCACGTTGCCGCGCCACAATGCAAATTGAATCCAGTCACCGATTTTTCCTCCGCTTGCCAGTGGCGGGGATCGCGGCTTAAGGTCCCACATCGTGACTGTCGGAATCTTCGCCAACCCGCACAAATCGGTATCGATCCCCACCTTGCGCGCCTTGCGGGCAGCGCTGGGAAAAGTCGGCATCGCAACTCTGCTCGACGAGGCAACTGCCGCACTCGTCGGCGAGCCCGGAGGCGTCCCGGCAGCGGAATTTTCCGCACATGTCGATCTGGCGGCGGTGATCGGCGGCGATGGCACCATGCTGCATGCTGTCGCCCGTCTCGGCGGTTTCCAGAAACCCGTCGCCGGAATTAACATCGGCACGCTCGGGTTTCTCACCAGTTGCACCGATGGCGAACTCGACGAATTCGCCCAAGCTGTGGCTGCCGGCCGTTTCAGCACCAGTGTGCGCACCCTGCTGGCAGCCACCCTGCACCGCAGCGGCCAACCGGCGGAGGAATTCACCGCTCTCAATGAAATCACACTGGCCCGCGGCCAAACCGGGCGGCTGGTTTCATTGCGTGCCAAAGTCAATGGCGAGTTGCTCAACGACTACCGCGCCGATGGCCTGATCGTCGCCACGCCCACGGGTTCCACCGCCTATTCGCTTTCCGCCGGCGGGCCGCTCATCGCGCCCGGTGCCGCGGTGTTTCTCATCACTCCGATCTGTCCGCATAGCCTCAGCCAGCGCGCGCTAGTGCTTGCGGACAGTTGCGTGATCGAACTCTCTTCCCAAGATCCTGGCAGCGAACCGATGTTGTTCACCGTTGATGGCCGCGACAGCGTGCACATCGAGCATGGCGATCACATCGAAGTCCGGAAATCCCACTCCTCATTCCACCTGCTGCGGCTTGAGGAGCGTTCGTTTTACGAAGCCTTGCGACAGAAACTCGGCTGGCAGGGAGTGTGAAAATGCTCCATTTCAGCTGGCGGCATTGAGCGTCATGTGCAGTTTTGCGATGAGGCGTTTTCTGAGTGGTTCGGCCTTTGATGACAGAAGTCTTTGCTCGGTTTCATAAACCCGGCGGCCGTCCGGTGTCTCGATGCGCACGGGCTCCCGACCCCAATCCGTTAGATCGTAGGGACTGGCCCGCATGTCGAGTTCGCGCAGTTCCACCGCCAACTCGAAACAATCCAGCAGCAAGTCCGATCCCACCCAAGGCATCGCCTTGGCCGCCCATTTGTATAAATCCATGTTGGCATGCAGGCAGCCCGGTTGCTCAAGCAGACCACGGCTTTCAAGATCCGGCTGAAGCCGGTTCAGGTGCCGTGCATCGGGCGCGAAAAATCGGAATGCATCGTGGTGTGAGCAACAGACCGCCCGGGATTCCACCAAAGCATCGATTTCCGGCTGTGGCAGCCGCAGTTTCAGGGTCTTCTCATGGCGCACCTCCATGCCGCGGTAAACCATTGCCCACTCGTGCAGGCCATGGCAGGCGAAATTTCCCGCGCGGTCACGGGTTGCTTCTAACAACTCGGTCATCCACGCCAGCCGCTGGCGCTCTTTGTTGGAAAGTTTCCCGGGATCCGCCATGATCACGCCATCCGCCAGATGATAGCAGCGCTCCGAGAACGGCGGCGACAGGGCAGGGGGGGCTGCTTCCAAGGCCAGTCCCATTCCTGGATGCCAGTTCTCCAACAGCGAAAAGGGAAACGGATAATACTCGAACAGAAAATCTGCGATCGGATGTGGCTCGCCGTGGTCGCGTCGCATTCTCGCTGGCTCCGTATGCAGCACGGCCCGCTGCCGGTGCAAATCCGCACGCTCCCGCCAAACGGCGGCAGACAGAACTGCAGAAGCGGGCGTGGAACTCATCACAAAACGCATTTTCAAAAAGGCGAAAGCCGCTGAACTCCTTGGAATTCAACGGCTTTCATTGGTTGCGGGAGTAGGATTTGAACCTACGACCTTCAGGTTATGAGCCTGACGAGCTACCTGGCTGCTCCATCCCGCGATTGGAACCATGCGCCTTGCGGCGCGGGATGGGGAATAAACGCGGCCGTGCGATCGCGCGCAAGGATAAATTATGGACAACAAAATTTTCTAAGCGGAACACAGGGTATTGATTCCGCATTACATATATTGTCACAAGTAATAAATGAGGAGAATCTGGCTGGATTCCAGGTCGAAATGCTGCTGTATGTGCATGAAATGAACCGAATCAAAAATGATATCGCCAGATTGATGGACAATTCGCAGGCACGGGTCGGGCTGACGCGTCGGCCTCTGTTGCGGATTTACGAGATTCACGCCTCGATTCTAGGTGGAAATTATCCCAACTGCTCCTTTCTGGCGGAAAAGCTCGGTGTTGAGCGCAAGACGGTTCAGCGCGACATCACGTTCATGCGCGACGAGTTCAACCTGCCGATTGTTTACGACGAGTCGTTGCACGGATATTATTACGACCGCGATGTCTCGGATTTTCCGGTATTTCAGACCACCGCCGAGGAACTGGCTGGCTTGTTTTTATCCCGCAACGCGCTGGAATCCGTTCGTGGAACAGCATTGGCCGAGGTGCTGCACGAGGCGTTCGCCAAGCTCACCCGAGGCATGTTGGGAAAAATTCAGTTTTCCTGGGGCGATCTGGATGAGGCGTTTTCACGCAAGGTGGTCGAGCAGAATCCGTATGATGTGAAACGGTTTGGAGAAATCGCACAATCAATACTTGATCAATGTGTTATGACTTTTTATTATCGAAAAATAGAAGCGCAAAAACCCGAGCTGAGGCGTGTTCATCCGCTGCATCTCGGTGAGGTGGACGGCGGTTGGTATCTCATTGCCTACGACCTTGGGCGCGCGGCGCTGCGGACTTTCGCGTTGCCGCGGATGAGCCGACTGAATATTTTAAGCAAGCGTTTTGATCGGCCTTCCAATTTTGATGGTCGCGCGTATTTAAAACAATCGTTTGGGGTTTGGAATGTAGCGGGAGACGATTCGCGCCATGTGGTTCGGGTGGTATTGAAGAATTACGCGGCGCGCCTGGCTCAGGAGCGGCGCTGGCATCCGACACAGGAGTTGACGGTTTTAAATGTGAAAGGCACGCGTGTGGAAGTGAGGTTCGAGGTAGGTCGATTGGAGGAGGTTTTGCGCTGGGTGCTGAGTTTCGGCAGCCAAGCCAAGGTGCTTGGGCCGCCGCAGTTGGTGAAAATGGTGCGCGCGGAAGTGCTGGCGATGGGTGCGGATTGATTTTCGAAAACCAGAATGAGTGCGCAAAAGATCTGATTTCCCAAAAGCGGGGTTTCTAACCGCGTCCGATCCATTTCTGACTGCCGTAGCGGGCGGAAATCATCTGCGCGATAATTGCTTCCGGTGGATGGAAATCGACTGTCTGCCAAGATTTCGCGAGTGCTGTGGCTAGGTGAGCAGCACGGATTTTTGAAAACTCCGCGTTGCACGGAATCGCCACCGATCCCTGATGCAGAAGCCCGCTCCGCGTTCGGCGTTGGCCAGCACCGGCGAGTTTGCGGCCGCAGGTATCGACCAAGTCGTGGCCGACCGGATTTTGGAAACAAAGTGCCGCGCCAGTTTGTTTCGCGCCGGAGCTGAGTGTGGCCGTCAGGCCTTCCACAGCGAGCGCTTCCGCCAAGGCCGCATGCAGAATCTGGTAGCTTGCGGCACCACGCAGCCCTGTCAGAGCGCTTCCCGCAGGGGCGACCATCGTATAAGTCCAGTCCGAACGATGGTCCACGGTGCCGCCGCCGGTCCAGCGCCGGACCCAATCGATTTCCGGAAATGCCGCTCGCGCATCGGCGAGTTTACCGAAATACCCGATGCTGCCCCAGTTTCCCTGCCAATCATAGACCCGCAGCACCGGCACTGTCGCCGTTTCCAGCAACCATTCATCCACCGCCATCGCCTCAGGGCCTGGCCGCCGCCGCGGATCGAGCCACAAGCACAATTGATCAAATACCGCCATCGGCGCGGATTCTCAGCCTGAAAACCGGAATCTGAAAACTGAAATCTCCCCTGCTCTTGCATTCCGCCGCAAGCTAGCCAACTTCACGTCATGTCCATCGCGCCCAAGCCCCATAGCGCCCTTGTCATCGTCGGCCACGGTTCCACCGAAAACCCGGATTCCTCCACTCCCTACTTCGATCACGCCGGAGAAATCCGCCGCCGCGGCCTGTTTTCCGAGGTGCATTGCTGCTTTTGGAAAGAAGAGCCGTCGATGCGCGAAGTGCTCTACCAAGTGGATGCCAGCGAAGTTTACATCGTCCCGGATTTCATCAGCGAGGGCTACTTCACCCAGGATGTGATCCCCCGCGAATTCGGACTTAGCGGCCCCACCACCGAGGTCGGCGGAAAAACACTCCATTATTGCCTACCAGTCGGTATCCATCCCCACATGACCGATCTCATTCTGCGCAGGGCCCGCGAAGACGCGCCGGAGACCGATCCGGCCGAGACCACGCTCATCATCACCGGCCACGGCACCGGGTTGAACCAGAACTCCACCAAAGCCATCCGCGATCAGGTGGATCTCATCGCCGCATCCGGTGCTGGCTACGCCGCCGTGCTCGACGCCTACATGGAAGAGCAGCCTTTCATCGCCGAGTGGGACAAACTGTCCGCCACGCCCAATGTCATCGTAGTCCCCTTCTTTATCTCCGATGGCCTCCATTCCTACCAGGACATCCCCGTCCTGCTAGGCATCGAACCTGAGGTTGGGCCGGCCGCCAGCCAGCGCGAAGTCTTCCGCCATAACCCTCATCACCTCCGTGGTAAAACCCTCTATTACAGTTCCGCCATCGGCACCGAACGCCTTCTGGCGGATGTAATTCTGGATCAGATCTCAGACTTTGATCAAACTCATAAGTCACTCTGAATCATCGGTCTATCTTATTATTTACCGAAAAAATTTTAAATTCATGAAAATCGCCAGCACGTTGGAAAAATTGACTCAAAACGGAATCAAGCAAATCGGTGAAATTCGAATTCAAACAAACTCTCAAACATCCGCTTTAAATAAAAAATATACACTCTGTCACTGGCAAGATGCCGGGTTGATGAGAGAGTTGAATTTTGGCGGATTGGTCATTCATGAAGGGTCGGATGCGGCGCGTGAGATATCGACCTACGCGGAAGATGGGGCCTATCGCTTCACCAAGGGCCAGGTGAATTTGAAGCGTGGCTGGGTGATGCTGCTTGCGGACGCTGAGGAGCTGAGGCAGGCGCTCGATTTGTTTTATCCAGCCTGCCTGGGATTATTTGTGGCGCATCAGAATGGGTCGCTGGATGTGGAAAACCTGCGGGACAAACTGAACCGCCAGACCGGAATGTATCGTTTCGCCCGCAGCATCAGTGATGCCGGCGCGCAGGATCTGGTGCGCAAGGTCTGTGGACCGGCGCATCAGTGTGCGAAGCGGATTTTGTGGAAAATCGACGAATCGACGCCCTTGGAAGACAGCGAGGCCAGCCGTTTCAATGGAATTTCCGGAGATGTTCCGGAAAACGAGGCGATTCCCCTCCTCTGCCGCGAAGCCTGCAACCATTTCGTGTCCGAATGCCGCCGCGTGGCCAAGGCAGAGTTCGAGCAAAAGGCGGGTTGATTCCCAGGGCGGGACCGGCGCATCCAGAAATAATTTTATCGAAACGCGGAGATGCGGAGTTCACGGAGGAAGGCGCTAAGTTTTGGACTGATGGCGGGGCTGCATTGAGCATCATCCAATTTATCCGCGAAAAACCTCCGCGCCCTCTGAGCCACGGCCTTCCGATTTTTTGATTCACAAGGAAACTTCAATGCAAAGACCTCCCGGGGTTGCCAGCGTCCAGAATCCGGTGTTACCTGCGCCCGCATGTCCGACATCAAAATCACAATCCACACCACCGCAGGAGACATCGATGCCACGCTTTACGCATCCAAGACTCCCCTCACCTGCTCCAGTTTTCTGAATCTCGCTCGTCGTGGATACTACGACGGCATTAAATTCCACCGCGTGATCGCGAATTTCATGATCCAAGGTGGCGATCCCACTGGAACGGGCAGCGGCGGTCCCGGCTACAAGTTTGCCGATGAATTCCACCCCGAGCTGCGCCACCGTTCGCCCGGCGTGCTATCCATGGCCAATGCCGGACCGGGCACCAACGGCTCCCAGTTCTTCATCACCCACGGCGCCACTCCTCACCTCGATGGCAAGCACTCGGTCTTCGGCCAGGTCACCAATGGCCAGCACGTCGTCGATGCCGTCAAACAAGGCGACAAGATCACCTCGATCGACATCCACGACGACACCGCCGCGCTCTTCGCATCCCAGAAGGATCACGTCGAGCACTGGAACTCGATTCTGGATCGCTGAAAACGCTTCACCGGCTGCGGCCGTAGCTGCGGCGCCGTCCGCCGCCGCCGCTGCGCGGTCCGCCGGAGGAGTTTGGCTTGGAGGCGGCGGAAAATTTTCCACGGGCATGGTGCTCGGCCAGTGCTTCGATGTGCCAGTCATGCGCGTCCCAGCGCGGGATCGGCATCTTGATGATTTTTTCGATTTCGCGCAGGAATTCGAGTTCGTCCTCCGAACAGAAGGAAACCGCGCGGCCTTCGGCACCGGCACGCGCGGTGCGGCCAATACGGTGGACGTAGGCTTCCGGCTCGTTGGGCAGGTCAAAATTGATGACCAGTCCCACGTCCTTGACGTCCACGCCGCGGGCGGCGACATCGGTGGCGACGAGCACCGGAGTGAGGCCTTTTTTGAAGCGGTCAAGCGCCTTTTCGCGCTGCGCTTGCGACTTGTTGCCGTGGATCGCATCCGCCGGAAAGCCGGAGGCGCAGAGGCTCTTGGCGAGTTTGTTCGCACCGTGCTTGGTGCGGCTGAATACGATGGTGAGCTTCTGTTCCGCAGCGTTGGATTGGGCTCGCAGCAGTTGTTCTAACAGCGGCCGCTTGCTCTCACGCGCGAGGAAGCAGACTTGTTGGTCGATATTCTCTGCGGTGGTGGTTTCCGGCGTAATGCTTACATGCGCAGGATCGCGCAGAATGGTGCGTGCGAGCTCGACGATATTGGGAGCAAGCGTGGCGGAGAAGAACAGCGACTGACGCCTAGCCGGCAGCAAGGAAACGATGCGTTTCACATCGCGCAAAAATCCCATGTCGAGCATGCGGTCCACTTCATCGAGCACGAAGAACTCGACTTGTGAGAGGTCGATGTGGCGTTGGTCGATCAGATCGAGCAGGCGGCCGGGAGTGGCCACCAACACATCCACGCCGCGGCGCATCGCATTGACCTGTGGCACCTGCCCGACGCCGCCATAGACGAGCGTTTGGCTGAAACGGACGTATTTGCCATAAGTGGTGAAACTCTTGCCAACCTGCGCGGCAAGCTCGCGGGTGGGTGCCAGGACCAGGGTGCGGCAGCCTTTTGGCCGCACCTGGCGCGGGTTTTCATGCAGGGCTTGCAGAATTGGCAGTGCGAAACCGGCGGTCTTGCCGGTGCCGGTCTGCGCGCAGCCTAACAGATCGCGGCCTTGCAGCAGCAATGGAATGGCCTGCGCCTGAATGGGCGATGGCGTGGTGTATTCAAGTTCGCGCAAAACGCGGTGAAGGGGCGCGGCCAGCGGCAACGCCTCGAATGCAGTCGGGGTCATGTCTTTCAGTGTGCCCGCACCCTCCGGGAATCGGCGGCGGGCGGTGTCGATGAGCGATTTGGCAAATGAACCTCAAACAATCTCTCATCGATGAAGACCGGACAAGGGCGGGAACAATCAACTGATCCCGCGGCGGTGCAGGCACCGCGCGGCGGGACTGATAGTCGGATTCGCATGGATGGCAAGGGATTTATGAACACATTTATGAACACATGTTGGTGCTGATTGCGAACGCCCGGAGTCAGGATCGCTCGGGAATCGCCAAAGGTGTGGAAACAAGGTTGAGCGAGGTGCTCAAGGTGGGGTGGCGCACAGAATAAGGGAAAACTTCGTCTCATTATGCGAATTTGAATCGGTAAAGACGAACAGAGTCTTTGGCGAATCCGTTCCCATTTCCGGCTTTTTAGTCATGATCGAAGTCATAACACATTGAAAATAAAAAAGAGTCGGGGCGGCCAGATTCGAACTGACGACTTCCTGCTCCCAAAGCAGGCGCTCTACCAGGCTGAGCTACGCCCCGTGCGGGGGGCGGAAGCTCGGAGAATCCGCCGCCGAAAGCAAGGATTTCTTCAGGATGAATTGGAATGCCCACGGCGCATGGCTCCGGGGGGGGTGCCGAAAGCCTTGCGAAAGACCCGGTGGAACTGCGAGAGCGATTGGAAACCGGATTCGTAGGCGATTTCCGTGACGCCTTTGCAGCTGTGCAACAGCAGAGCTTTGGCATGCTCGACGCGCACTTGCGCCACATACTCGCGAAAAGTCAGCCCGGTAGCGTGATGGAACATCCGCGATAGGTGCCCATCCGACACTCCGCAGTGCCGCGCCACCAGCGCCAACGAGACATCCTCCATCAAGGCCCGCAAGCGGATAAATCCGCAGGCTTTGAGCACCGCCGGTGGCATCCGAGCTTCAGGATCGACAAGCTGGTCGGTCACTTTCAGCGCGAGTTGCCGGGCCGCCAAGTGTGCGATCCGTTGATATGCCATCAGCGACTCGTGAGAGAGCACTGGCGAAGTGTCCAACAATCTGTCGAGTTCCGCGTCGTCGATCTCCACCCCAGCCTTGCGCAGAAGGTGGCGCACCTTGTGCCGGCCCGCAGGGAGTGGCATCTGCTCCGCCACTCCGCCGAAGACAAAAAAACCGGCTGGAATTCCGCTGATGCGCAAGGGCACCACCACTTCGGCGAGGCCCGCATCGCACATCGCACAGGCCGGGTGCTCGCCTGCCGTGGCGAACAATCCATGGCGGAAACGCGCGCACATGGCTTTCCCGGCGGAGGATTTCTTCACCGCCTCACACAAATCCGAATCCTTTGGCGCACAGTTTTCGTTCATCCCCAGTTCGTCCACGAGCGCGAGGCGCAGACCGCTGAGCAGTTCGAAATCGCGCTGAAACTCCCTCAACTCGGGCAATTCCGACAATTTTTGATACAGCGCGCGGCGAATGATTCTTGGCATGTCCGCAAGCAAGGTGCTGCAATTGCGCATTAAATGACATCATAAAATGCGAATAAAAACCTGTTTACTGCGACGCCCCGCCATCAGGGCTCTCCCACCCTGCCGTCATCGCTGCCGCAGGCATCTGCGCCGGCAAATCACCAAGACACACACTGTTATGAAGAAGAATCCGACTCACATTACCTGCAAATCCCTGTCATTTCCCATACCGCCCGAAGCCGCCGCCGTGCTCGATGCCGCGCCGTCGGTGACGGTGGCCACCTCCAGCAGCCAGTTGGTGGAACTTTCCGTTCGCGATGAAGTGGATGGCTGGCATGAGGTATCCTACGAAGTGCCCGGCAAGGGCCAGATCGTCGAAGCCCGCGTCTGCCGTGCAAAAAACGGCATCAACGCCAACTACCTCGAACCCTACATGCGCCGCCGCGATCCGGACTGTATGGTCATCGGCGACGAACTGCCGACCGACAAGCCGACCTTCCAAGAACGTTTCGGCGGCAGTTTCGCCAGCTTGCGCGAGGAAACCTTCGCCTGGCTCAAGACCCAGGATCTCGCGGTGTTTCCCTTCTACGCGGGCATGGTTGGCAAGGGCACCGACGCGCTGGTCATCGCCCCAGCCAACGCCGGATTCTTTGCATTGGGACTCTCGATGCTGCAGGGCATTCTCAAGCCGGAGGAGTTGCCGGAAAACTTCTCTCCGCGAGCGGTGATTTACGTAGCTCCGCCATTCCGTCACACCCATTTCGAAGGCCGCCAGGTGGTGGTTCACAACCGCTTGAAATCCGCTCACGAGCTTTTCAGCTACAATCTTTACCCAGGCCCCAGCGCCAAGAAGGGCATTTATGGCGTGTTGCTCAACATCGGCGAAGCCGAGCACTGGATCACCATGCATTGCTCGACGGTCCAGGTTATCACGCCATATGACAATAAAATCGTCATTTCCCACGAAGGTGCCAGCGGCGGCGGCAAGAGCGAGATGCTGGAGCATCCCCACCGCCAGGCGGACGGCTCGCTGCTCATCGGGCGCAACCTCGTCAACGGCGACCAGCGCCACCTTACGCTCCCGCGCGGATGCGACCTGCGCCCGGTAACCGACGACATGGCGCTCTGCCATCCCACGCTCGAAAAAGGCCGCGGCAAACTCAGTCTGGTGGATGCTGAAGACGCATGGTTCGTGCGCATCAACCATATCGAGAATTATGGTGTGGATCCGCATCTGGAGAAACTCACCACCCACCCGCCCGAGCCGCTGCTTTTCCTCAACGTGCAAGGCCAACCCGGCGCCACCTCGCTGATCTGGGAACACACCGAGGACGAACCCGGGATACCCTGCCCCAACCCACGTGTCATCATCCCCCGCGCCATCGTTCCTGGTGTGATCAAAGGTCCGGTGGACGTGGACATACGCAGCATGGGTGTGCGCACTCCGCCGTGCACTGCGGAGATGCCGAGTTATGGCATTATCGGCATGTTCCACCTGCTGCCGCCTGCGCTTGCCTGGCTATGGCGGCTTGTCGCCCCGCGCGGCCATGCAAACCCTAGCATCGTCGCCACCGAGGGCATGTCCTCCGAGGGGGTCGGCTCCTACTGGCCATTCGCCACCGGCCGCCGCGTAGATCATGCCAACCTGCTGCTCAGCCAGATTATTGAGACGCCGGAAGTCCGCTACGTCCTCATCCCCAACCAACACATCGGCGCGTGGGAAGTCGGCTTCATGCCGCAGTGGATCACCCGTGAATACCTTGCCCGCCGAGGTGGCGCACGTTTCACCGAAAAGCAGATGAAACCCTCACGCTGCCCGCTGTTAGGTTATACTCCGCGCAAGATCGTGATGGAAGGCCGCACCCTCGGCGTCTGGTTTTTCGAAGTTGACCAACAACCGGAAGTCGGCCCCGCTGCCTATGATCGCGGCGCGGAAATTCTCGATGACTTCTTCCATCAGGAACTGCCACAATTCCTCGTGCCCGACCTGTTGCCCACCGGCCGGAAAATCATCGAATGCTGCCTTTCCGGCGGCACGCTCGAAGATTACGAGAAATTGTTAGACATGACGACGCTCGACGCTCTCTGAGGTCTCGCCCGTGAAGTTGATGGGAAAAGTCCATCGCCAGCCGCCGGTGGTGGTGATCCGGGCCCGCTCGCCATTGCTCCAGCCATGCCCAGAGCTTGGCCAGCATGGCGCGGCGGGGAAATTTCTGCCGCGCATGAAGATTGAAAACGCATTCATGATTCCCGCCCCACCGTGCTCCGGCGGACAATCACGCCAGCAGAGGAAATCACACGGCGTGCCGGTGCTTTTGTCTTACCGGATATCAGTTCGAGCGTGAGACGCGCCGCCTCTTCGCCCATCGCCTCGACCGGCTCCGCCACCGTGGACAATCCCACCGCCCGACGGCTCGAAAGCATGAGATCCTGGATACCGATCAGCGCGACATCTCCGGGGATCGACAGGCCCATTTCCTCGAGTTCCTCCATCACCGTCAGGGCGATGGCGTCGTTCAGCGCGAAAATCGCATCCGGCGCATCCCCGCGGTCTTTGAACCAGCGTTTCAGCACGCGGCTGATCTCGCCTACCGGCAGCGGCACCGGTGGCCGTGCGATCCATGACTCGCGCAACTCCAGCGCACATTCCCGCAGCACCCGGCAATAGGCCTTGAAGCGGTGCAACGTGCCGAGACCAGGGTAATCCATCCCGAAAAACGCGATGCGCCGTCGTCCGGTTTCCACCAGATGCCGCACCGCCGCCTCGGCCGCCGTCTCGGAGTCCCAGACCACCGAGGAGATGTCATTGAGCCCCGGCATTTCCTCGGCCAGCAAAACCAGCGGAATTCCCGATTCGGAAAATGAACGGTAGAGCTCCTCGCAGCCCGCCAGCGGGAACGCAATGAGCCCCTCGTCGCGCCGCTGCAGCGCCGAGAGCACTTCCTTGCGGTTGCGCTCCGCATTGAAAAAGTGTCGGGCCAGAAAGGGCACGTATGCCGTGTCGTCGAAAACCTTGTCCATCCCACGCAGCAGCGCCTCCGCCCAGTCCAAATCGAGAGATGGCACGATCACCCCGATCATGCCGGTACGGCGCGTCCGCAGACTGCGCGCATGCGGGTTGGGCACATAATGGTATTCCGCCGCCGCATCCAGCACCCGCTTCGCCGTGGCTGGTGCGATCCGCAGCTTCTCCGCCTGCCCGCTCAAAACGAAGCCCACCGTCGCCCGTGACAATCCCAGGATTTCAGCCAAATCCTGCACCGTTACCGGCTTGTGGATGCTGACCTCGGTTTTCGCCTTTGATTTCGGCATTACGCGTTCATCGTTTCCTGCTCCGGCCTGCCCGGCAAGACGCATTTGTAGCGCAGGAAACCTTCCTGACTCCTGTGTGAATTTTTCGGCAGATTTTCCTTTGACAGACCATCGCTTCGAAGCTAGCACGGTCTAGCTTATTTTTTTCGAAAAATCCCACACTGCAAAACAACCCCAAAAAAATCATGAAACCCTTCTATCTGCCGATCATCGCGGCATTGGCCGCATCCGCCCTCCCGCTACAGGCGCAGAATCTCGTCACCAACGGGGATTTTGAAACGGGTGGGAACATTTTCGGGGCCTCTCCATTCGCTTGGAACAGCACGGTTGGGCCGGCAGGCACCGGTCAGTTCAATCCCGTCACTCTGGATCCCCCGTCTCCCGCCCCCTCCGCGCCACTCATCGGCACCCTGGGCTACATGAACACCGGCACCCAGGTGTTCCAAACCTTTGCTGGAGTCAAACTCCAGCCGAGCACCACTTACACCGTCTCCTTCGACGCCTACGTTACGGTGGGCTTCGTGAATGAGGAATTTCCACAGGCTTTTTTTTGGCGGCTCTTTCATACGGCACAGGCAGCGGTGGCACGAGCGGCTTCAACGGCTACATCGCGGACACCGATCTGAAGATCGGCCCGGCAGGATACAACGCACCTCTCACGACAACCGCACAAACCTTCACCCATTCCTTCACCACCAAATCGATTGCCGAGGGCTTTGTGGGCGACGGCACCAAAGACATCGCCATCTACATGCAGCCAGTATGGGGACCAAACGCCGCCCAAGCCTACATCGACAACGTCTCGGTGACGACCACGCCGATTCCCGAGCCCTCCGCCGCGCTGCTGGGTGGTCTCAGCTTGCTCGGGCTCTTGCGCCGCCGCCGCTGATAAGATCGTTCTCACTGATCCTCGGCACCTCTTCCACAACTCACGCCGCCCTCCTTCGCCAAGGCTACGGCGGCCAAGCCGGCAGCAAGTGGGCGGACTGCGGCCGGTCGCGCCCTACCGATCCGCGGTGCTGCGGCGGACGATCAGCGGCGGGGAGGGTATCACGCGGCGGACTGGGGCTTTGGCTTTGCCGGAAATCAGATCGAGCATCAGGCGGGCGGCCGCCTCGCCCATGGCTTCCACGGGTTCCGGCACCGTGGTCAGGCTGATCGCCGGGTGGCCTGAGAGCGGGAGATCCTGGATGCCGGCCACGGCCACCTCGCCGGGCACCGCGATGCCCCAGTCCAGCAGATACTGCATCGCGGGCAGCGCCATCGCGTCGTTGAGCGCGAATATCGCATCCGGCGAGTTTTGGCGGTCGCCTTCCGGAAACCATTGCCGCAGCACTTGTTCCATCCCGCCGGGTGGCAGCGGCACCTGGAGCCGAGCGATCCATTCCTTGCGCAGTTCCAGCCCGTTTTCCCGCAGCACCGTGCCATAGGCTTTCAAACGGTGCAGCGTGCCCTGACCCGGGTAATCCATACCCAGGAACGCGATCCGCCGCCGGCCGCTGGCCACAAGGTGCAGCATCACCGCCTCCGCCGCCGCCGCCGAGTCCCACAGCACCGTGCTGATGTCCTCCATGCCTGGCATTTCCTCGCCTAGAAGCACCAACCGCACGCCGGCGCGCTGGATCGAGTGGTAGAGATCCGCGCTATCCGGCAGCGGAAAGGCGATCAAGCCGTCGTCGCGCCGGTATAGGGCGGAGAGCAGCTCCTTGCGGTTGCGCGCGGCATCGAATTCATGTGCCGTCACAAACGGCACGTGGTCCGTGGGGTCGAGCACCCGGTTGAGCCCGCGCATCAGTGCCGCCGCCCAATCCATCGTCAGCGTTGGCAGCACCACGCCGATCATGCCGCTGCGGCGCATCCGCAGGTTGCGCGCCTGCTGGTTGGGCACGCAGTGGTAGCGCTCCGCCGCCTCCCGCACCCGCTGCTGAGTCTTCACCGAGATCTTGTGCCTGTCGCCATGACCGTTGAGCACGAACGACACCGTCGCATGCGACAAATTCAGCATCGTCGCCAACTGTGCCATGCTCACCGGCCCCACGGGCTCGATCGCATTCGCCTGCTTTCCCCCTGACATGATGAGGCACCCTGAAAAATCACCGCCCATGCGGCAAGACGGAAGTTTTCGCCTTTTACTTTTTCATCTTTCGCTTTGACAGCTCCAATCAGCGAAACTAGGAGGTCTTAGTTGTTTGCCGGACCCACCAACCGCTTGCGCTCCGCATTATGAAAAATCCATCGTTTATCGCCTTGTCCGTCCTTTTGGGCGGAGTCTTCAACCTGCAGGCCCAGAACCTCGTGACCAACGGGGATTTCCAGACCGGCGGCAATATTTTCAACGGCTCGCCCGATGGCTGGAACAATACCATTCCGGGAGACGGCACAGGCACCGGCCAGTATGATCCGGGCCCAACAGGAAACACCGTGGGCTACATGGAAACGAACACTCAGATGTTCCAGACATTACTAGATATCAAACTCCAGCCCAACACCACCTACACCGTCACCTTTGATGCCCAGGTTTCCTCGGGCGCTGGACCCTTTCCGGCATACCTTTTCACGGATGTTTCATACGGTCTCGGCAGTGCAGGGACGAGCGTATTTGGTGGATACATCGCGTCGGCGGATCTGAGAAGCGGACACGACCTCCAACTTTGCTCCACTCTCAAACACTCCCCAGACTTTTACCTACACCTTCACGACGAAACCAACCATCTCAGTATCGACCTACGACATCGCAATTTACATGCAGCCGTCCACCGGATTTGATGGTGTGGTGGCCGCCCAGTGCTTCATCGACAACGTCTCGGTGGTCGCCACGCCCGCCACCATTGTCTATGGCGGCACACAGACCGGCGGACCTGCAAACGGCTATGTGGTCGAAAACTGGTCGAATGCCGGCGCGCCAAAGGCCTATGACGTCGATGGTGACAACAAATACGGCTCGGCGGGCTATGTTCAGTTCCGCCCGTGGGGTCCGTGGACCGGTGCATTCCCCGGTGCTGCCGCATTCAACGAGGGAATCCCCGACGCATTTGATTTGGGAACCACCGCCGCCACGGCTCCCAGCGTGGTCAGCCAGCCTTCTTTTGTAAGCCTCCTGTATCATGGCGGGGTGGCTGCCAATGCCCACTCTTTCGTCAATTACGACGGCTGGCCTTGTGGGTCATGTCCCAAGGCACGGCCTTCGCTCACAACCTCTTCGGCGGGCATGTGAAAATCCAGCCTGACCTGTGGGCCAGGCAGACGCCCTTCCTTGCGGTGCACTCCACTGCCGGTGCGGGCATGCATCCCTCGCCCTGCGGCGACGATCGCTATTTTCACAACCTTTTCCTGCATCCGGTGGACCTCGCTGCGCAGATTGATCCGCTCGCGCTGCCCACCACGGGCGCTGGCAATGTCTATGCACCGGGCTCGAAACCGTTTGCGCGCGACGCCTCGCCGCTGGTGCTCGCGGCGGCTCCCACGCTGAATTTGGCAATCAAGCCGAAAGGTGCCTTGCTCACGTTGAACCTTAATTCCGATGTGACCGGCGGCCAAAGCCGTGCCATCGTCACCAGCGAGCTGCTGGGCTCCGCCGCCATCAGCGGCCAGCGCTTTGAAAATCCGGATGAATCGGCACTGAGTCTGGAGCGTGATTATTTCGGCAAGCCGCGCGATCCCGCAGCACTGATGCCGGGCCCCTTCCAAACCCTGCCACTGGTCAGCGCGCGGATCTCACCCAAGTGGTCGCTGCGCGACGATGCATCCGGCGCGCGCTGGTGGCACGGAGTCGGTGGCAGCAAACTTCCCGGCCCATGATCCGCTCCGGAATCCACACCCTCACTTTTCTCCGCAGCTTGGCCAAGAGACGCGGCCGCGGTTGCTTGCTCTCCTTGGTTTGCTCGCCGTGGCCCGCTTGAACGGTTTTCGGCGTTGCCAAAGCGGTTGGAGCTCAACCACGCTGCCGCCATGCAAAAGTCCTCTTCCACAACTCCTCTGATTCTGGTGCTGGTGCTGGCCGTGACGGCGGCATTTCTCGCGCTTCGCAGCCATGACAGCGCGCCACCCGCGTCTGTTGTGGAAGCCCCGGCCGCAGACGTGCCGCCACCCACCGCCAAGACGGATACCGCGGTTGCCAAAGTCACGCCGCAACCGTGGCCGCAGGACGGCTCCGATATTTCCGCGGATTCCAACGCGGTTTTCGGCACGCTGGAAAACGGCATGCGCTACCTGATCTATCCGAACAGCGAGCCGCCGAAGCGCGTTTCGCTGCGCCTCCACATCGCCGCTGGCTCGCTCATGGAGCAGGATAACCAACGCGGCCTCGCCCATTTCCTCGAACACATGGTATTCAACGGCACCAAGAACTTCACCGCCGCGGAAATCGTCCCGCGCATGCAGCGGCTCGGCATTGCCTTCGGCGCCCATGCCAATGCCTTCACCTCATTCGACCAAACGGTTTACATGCTCGACCTGCCTGATCTAACAGAAGAGACGCTTGATCTCGCCTTCACCGTGATGCGCGATTTCGGCGATGGCGCGCTGCTGGACCCGGAGGAGATCGATAAGGAGCGCGGCGTGATCCTGTCGGAAAAAATCAGCCGGGATTCGGTGAACTACCGGCTCATGGAGCAACAGTTCAGCGCTTTCCTGCCGGACTCGCTCATCACGCGGCGATTCCCGATCGGCGACGAGGAAGTGATCAAGACCGCGCCACGCGAGCGTTTTGTGGATTTTTACACCCGTTTCTACACGCCACAACGCATGACCTTCATCGTGGCGGGCGATGTGAATGTGGATGAAATGCGCGGCCGGATCGAGGCCGCCTTTGCCACCATGGGCAATCCGGCCGAGCCCGGCACCGAGCCTGACCTCGGAGACATCCGCCTGCCAGAGGGACTTGAAACCGCCGTCTTCAGTGACAAGGAAGTGAGTTCCACCGATGTTTCGCTCATCCTGGTGCGGCCGCACCAGCCAAAACCGGACACCCGCGCCACCCGTGCTGAGCGCATGCCGCTGGACATCGCGCACTCGATGCTCACACGCCGTTTCGAGCGCATCTCCAAGCAGCGAGATTCCGTGGTGGCCGAGGGCTCTGCCTCCGATAGCATCCTTTTTAATAACATCGATCTCGGCTCGGTCAGCATCACCGCTGCAGACGACCGCTGGCAGGAAGTGGTGCCGGTGCTCGAACAGGAATTCCGCCGCGCGCTTGAGCACGGATTCACCGAGAACGAACTCGCCGAAGCGAAGTCCAACCTGCTCAATGCTTACGAACAACAAGTGAAACAAAAAGCCACCCGCAAGTCCGAGGGCATCGCCACCGTGCTGGCTAGTTCGGTCAACGACAAGACGGTGTTTTCCACTCCCGAGGAGGACTTGGAAATTGCCCGCGGGATTTTGGAAAGCATCGATGCCGCAACATGCCACCAGGCGCTCAAGACATTTTGGGAAGCTCCGGGCTATCACCTGGTCCTGACCACCAAGGAGAAGCCGGAAAACGCGGAGAAGGAACTCGCCGCTTTGTTCGAAGACTCACGCGGCACTCCGGTGGAAGCGCCCGCCGCTCGCGCCACCCAGGTGTTCGATTACACCGATTTCGGAAGCCCCGGCAGCATCACCGCAAGCAAGCAGATCGAAGACATGGGCGTCACCCAACTTGTGTTATCCAACAAAGTCCGGGTGAACCTGAAGCGCACCGATTTCGAGCAAGGCAGGATCCGGCTTCTGGCGCGCATCGGTTCCGGCAAAATAGGCCAACCACAAGACATGCCGATGCTCGATGCCTTTGCGCAGGCGCTCTTCGAAGGAGGCGGCCTCGGCAGGCATTCCAACGACGATCTCAAACAAATCCTCGCTGGCAGAAACGTCGGCAGCTCGCTGGCCATCGACGGTGACGCCTTTACGCTCGGCGGCTCCACCACCCCGGCGGATTTTGCTTTGCAGTGCCAGTTGATGTGCGCCGCACTCACAGATCCCGGCTGGCGGGAGGAGGCCCTGTGGCAGTTCCAGAAGGCACTGCCGATGATCTACCAGCAACTGCGCCACACGCCCGCCGGACCACAGAAAGAAATGGAGGCATGGCTGCATGGTGGCGATTCACGCTTTGCCACCGCACCCATGGAAAAACTCGCGTCCTACACCATCGACGACGCGAAAAACTGGCTCATGCCAGAGCTCACCCAAGGATACCTGGAACTCACCATCGTGGGGGATTTTGATCCGGATTCGATCATGCCGGATTTGCTCGCCACCTTCGGCGCACTGCCCGCCCGCGCCGCGACTCCGGCCGATCTCACAAAAGAGCGCAAAGTGAAATTCCCCAACGCTCCCGCCACCAAGGTTTTCACCTACGAATCGAAAATCCCGCAAGGAATCGCCTTCACCGTGTGGCGCACCGCCGGCATCCGCGGCAACATCCCCGAGTTCCGCCGACTCAATATGCTCGCGAGTATCCTAAGCGACCGCCTGCGCGAGGAAATCCGAGAGAAACTCGGCTCGTCCTACAGCCCGAACGCCGGGGCCGACGGATCCGAAGCGCTTGATGACTTTGGATTTATCATCAGCCAAAGCATCGGCAAACCGGAGGACCTCGAAACGCTGCTCAACACCATGCGCGAAGAAGCCGACCAACTCGCCACCGAAGGTGCCACAGACGATGAACTCGACCGGGCGCTCAAGCCCACACTCGGCATGCTGGAAAAATCCCTGCGCGACAACAACTACTGGCTCAACACCGTGCTCAGCCAGTCCCAGGCCGATCCCTCCCGCCTCGGCCTCGCCCGCAATCGCGACGCTGACTACCGCTCGATTTCCCTCAAGGAAATCAACGCCCTCGCCAAAAAACACCTCGCCGCCGAAAATGCGCTGCTGATCACCATCAAACCGGCGGAATGAGCCCGGTTGGCCCATGAAAAGACGGATCACGCCGTGATCAGGTGTTGCGCGGCATTCCAGCACTCGATGAATCCGCTGGAAAAATCCTCCGGCCGCGCCGCGAGCCATGCTTGGATTTCAGCCAGTGGAAACCATGCCGCGGCGGAAACCTCGGCCGCCGGATATCGAACCGATCCATGATAGCTCATGCGGTAAAGCCGGACGTGTTCCCATCCCGTCGCCTCACTTGGCGCGATCCGTGCGATTTCCTCCGGCGGGTTTTCCGCCTTAATGCCCATTTCCTCATCGAGTTCGCGCAAGGCGGCGGTGTCATAGTCCTCGCCGGCATCGAGATGCCCCGAAACGCTCGAACCCCACATCCCGGGATGCACGTCCTTGAACATCGAACGCTGTTGCAAAAGCATGTCGCCCCGCTTGTTGAAAATGAACACATGCACCGCGCGGTGCAGGAGTTGGCCGGAATGCACCTCATCGCGCGTTTTTTGTCCGATCACCACGTCGTTTGCATCCACGACATCAAAGACTTCACTGGATTTCTGAGGTAGATCCTTGAGCGGATGCACATCGCAAGCGCGGGTCAGAACCACCCATTGATCGAGCGTGAGTTCCTCAGCGCGCACAGTCACCGGAACATTCATATCCGCTGCGATTTCCTGCCAGGGTGTGCCTGCGGGCAATTGTTTACCGAGTTGCTTGCGGCGCTGCGCAAAACCACGCCGGATCAATTCATCGAACAAACGCCGGTCGAATGCCGGCAAACCCGAACTGCGCGGATGCAGAATCGCCACCGCCGAATCGATCTTCGGCCGCGGATGAAATGCTTCGGGCGGCACCGTGCGTTGCGGCTCCACCACCCAGTCCACCTGCGTCCGCAGCGATAGAATGCCATAGTCCTTGGTGCCCGGTTTCGCTGCAAGGCGCTCGATCACTTCCTTCTGCAACATCACCACCGCCCGCTCGAAAGGATGCGGGCGCGTGAGAAGATTTTTCAAAATCGCCCCGCCACACGAATAGGGAAGGTTTCCCAAAAACTTCACCGGCCGATGCTTGAAAAGCGTGCGGCCATCGAACTTCACGCCGTCGGCGTGATGAACTTCCACTGTCGGTTCCCCGCTGAAGCGCTCGGTGAGAGCCGCCGCCAACCGCGCATCGAACTCGATCAGGATCAAACGCCGCACCTTGCCGATCAGATGCTCGCTGAGCGAGCCGGTGCCGGGCCCCACCTCGACGACGGCGTCATTTTCGCCAACATCGAGTTGGGAAACGATCCAGCGCGCCATGTTGGGATCGATGAGGAAATTCTGGCCGAGTTGTTTGCTCGGCAAAACACCCGCACGATCCAGCACCTCCTTGATTTCCCGACCTGTCATGGCCTGCATTCATGCCCCATCACGGCCCGCCGCGCAACCCCGGCATTCGAAGGCACTTATCAAGTTGCAGGGCCGTCGCATCTAAATCTCAGATTTTTCACCGCCAAGCCGCAAAGGACGCCAAGGAATCGCAAAGATGTTCAAAAACATAGCCTGAGAGCCGCTTAAACGGTTGGCAAAGTCTTTCTGTCCATCCGAGTTCTTTGAAATTCTCTCTGCGCCCACTTTGCGGCCTCTGCGGCTTTGCGGTAGGTCTTATGTATTTTGATGCGTCAGCCCACTAACAAGTTGTGAAAACCGCCCGCACTGCGCAAAGGTCCAGCCATGCCTCATGACGTCACCACCCTCCTCCAGCAACTCGTGCGCATTCCTTCCGTGAATCCGGACAACGATCCGGGCACCGGCCATACCGGCGAGGATACGCTCGCGTTGTTTCTAACAGGTTGGCTGGAATCCATCGGCGCACAGGTCACCACCGAGGAAATCCGCCCTGGACGGCCGAACCTGATCGCGCGCTTCGCCCCGCTCGATGACCGACCACGCATTCTATTTGGTCCGCACCTCGATACCGTGGGCGTCGGTGGCATGACCATCGATCCATTTGGCGGAGAAATCCGCGACGGCCGGCTGTGGGGCCGCGGCGCGAGCGATACCAAGGGGCCGATGGCCGCCATGCTGTGGGCGCTGCATGAAAACCGCGAACTGCTCGCCAATCTGCCGATGGCGGTGGATTTCGTGGCCTTCATGGGCGAGGAATCCGGCCAGTGGGGCTCGCGCGATTTCGCAAAAAACCACAGCGGGGAATATGTCTTCGCATTGGTTGGCGAACCCACTTCGATGGACATTGTTCACACCACCAAAGGCTCGCTGTGGGCCACCCTGCGCGCCAGCGGCCGTGCCGCGCACAGCTCGATGCCGGAGAAAGGCGAAAACGCGATTCTCAAACTCACCCGCGCGCTTGATCGGCTCGACTGCCATCTTGGCGCACTGCTCTCCGGTTTCACCCATCCCGTGCTCGGTCGCTCCACACTCAACATCGGCGTGATCCGCGGCGGCTCGCGCCCCAACATCGTGCCCGACCTCGCCGAGGCCGAAATCGACATCCGCATCACTCCCTCGCTGTTGGATGCCGGCGGTGCCCTCATGCTGCTGCGGGAAACCATCGACTGCCATGATCTGCCGCTTGAAATCATCAACCCACACGAAAACCCGCCGATGGAAACACCCGTCGATCACCCGATGATCCGGCGTTTGTTAGCGACCGGCCCGTCGATCCAAACCACCGGCGCACCATGGTTTTCCGATGCCGCGCATCTCTCCAATGGCGGCGTGCCATCCATCTGCATCGGACCCGGCGCAATCGACCAAGCGCACACTGCCGACGAGTTCATCGAACTCGTGGCCTTGCGCGACGGCGCGGATTTTTTCACCCGCTTCATCCGCGGGTTGGCGGATTAGACGATCTGGGTCTCGCCGTTCGGGCCTTGGGTGACTTGCACAATGCGCAGCGGCAGACGCACCAGTATTTCGTCATCACAGCCGATATCGATCGAATAAATGCCGGCTTCCGGAAAACGCAGACCTTGCAGGTTCATCACAATGTTGCGGGTCAGGAACGGAGTGTTATTGGGCAGTTGCACCTCGAAGTCTGGCTTGATCGGCATGTTGTTCGGATCCAGCGGTTCGCCGTCTTCGTTGATGATGTTGATCGAGAGCTGGTGGCGGCCGGCATCCTCCAAGGTGAAGCAAAAGCGCAGGGCCAGCGCACAGGACGGATGAACCACCGGCAGCGCTCGGGCTGCAAGGGTGTCAAAAGTTCCGGTGATGACCAGCTTGCCGTTGTAGTCGGCCGCGTGATCGCAAAGTGTGGCAATTTGAATGTCCATGATGGGATTGTGGGGATGTGTTTCAACAATGCGCCCGCTGAATTCACGCGGGCGAGCGCCATCTCTGTGAAGCCATCCGCTGGTGCCGTAAAGCGTAATCCGATCTAACAGGAAAACTTCCATAAAATGAAGCAACCAAGCCGATTTTATGGGATTTTCGCAAGTTGTTCACAACGCGCTGCGCTTTCATTTATCCCGCAATTCATTGAAAATCCGTGCATTCTCAAAAATCCAGTCAGTCCACATAGACGGCTTCTTACCTCGTGGTGAGCAAGCTGTCAGCAATCGCAGAATAAGGGTCAACAACCTTACAAGCAACTGATTTACAATTACTTGAAAATCGAACAATCGATTGAATTTCTAGATTTATTTTTCCTTTCAATGATTAGCTAGCAACAAAACCTAATCCCATCGGATCTGAATCCCATCTCTCGGAAGAACAGGCGCAAAGAAACGCCGATGTCGATTTTCCCGGGGAAAAACACACTTTTCCCAAGTTATTCACAGCGGCTGAGCGATCAGCTGTTTTTGACCAAGGTCATCACGCATTCCAAGTGCCGGGTGTGCGGAAAGAGGTCGAACGGCTGCACGGCTTCGAGTCGATAACCGCCATTGCCTAACAATAACTTGAGATCTCGGACCTGGGTGGCGGGATCACAGGAAACATAGACCAAGCGCGCTGGGCCGAAGGCCACCAATTGCTCGATGAATTCCGGCGTGCAGCCTTTGCGCGGCGGGTCGATCACGACCGCCGATTCCACCGCCGGAAAATTGATTTCCGCGAAGATGTGTTCCGCCGGAGCGGTAAGAAAGGTGGCGTTGGTGATCTGGTTCGCGGCGGCGTTCTTGCGCGCCCATTCGCAGGAGGTTTCCGAAACTTCCACGCCCGCCACTTTTTCAAAATGCCGGGCGAGGGTGAGCGCGAACAATCCGGAGCCGCAGTAGGCGTCCACCAGGAAACGCGCGCCGCCAGCTGCTGCCTGCCGCCCGACGTAGCCGGTGAAGTCCGGCAGGATGAACGGGTTGTTTTGGAAAAAATCGCCCGCGATGAATTGAAACGTCAAGTCCCCCACCCGCTCGCTGGCGGTGGCCTTGAAATCGGTCTCCACCCGGCCGCCGGTGGCACGCATCAACACCGTGGAGCCACGCTTGAAGGTGTGGGCTTTCGCCCGGATGCCAGCGCGGATTTCCGGCAGCTCGGCATTGATTTCATCCATCGCGATCAAGCACTGCGGCACATCCACGATCTTGAAGCGCTGGCCATTCGCCAGAAAACCGATCGGCCCGATCACTCCCTCGCGCGGACCGTCGAAATGTGGCGTGATTTTTGAGCGGTAATTCCAAGTCTGCTCTGTGGAGAGGCACGGGTTCACCGGAAACTCGATGCCCGCCATGTGCTTCATGAGCTCCCCAACCTGGCGGGTTTTCCAATCGAGTTGTTTGCGATAATCGAGATGCTGGTATTGGCAGCCGCCGCACTCGCCGAACAAGGGGCAAGGCGGCTCCACGCGATCCGGCGATGGCACCAGCACCTCTAACAAATCGGCATGCGAGCAGTTCTTGTCGTTGCGATAAACGCGCGCCCTCACCTTTTCCCCCGGCAGCGAGAAGGGCACGAACACCACCCATCCGGCCATCCGGCCGATGCCGGAGCCCAGATTGGTCAACGAGTCGATCGTCAGTTCGATTTCCTGACGATACTCGAATGGAACGGGAACGAATTTTTTCGGCGGTCGCTGGTGCATGGTCGGGCGGGAAAACTGTCCGCCGCCGGGAATTCGGGCAATCGAAAGTTATGGCGCGGTGGCAAATGGCTTCGCGGAGTCGCGCTGATACACTTCGTCCGGCATCCATGTCCACGGGTTGGCGTTTTTCCGGGTGAACACCGCGATGCCGATCACGCCGACGTTGCGGGTGTTGCCGTGGCGCAGGTTGGCGTAGGAATTCGGCACGCTGGAAAACTCGAATGCCGCCACCCGGCTGTAGCTCGTTCTAAAACCCTCGATTTCCAAGGTTTTCCCCGGCTCCACAATATATCCGCGCTTGGAGAACGAAGCGGGTTGACCGTCCTGGACGTCCAGTCCATCCACGCTCGCAACGATTTCCAAGGCACTCTTGCAGCGGTTTTTCACGATGATCGAGTAGGTCGAACCTTTATCACCTGCTACAAGTCGTCTGCCGTAACGACCTTCCTTGAAACTCGGCAGGAATCCACCCCTGCCCCTCACACCCCACTCTACCATGTCACCGGCCGCCGTTTGCAGCGGAGCCACGCGCTGCTTGTATCCAGCCATCGCATCCAAGCCTTCCGAATCATTATAATAAATGACGTCCGTGCCCGCAGGCTTCGAGGAGGCACGGACAAACGAAGTCTGGATCAATTCGGATTTCCTCTCCTCACCCCAGCCAGTGGCGAGCCCGGGGCGGTCTTGCGCGCGGGGTGTCGCCAACGGTTTGTAGGCGTAATGATCCGCCGCAGTTCCCGATGAATCGAAGCTCGGCGCACAGGAATTGACAATCAAGGCAACGAGCAGTGCTCCCAATGAAATTCCGATTTTGTTTTTCATGATGCGGGAAAAACAGCATTTGAAAATTGGGATGTCAAATTTGAATTGCGGTTTTTACTGCATTTGACACATTGTCCGCATGAAACGATTTGAAGATGGCCAGCTATCACGCCGGGAGCGGCAGGTGATGGACATACTTTTCCGCAAGGGCAAAGCCACCGCCGGGGAGGTGTTGGAGGAACTGCCGGATCCACCGGGATATTCCGCCGTGCGAGCCTTGCTGGTGACGCTGGAACAAAAGGAAATGGTGACGCATTCGAAGGATTCTCGGCGCTATGTCTATCTGCCCGCAGTGCCTGAAAAACGCGCGAAACGCACGGCTCTAAAACAATTGCTGGCGACGTTTTTCGAGGGCAGCCCGGAAAAACTGGTCGCCTCCCTGCTTAATCCGAAAGACCAGAAACTCAGCCAGGATGAAATCGCCCGTATCCGGAAATTGATCGACGAAAACGGCGGCAAGTGACTCAATCCATCAACCCGAGCGCCAGAACATGATTCCAGCCCTCACATTTTCCATCATCGCCGCGGCCCTGGTTTATCTGGCAGGCCGCAGGGATGCGGCGCGTGATCCAAGGCTCACGTTCCTGCTTTTGGTTCTGTTAGGCCTATTTCCCTTGATGGCTGCGGTCTTGCCGGAGATCCGGGTGCTTCCTTCGCATGGAGGCACTGCTGGCATGGCCGGAGTTTCATGGATCGATTGCCTGCCGGCCATCTGGGCGGCAGGTTTCGCACTGGCGATCATCCGTTTATCGCATGCGGTCGCGGTCCTGCACCGTTGGAAAAATCAGGCGATGGAAGTGGATCGGATGGACGGTGTGGCGATTTGCGAACTGCCAAGTATAGAAGGGCCGGTGGCTACTGGCATTTGGAATCCGGTCATCCTCGTCCCGGCGTCCTGGCGCAACTGGCCCGCTGCACACAAGCGCATCGTTCTCGCACACGAACTGGCGCACCTCACCAGACGCGATCCACTTTGGCGGCTACTGGCGGAAGTGGCATGTGCCGTCCATTGGTATCACCCGCTCGCATACTGGATGAAGCGCCGTTTCATCATGCAATGCGAATACGCCTGCGATGCGAGAGTTCTGGGCCAGGGCATCGATCCAAAAGCCTACGCCAGCGTGTTGTGCGACTTTTCCAGCCAGTACTCGCCGTCCCGGCTCGCACCCGCCATGGCGGAAACCAATTCGCTGGAATCCCGCGTCCGCAGAATGTTGAAACCATCTGTCGGCTTGAACGGAAGAACCCTCACCTTGCTGGCCATACTCGGCATTCTAACAGCTTTTTCACTGTCGATGATGGGACGAAAAAATCATGGAGCAGCAAACATTCCCGCAGTCGAAGTCGAACTGCGTTGGACGGCAAACCCATTCCCAGCAGAACCTTGAAGCCAGCCTCCGCCTGATCACGGATCGGAGTGATTGGGCTCACATGCCAGCGCGTGCAGCACTTTCACCGCCTGCCACGCGGCGTCCACGTCATGCACACGGAACATCTGTGCCCCGCGTTCCATCGCGGCGGCGATGCAGGCGATGGTCCCGGCGTCACGCTCGCGGGAATCCGGCAGGCCGAGCACTTCGCCGATCACCGTTTTGCGCGATACCGGCACCAGCACCGGTCGGTCGAATTTTTGCAGACGCGCCAAATCCCGATAGACCGTTAGATTGTCATCGCGCTGCTTCGCAAAATCGATACCCGGATCCAACAACACCGCGTCCTCCGGCAGCCCTGCTTGAGTGGCGAGTGAGAGTTTCTCCTCAAAAAACCGCTCCATCGCACCCATCACGTCGGGCCATTGCTGGTGCAGATGCGGGATCTTGGGCTCGCCGATGCTGTGCATGATGAGCAGCGCGGAGCGGTGAGTCGCACAAAGCCGTGCATTGCGGTCGTCCGGCAGCGCACCCATGTCGTTGATGATTTCCACTTTCCCCATCCGCAACACAGCCTTCACCACGCCGGGACGCCAGGTGTTTGCAGAGAGGATGGGCGGCCAGACCTGCGCCCCATCGCGCGGCTCAACTCCCTGCCAGACATCTTCCCAACATTCCAAAAATCCCGCAAAACGGCGGATTTCCTCCGCTTCCGATACCGCCTCGCGATTGGTCCGCGCACTCTCCGCGCCCACATCGATCACGTCCGCCCCGGCCCGCGCCTGACTACGCGCCTGCTCCAGCGCCGCAGCGAAATCCAGCGTTCCATCGCCGGAAAACGAATCATCGTTCACATTCACGATCCCCATCACCAGTGGACGGCGGGGAAACTCGATCTCGCGCTCGGGCAACTGCAACCGCATGCATCGCTGATAATCGCCAATTCCCGCATTGAAAACCCAAATGCCAAAAGGGGAGCAACTTAGCCGGGATAATTACCCGCGATCAATCCGGTGAACTCCTTGTCGGCCCACCGATTTTTGATTTCATGGATGAATGGTCAAATGAAAGACGGGATTCGCAGGAAAAATCCAACTCTTCCAAAAAAATCGCCTGTCATATTTTCATGCGGCAGCCCCATCGAACATCGAGACGATGAGGGGGGAATGAAAATCACTTTCATTGCTTCCTCAGGGCTATTTGGAAATCGCTCTTCCGTGGGGGCCTGGCCTACGAAACCGCCAGGATGGCTGCTGTGGCTTGCTTCTGAAGCTGACCGCAAGCCGGCGCTCAGCCCTTGATCTCCAGCAGCATCTGCGGGTTGTTCGAAAACTTCTTCAGGAAGAACAAAAGCCGCTCCATCGCCTCCACCGGCCGGTGGCCAGAGAGGCCGCGGCGGATTAGGTGGATCTTGTGGAGCATGTGGTCAGGAATGAGGATTTCCTCGCGGCGGGTGCCGGACTTGAAGATGTCCACTGCCGGATAGATGTAATTTTCCGCGATCTTGCGGTCGAGCACGAGCTCCATGTTGCCGGTGCCCTTGAACTCCATGAAGATCGCCTCGTCTGCGCGCGAGTTCGTCTGGATCAGGGCGGTGGCCATGATGGTGAGCGATCCTCCGCCGCGGGTGTTGCGGGCGGCGGCGAATAGACGGCGCGGCACTTCAAGCGCGCCGATGGTGATGCCGCCCGAACCGGTGCCACGGCCGCGGGCATTGCTCATGTTGTTGTTGTAGGCGCGGGCCAGGCGGGTGATGGAATCCATCAGCAGGAAAACATCCTTGCCGGCTTCCACCAGACGCTTGGCGCGCTCGATGGCAAGCTCGGCGATGCGGCAGTGGTTGCGCGGCTGCTCGTCATTGGAACTGGCATAAATTTCCGCGCCGGGCAGAGCACGGCGGAACTCGGTGACTTCCTCCGGCCGCTCATCCACTAACAAAACCATCAGGTGGATGGCTTCGTCGTATTTTTCGCGAATTGCCTCCGCCATGTGGAGCAGCAAGGTGGTTTTTCCGGAACGCGGCGGCGAAACGATCAGCCCGCGCTGACCGCGTCCGACGGGAGCGATGATGTCCACCACGCGGGTGGTGAAGCGCTCGGGTGTGGTTTCGAAACTGATGCGCCTGGCCGGGTTGATCGCCTTGAGTTCATCAAAGTGCGGCAGCTTGGAAGCTTCCTCGGGAGTCATGCCATTGATGGCGCTGACCTCGACCAACTGCGCCCCGCGCGGGCCGATCTGATAGAGGCCGTGCACCCACTGGCCGAGCCGGAGGTGGAACTTGCGGATGGTTTCCGGAGTGACAAAAACATCATCGCGCGCCTGCTCGAAATTCTTGCCGGGAATGCGCAGGAAACCGAAACCTTTGGGCGCGAGCTCGAGCATGCCGTCGGTTTCGATTTTCGGACCGCTGGGTGCCTGCTCCTGGCGGCGCTCGTTGAAGTCGGCAGGCTGGGAATCGGTAACTTGATTCGGGCGGCCGCCATGCGGATGAGGGCTGTGTCCTTGGCGTTGGACCGGATTCGGCCCCTGGCCTTGGTGGGGTCCATGCCCTTGGTGGGGTCCATGCCCTTGGCGGTGTTCGTTGCGGCGTTTGCGTTTTTCGCGGCGGCGCTTGCTGCGGCTCTCGCGTGGTTGTTGGCCATCGCGGTTTTGGCCCCCACCCTGCCCTGTTTCCTGCGTGGGTGGCTCGCTGGTGGCGGATGCGGGTGGAACTTGTGGAGGAGTGGCCTCGCGCAGAACTCGCGGCCCGCCGCCCGGAACGCGGCCGAATCGCCGTTCTGCTTGCGGTGCCGCGGTTACTTGCTCGGGCTCCTGCCGCTCGGGAACGGCCGCCGGGATTGGCGGAGTGTCATCGGCAGCGGCTTTTTTTACCCGCGCGGTTTTCTTTTTCGGTGGAGCGGGTTCGTCGATGGTTGGAATCGAGGAAAATTCGGGATCAGGCGCAGGTTTTGCCGCTTTTTTGGCGGCTTTTTTCGCAGTCACTTTTTTAGCGGCCACCTTGGTAGTGGTTTTTTTCGCGGTCCGCTTGCGTGCGGGCTTCACGGCTTCATCAGTGCCGGCAGGGATTAGCGGCTGGGGGTCCTCGTTGGTTTGGGTGCTCATTCTGAGTCGGGGAAAATACTGGGTGACAGGTGGCGCGGATTGCGGCTCACGTGTCGAGTTGGTCGAGAATTTCATCGGCGACCTCGAAGTTGGTGAAGACGTTCACGGTGTCCGGGTAATCGTCCAACTGGTCGTAAAGTTTCATGATTTGGCGGGCGATGGCCAGATCGGTGACCATGCCGGGATTTTGGGCGATGGAGACCATTTTTTCGGAAGCGATGTGCAGGCCGGCATCGCGCAGGGTTTTGGCCACCGTGCCCAACTCGTTGGGAGCGGTGTGGATGATGTGCTCCTCGGCATCGGGCTGGACGTCATCCGCACCCGCTTCGATGGCTGCTTCCATGAGCTGTTCTTCACCGAGCGCATCCGCCGGGATGCGAATCTCGCCCTTGCGGTCGAATTGATAGGAGACGCTGCCCTGCGTGGCCACGCTGCCGTGGTTCTTGGTGAAAATCGAGCGGACGTCAGCGGCTGAGCGGTTCAGATTGTCGGTGGCCATTTCCACGATGAAGGCGATGCCTGCGGGGCCGTAGCCTTCGTAGGCCACTTCCTGAATCGCCTCGCCGCCCAGTTCGCCGGTGCCTTTTTTGATGGCACGCTCGATGTTTTCCTTGGGCATGGAGACCGCCTTGGCATTGTCGATGGCGGTGCGGAGGCGGGCGTTTGCTCCTGAATCGCCGCCGCCGGCGCGTGCCGCCAGGGCGATTTCATGGGCACACTTGCTGAAGACCCGGCCTTTGATGGCATCGACTCTCGCCTTGATATGCTTTACCTTGGACCACTTGTTGTGACCGGCCATGGATAACGGGGAAAAGGGAATGGAGCTTGGAAATGAGTGCGCCACGGGGGGAACAGAGCGTTCACATAACCGCGGAAAAGGGGTGGATTGGTGTGACTCTGCACACGAACCGGATGGAAATGCCCGCTGTGGGGGACATGGATTGCCCGGAAAGGCAGGGAGACATCAAACTTGGAGCGGGGCGGTTTCGGTATTTCCACTCGAAACGCGGGCCGATCGGTCCAACGGCTGCTATACTGAGCTTCCCGGGGTGACTTGGCAACCGAAATTTTCCTGCCGGAATTTTGAGGTCTCAAACCGCACGAGGATTGAAGATGCTTGCGGCTACCTGCGGCGCTTGGGGCAAAATCACACTGGCGCAAGTCGCCCGAATCGGCGTAGGTTGCGCGCATGAAACTCGGAGTCATCGGTTGTGGAAAAATGGGCACGGCATTGGTGGAGGGGGCGATCCGCTCCGGCGCAGTAGCTGCGGCGGATGTCAGTGGGGTGGATCCCTTGCAGGGTGCCCGCGATCATTTCACTAACGCCACGGGTGCCGCAGTGGCAGCGGAAATTTCCACCCTCGCCGGCTGCGATGTGATTCTTCTCTGCACCAAGCCCCATGATGTAGCGGATTCGTTGCGCGAGATCTCCATCGCCGGTCACGCCACGCCCATGTTGGCCATCTCTATCGCTGCGGGCATCACCCTCGACGCACTGGAAACCGCAGCCTCCGCAAACATCCGCATCATTCGCGCCATGCCCAATACTCCGGCGCTGGTCGGCAAAGGGGCCGCCGCTTACTGCCTCGGTAGCCGCGCCACCCACCAGGATGGCGACTGCGCCCGCTCATTGCTCGGTGCAGTGGGACTCGCAGTTGAGGTGCCCGAGCGCCTGATGGATGCGGTGACCGGGCTTTCGGGCAGCGGCCCCGCTTATGTGTATCTGGTGATCGAAGCGCTGGCCGATGGCGGCGTGCGCACGGGATTGCCGCGTGCGGATGCTTTGAAACTTGCCGCCCAGACCGTGCTTGGTGCTGCGGCCATGGTGCTGGAGACCGGCATCCATCCTGCGGTTCTCAAGGACATGGTCACCTCACCGGGCGGGACCACCATCGCCGGTCTGGCGGAACTCGAACGCCAGGGACTCCGCTCCGCGCTCATCGATGCAGTGGAAGTCGCCACCCGCCGGGCCGCAGAGCTCGGCAAGTGAATCCAGAGTGGATTTTTTGCGCTTTCACTCATCAAACCAAAACCTATCATGCGCCCCATGCTCCAACGCTTGATTGTTTCCGCCTGTTTCTTCACCGCACCCATCTGGTTGTCATCCTGCGGAAACAATACCGACGTTCCGCTGCTGGCGGGCAGCGCCGAGGCCTCGTCTGGCGAAGGAGAATCGCTCTATCAGCAAGCGAAACAGGCGGATGAAGCAGGCAAAACCAAGCGCGCCATCAAACTTTACGACCAGACGGCCAGCCGCCATCCGCTCACCCCTTCCGCCGGCAAGGCGCGCTTCCGCCAGGCCGAATTGCTCCACCAACAGGGCGACATCGAAAAGTCCTTCGAAGCCTACGATCAATTTCTGCAGTATTTCCCATCGGACAACCTCTACTCCACCGCCCTGAACCGCCAGACCGAGATCGCCCAGTCTGCCGCCGAGGGTGACATCAAGTCCAGTTTCCTCGGCATGAAAAGCAAGCTCTCGCTGGACAAGACGGTGGCGATGCTGACCAAGGTGAGCGCCAACGCACCGAAATCCCGCACCGCATCGAAGGCGCAATTTACCATCGGCGAGCTCTATCAGGCGAAAAAGAAACCCAGAGAATCGATCGTCGCATTCCGCGGACTCGTGCGCGAGCAACCCGAAAGCCCGGAAGCCCCCGAGGCCTTGTTCCGGGTGGGCGTGGTGCTGATGGAAGAAGCCGACCGCGGCAATCAGAACCAATCGACGCTCGATCTCGCCCGCGAAGCCTTCAACGACTACCTGATCCAATACCCCAGCCACCATCGCAACGCCGAGGCCCGCAAACTCATCTCCAGCCTCGGTGGTCGCGATATCCAGCGATCTTATGACATCGGCGAGTTTTATCTGAAAACCGGTAAAACCGAATCTGCAAAAGTTTACTTCCGCGACGTCGTCCGCAAGAGCTCATACGGAGAACTCCACGATGCCGCCAAAGCCCGTCTCAAGGAACTCGGCGAATGATCCGCAAACTCACCACCTCCGCCACACTCGCAGCCGTCCTCGCGCTGTCCGCCTGCGCCGGCTATCAACTCGGCGGCGTCAAACCCGCCTCACTGACCCAAGTGAAAACCATCGCCGTGCCGATGTTTGCCAACGACACCCAGCACCCGCGCGCCGGAGCCATGGCCACCTCCGCCGTCACCAACACCCTTATACAGGACGGCACCTACCGCATCACCACGCTCGATCAGGCGGATGCCGTGCTCGAAGGATCACTCAAGCGCATCGAATACCGCCAGATCCGCGGCACCCGCAATGACTCGCTTTTCCCCGAGGAACTCTCCAATACAGTGACCCTCCAATGGCTGCTCCGTGATGCCCGGGATCCCACCAAAATCCTCGCGCAAGGCTCCTCACAAGGCACCAGCCAGCTATTCGTCTCCGCCAACCTCCAAACGGCCCGCAACAACGCCCTGCCCGAAGCTCTCGAACGCGCCAGCGAAGCTCTCGTCTCGATTCTCGCGAGCGGATATTGAGTTGTTTGGATTGCCGCTTGCCGCCATACCGTTGGGTCGGTATCACATGGCGCATGAAGCAGCGCAAAAAACAGCCGCAACAGACGAGGCGGACCATTTTGAAAGCGGCGGGAGTGGAGTTTTCGCGGCACGGATATGCGGGCAGCGGACTTGGGGCGATCGTTGATAGGGCCGAGCTAACCAAAGGCGCGCTGTTTCATCATTTTGCGGACAAGCGGGCGATGGCGGTGGCATGGATCGAGAATTTGCTGGCACCGGAAATCGAGGAACGCTGGATAACGCCGCTGGAATCGATCGGCTCGCTGGACGCGCTGCGGGCTTTCTGCCGCGCCCGTTGCATGGAACTGGCAGCGGAGGATGCGGCATCCGCGCTGGTTTCGCTGACTGCAGAAACCGCCGCCGCGGATTCCACGTTGGGTGAGGCTCTGGATAAAATTTTCGAGCATTGGCGCGGCGCCTTTGTCGCCCTGTTGGAACGCGGCAAGGCGGAGGGATGGATCCACCGCTCTATCCAGCCATCAGCCGAGGCGGCCTTCTTAGTTTCCGCGTTTGCAGGATTCTCCGTAACCACCCGTGCCCATCCCGGTGAGGGCGTCCGCCGCACCTGCGCGGGTGCGCTGGAAGGATATTTGGAAACCCTTCGCGCCCAGTGAGTCGCGAAATCAACGAATGAACCCTGCGAGCGGCGGCGCTTAACAGGTTGCGCACCGGCCACAGCGTGCCAGATTCACCCACTATTACTGACCATGATCGAAAATTTAGAACAACGCATCGCCGAGTCCAGCGGCTGGATTCAAGCCGTGAAGGATGAAATGGGACATGTGCTCGTCGGCCAGCAACGGCTCGTGGACCGCCTCCTCATCGGCCTGCTTTGCAATGGCCACATCTTATTGGAAGGTGTTCCGGGCCTCGCCAAGACCCTAGCTGTAAAAGCGCTATCCGGTTCGCTCGACGCCTCATTCGCACGCTTCCAGTTCACGCCGGACCTGCTGCCCGCCGATCTCGTGGGCACGATGGTCTATCATCCACAAACAATGAAGTTCGAGCCGAAACTGGGCCCTGTTTTCAACAATCTCATCCTCGCCGATGAAATCAACCGCGCACCCGCCAAGGTCCAGTCCGCATTGTTAGAGGCGATGCAGGAACGACAGGTCACGCTTGGCGACCATTCCTATCCACTGCCCGAGCCTTTCCTCGTGCTCGCCACCCAGAACCCCATCGATCAGGAGGGAACCTATCAACTTCCCGAGGCTCAGCTCGATCGCTTCCTGCTCAAGGTAAACGTCGGCTACCCGGGCAAGGACGATGAGCTCACGATCCTCGACCGCATGGCCACCTCCACGCCACCCTACAAAACCAAAACCGTGGCCACTCCGGCGGAGGTCGGCAACTCGCGCGAGCTCGTCAACTCGATCTACATCGATCCCGCAATCCGCAAATACATCGTGCAGATCATTCACACCACGCGCTACCCCGGTTTGGTGGACGCTCCACTTAAGAATCTGGTGCGCGCCGGCGCATCGCCGCGCGGCACGATCAATCTGGCTCTAACAGCCCGCGCGCTCGCCTTCATGCACGGCCGCGCGTTCGTCACGCCACAGGATGTGAAGGACATGGCTCTCGACGTGCTGCGCCACCGGATCCTGCTCACCTACGAGGCCGAGGCCGAGGAAATGACCACTGATACCATCATCGAGCGCATCATGTCCAAGGTGCCGGTGCCTTGATCATTTCAAATTTCAAATTTGAGATTTCAAATTCACCATGCTTACCGACGAACAGATCGAGGAAATGATGGCGCGCGTGCGCAAGCTGGAGCTCAAGGCCCGGCGGCTGGTGCGCGAGTCGTTTGCCGGCGAGTATCTCTCGTCATTCCGCGGCCAGGGCTTGGATTTCGATGACTTCCGCGAATACCAGCACGGCGACGAGGTGCGGTTCATCGATTGGAACGTGACGGCACGGATGAACACGCCGTTTGTGAGGAAATTCCGCGAGGAGCGCGAGTTAACTGTCATCCTCGCGGTGGATGTCTCCGGCTCTGCCGACTACGGCAGTGTGTCTCTGAGCAAGCGCGAGGTGGCTGCGGAAACCGCCGCCGTGCTCGGCTTCAGCGCGCTCAACAACGGCGACAAGGTGGGCCTGCTGCTCTTTGCCGGCGAGCCGCTGCTTTTCATTCCGCCTGAAAAAGGCAGCCGCCACCTACTGCGCATGATCCGCGAGATCCTCGTTGCCAAACCGGACAATGCCGGCACCTCCGTCGCCGCCGCGTGCGATTTCCTCATCCGCAGCCTGCGCCGCAAGTCGCTGGTTTTCCTGATCTCGGATTTCTATTCGGACCCGCTCGACAAGCCGCTCGGCAAGCTCGCCCGCAAGCATGAAACCGTCGCGCTGAGAGTCATCGACCCGCTGGAAAACAAACTCCCAAAAGCCGGCAAGGTGGTCATGATCGACTCCGAAACCGGCTTCGAGACATTGGTCAACACCGACAATCCGAACCTGCGCATGGCTTATGAGAAGCTCATGCGCCGCCAACACGAGGGAGTCGCCTCGGTTTTCCACAAGCATGGCATCGACTCCGCACAGCTCGCCACCCAAGGCGATACCCTCGCCGAGCTGCACCGCCTGCTCAAACGCCGCAGCCGCAAGCGCACCCGCTGATCCATCATGAACGGGGACGAAACCAAACTTGTATTACAAGACTCGGCTTCGCCGCTGGAGTTGATTCCGGACTATGGGCTCTGGCCTTGGTGGCTTGCGGCGGGCATCATCGTGCTGCTCGGCATCGCCCTGATCATCTCTATCAAGATGCGAAAACCCGCAGCTGCGAACATCGCCGCCGCACGCGAAGCCGCCTACAGGGATGCCAGTGCCGGATTGCAGCAATGCCTGGCAGCGGACGCGCGCGAGGCCGCCGTGCAGTCATCATTGATCCTTCGCAAGTATCTGTCCATCGCCGCCGGGGATCCGGCGTTGTTTGAAACCCATGAGGAGTTCATCTCGCGGCAGGATGCGCTGCAGGCTCTCACTCAAGACGCACGCAATGCCGCCGGGGATGTTTTTTCAAACCTCGCCGCGCTGAAATACGCTCCGGAAATCCCCGGCAAGGCCGCTGCGGAAGTCATTTCCGAATCCCGCGCGTTGCTGGATATCCTGCACCATGGCTTCGCCAAATGAGCGCTTTTCTCGAACATTTCCGCTTTGCCCAGCCGGGATGGCTGCTGCTGTTGCTGCCCGCCTTGCTGCTGCTCCTGCTGCGCCGCGGCCGCGGTTCGGATGCGGCGGTGATGTTTCCCAATCTCTCGGTGCTCGTCAGCCTCGGCAAACGCGTCCGCCGCACCGCCGGGGGATTCGGCCTGCCGCTTGCCTTCATCGCGCTCTTCACCGCCATCTTCGCCATGGCACGTCCGGTCTGGCGCAACGAATATCAAAACCGCAGCGCCAGCGGCATCGATATCATGCTCGCCTTCGATGTTTCGCTCTCGATGGACATCGATGACTTCATCGACAACGGCGAACGCGTCAAACGCATCGATGTCGCCAAGGCCGTGGTCGATGATTTCATCAGCCGCCGTCCGGACGACCGCATCGGGCTGGTTGCCTTCGCCGGTCGGCCGCGCGATGCCAGCCCGATCACGCTCGATCACAAGTGGCTGCGTGGAGCGCTCGACCAACTCCGGCTCAACGATCAGTTCGACCACGGCACGATCAAAGAACAGGGCACCGCCATCGGCTCTGCGCTCGCTGCCGCCTCCTCGCGCCTCGATGCGCGCGACGCCAAGAGCAAGATCATCCTGCTCATCACCGATGGTGCCAGCAACTCGGGAAAAATTTCGCCCGTGGAGGCCGCCGAACATGCCAAAACCCTCGGCATCAAAATCTACACCATCGCCATCGGCACCAAGGAAGGCCGCGTGGATCGCAGCATCATGCGTTTCCCCTATCAGGAATTCGACATCCCCACACTCAAGAAAATCGCCGAGCTCACCGGTGCCGAACATTACTGGGCGCAAAACCTCGCATCGCTCAGGGAAACTTTTTCCACCATCGACCAACTCGAAAAAACCGAAGTGAAAAGTTACACCGTGATTGAAGACACCGAGTTGTTTCCATGGTTCCTGGGGCTCAGCCTTTTGTCCGCGCTCGGGGCGTGCACGCTGCTAGCACTCAATCCTCCGCCATCTCCCTGAAATCCGATGAAATTCGCCCAACCCGCCTGGCTCATCCTGCTGGTGCTGCTCCCGCTGTTAGGAGCAGCTGCGGTGGCCGTGGCGCGCATGCGGCGCAAGCAATGGGCGGCCTTTGTGGCTCCTCGCCTGAGGAGTGCTTTGATCAAGGGAACAAGTCCCCTGCCCCGCTGGTTCGCATTGTTTTTCCTGCTCGCCGCCTGCTCCTTCATCATCTTAGCTCTGGCCCGCCCACAGGCGGATGCCGGAACACGCACCGAGAAATCACTCGGTCGCAACGTGCTCATTGCGCTCGACCTCTCACGCAGCATGCGCGTGGCGGACGTCAAGCCGGACCGCCTCGAACGCGCGAAAATGGTCATCTTCGAGCTGCTCGAAGCCATGCCCAATGAGCGGGTCGGCGTGATCGGTTTCGCCGGCAGCGCTTATGTCTATGCCCCTCTCACAGTCGATCACCAGGCGATACGCGAGACCGTTGAGCAGATCGATGAAACCTGGTCCACCCGCGGTGGCTCCAACATTGGATCGGCGATCCACCTTGCCATCGAGACCCTCAAGAAAACCGGCCAGAAAAACAACGCGCTCGTCATCCTGAGCGATGGTGAAAAACACGATGATCAACTCGATGACCTCATCGACCAGGCGCGCCAGTCCGGCGTGTATATCCTCGCCATCGGTGTGGGAACCGAGGATGGAGATTACGTTCCAAACCCGGATTTTCCCGGCGGACGGATGGTTGATCGCGGCGGCAAACCCGTGCTCAGCCGGCTGCAACCGGATGTCCTGCGCAAGCTCGCCAGTGAAACCAAAGGACGCTATGCCGTGGCCGGCACCGGCGCGGACATGGCCACCATGGTGACCTCCGCGATCCAAGATCTTGATGCCTTTGAAATCGAAGGCCGCGAGCGCGCCGTGATGATCGAGTTCTATCAATGGCTGTTGTTTCCGTCGCTGGCATTTCTGTTGGCCTCGATCCTCATCTCCACCCGCTGGCGTGGAGTGAACCCGGCACTGATCGCGGCCGCCGTGATTTTCACGCCATCGGCCGCACGTGCGGATGAGGTTTCCGCAGCCAAGGAGGCACTTGAGCAAGGAAATCATGCCGAGGCCATGGATGCCTATCGGAATCTTGCCGAGGCCACCCGCCTGCGCGATCGCAAGGCGCGCTTCCACCTTGGTGAGGCCACCGCCGCCTATCAGAAAGGCGATTTCCGCGCTGCTCGCGGTGCCTACAGTCAAGCCATGTTGTCACGCGATTCAAAGGTGCGCGGAAATTCCCACCTCGGCGCTGGCAGGTCGTTGTTTCAACTTGGCTGGTTCTCGCTGGCGGGTGATGCCTACCCGGACGATTCCGAGCACGCTCCCACGCTAACGGATTTCGATAAAATGGTGCGCGCTAAACTCGATGAACTCCGCAGTGGCGACGAATCCGCAGCTTCCACCGATACCATCAAAACACTGGTCACCAACTGGGCGGATGCCGTCCGCCATTTTGACTCGGCACATGCCACCAACCCGCTGGAGCCATCCTCCAGCCACAACCGCGCGCTGGTGATGACTTATCTCAAACGCCTGCAAGAATTGTTAGAAGAAGACAGCGAGCAAACCGAGCAATCAATGCCGCAGCCGCAGCAAGGCGAGGGCGAACCGCAACAACGAAAACCCGGCGAGGGGGAACCGGATGAAAACGGAGAACCACAGGAAGGCGATGGCCCCCAAGAACCTGAAAGCCAAGGCGACCAAGGCGATGACAATGAGCAACCCAGCGAGGGCCCGGGCGACGATGAGCAGGAATCTGATAATAAATCCGGCGACAAGCAGGAGCAGGACGAGAACGGAAAATCGCCGCAAGACCCTGGTGAAACCCCGGAGGAGCGCGCCCGCCGGATTCTACAAGAAAATACCGATACCGAAAAAGGCCCGCTCAGCCCAGGACGCATCGAGTTCAACCCACCGGAAAAGGATTGGTAACATCATGACAGGCATTTCCATCACTCACAAAATTCTCGCGGCATGGCTGATCCTTGCTGTGCATGCAGCGGCCCAGGCAAGCAGCCGATTGTCCTCCCGTTTCCTTGCTCGCGGCGAACAGGCATTGTTGGAGATCGCTGTCACCGGAGCACGGCCCGAAGCGTTTCCCACCATCCCGGAAATTGCTGGCGTTGAAATCCGCCCTGCCGGGCGCGGCGCGCAAACCAAACTGCTGCCGGGCAGGCGGCTCGAATATGTTTTTGAATATCTGGTCTCCAGCTATGACACCGGCGGCCATATCCTGCCATCGATTGAAATAAGTGCGGGAGGCAACACCAGCCGCACCCAACCGATTGAGTTCAACGTATTCAATCCAGATGAACTTCAATGGTCCGAAGCGGTTTCCGGGACCACGCGTTTCCGCTATGCCAGCGCCTTCCGAGTGCTCAACCCACGTCCGTATCTCGGCGAAACCACGCCGGTTGAAATCAAGATCTTCGTGCCAAGCGACTTGTTTGTGGAGGACTGGGGCATTCCGGATTTCCAACGCGACGGTCTCACCGCGTGGCGCTTCCAACCTTCCGCCATGCGCGGTCAGGTAAATCTGTTAGGTATGCCTTATGTCTCCGTGGCCTATCCCAGCACGCTCACTCCCACACGCACCGGAACAATCGGCATCGGGCCGGCCACCGTGCGGTTGATCACAACCGAGGTGATCATGGATGGCATCCTGCGGCGGGTCACCCGCGAGGTGAATCTCACGGTGCCCGGGCTTGAGATGCAATCGATCCCACTGCCCGGCGGCGCACCCGCAGGATTCGAAAATGCAGTGGGCGACTTCAGCATCGAGGTGAATGCCGGGCTCACCGATGTGCAGGAAGGCGATCCGCTGCCGGTGGAAATCATGGTGAGCGGCAGCGGCAATCTTGATACATTGCGTCCACCCAAACCGGTGGATACCACCAGCTGGAGATTGTATGATCCCACCGTAGAGCAGCGCGGTGACGAGCGGCGCGAACTCTCGGGAATCTCGGTTTTCAGGCAATTTCTGCGTCCTCTTGAAATGAAATCCGAAATCCCCGCCTACCGGCTTGTTTACTTTGATCCGCGCGAAAAATCCTACAAGACCGCCCTCACCGAGCCAATTCCGCTGCGCATGACACCGGCCCCGGCATCGAAGGCGGATGGCATCGCGCCGCCACAGGCGCTCGCCTCCCCGGTGGAACGCATGACCGATATCCTAGGCTTGTTAGATCCGGCAAGCGTCACCCTGCCGCCATCGCCGCGCTTCCCTGGATGGCTCGGCCATGCAATCGGCGCATTCATCGCGCTCGTGCTGATCCTCAAGGCACTGTGGATGCGCGTCGGCCACCATTTCAGCAAGGATCCGGTATTGCGGACACGGCTTGAGGCGCTGCGCGAAATCGAACAACTGAAGGGTAATTCCAGTGATGAGGGCTTTTTGTTAGCCGCCGGCCGATTTATCGAGAGCTCGCTGGGCTCGAATCTGCCGCCCGAAGCAAAAGCCCTCCTCGAGGAACGCGACGCCCGTTGTTTCCGCGAGAGCGGATCGGCCGGAATTTCGCTCGATCCGGAAAAGCGCCGATCCATCCTGAAAGTCCTGCGCAAGGCCGCCACCGCATGCTGCGCGTTGTTACTGTTAGGCCTTAGCAGCGACAGGGCCTTTGCCGAGCCGCCGCCATGCAGTGGAATCGGTGGCGCGGGCGCCTCGCCCGCCGCCTTGCTCTCGTTGGTTTCATCCCACTTCAAGCTGAGCACAACACCCCATTCGGTCATGGCATCCAACACGGCCACGGCATCAGAATTGGCTGCGGGCGGGGACGCCCGCGCCACAATTGCGGCCGAAAGCCCTGCTGCAATGGCTCGCGAGGCGTATGAAGCCGCGAGATATGACGAAGCGATTAGCCACTGGCTCCAGGCCGGGAACTATTACGAACTGTCGGCAGACATTTTATACAACATCGGCAACGCTAGTTTCCGCGCGGGCTCACCTGGCCATGCGGCGCTCTACTATCGCCGTGCGCTGGCCCGAGATCCCGGCCATCAGGAAGCACGCCAGAACCTGCGTTTCATCGAACGGAAACATGGCGCCATCACGGTTCACAGGCCGGAGTTTCAATATGCCATTGCCCGCGTGCCGCTCGTCTGGTGGCAAGGCATGTTCTGGTCGGGCTCATGGCTATGCGGCCTTGCGATTCTCGTCTTTCCAGCCACCCGCCCTGCCAACCGCATGCGGGTGCTGGCGGTGAGTGTGCTGGTCATTGCTCCACTGCTTGCCGCTGCTGGCGCCCTTGGCTGGAGATATTTCCCGAATGACGCGGAGTTTGCGCCGATCGAGCGGCAGGCCGTCATTGTCGCGGATCACGCCATCCTCCATGCGGAGGCCTCTCGCACGTCGCCAGAAGTGATCGATGCACCGCCGGGTTCGCTCGGCGAGGTAATCCGCGAATCAGGCCGCTGGGCTTACATTTCCTTCGCCACCAAAACCCGCGGCTGGATCCCCGTGGAGTCGATCGAAAAAATCATCCCCGAAAACAGACCTGCGCCACCTAAGATCCGCAAGCCCACGGCCGATGGCAAAAGCGCCTGAAAATCCGCTTAACGAATGCTTGGACACGCCAAGGGTGGCGTGGTAGCTTTGCGAGGTCAGAATTTCCCCCATGAATGCCAAGTCCATAGCGAAGATGGTATTGCTGGTTGCAGTCGGCCCCACGTTGGTTTCTTGCGCCGCCATCAAGAAAACCACTGCCAACACCACCGCCAAGCTTTCATCCTACGCAAAAATTCCGGATCTGGCGAACACCCCGATCGCACGGCTCATGCCCGCCGGAGGCCTCAAAGTGGTCGATGCTCGTGAACAGGACCTCAAGGATCTGCCCAGCGGACATGAGCGCGCACTCGCCTATCGCAACGAACGCAAAAACGGATTCTGGATCTTCGGCGGCCCTGTGGATTTTCAGGAACCCGTGCTGCCCGAACCCGGTTCCGAGATGGACGGCAGCCTGCTGCCGCCCAAGATGCCATGAGGCAAGCCCATTCAAGCACCACCGATCCAACAAAACCCGTGGCCAAACCCCGCTGATCCCCGACCGCATCATTCCAGCTTCTTCCAATCAACAATCCAAAATCAACAATCATCAATCGGAAATCCAGAATCTCCAATCCACCATCCTCCTCATCCTCGCACCTCAGAAACAATCCGCCCGCGACATGCGCCCGGAAAAGACGCAAGACTCCAAGACACAAGACGCAAGACAAGAATCCGCGATCACATCGGCGGGTTTTCGCGGCATGCGAATGAATCGCTTGTAGCGGCGTCTCTATGAGCGTCGAAGCCGATGATCCGCGCGAAGCCCTCTTCGTCTTCTGTCTTGTGTCTTGTGTCTTGTGTCTTGTGTCTTGTGTCTTGTGTCTTGTGTCTTGTGTCTTGTGTCTTGTGTCTTGTGTCTTGTGTCTTGTGTCTTGTGTC
>CANLKN010000021.1 GCA_947491475.1 Akkermansiaceae bacterium | reverse complement strand
TGATGTCATGGGACAGCATCGCCGTGTAAACACCGGGATATATCAACTGCTCGCAAAAAAGTCGCAATCGCCATTCTCCCGAAACGACCTCAGGGCCTTGCAAAATCAAGGCTCAGGGCGCGCCGCGCCCAGTCTGTGGGACGGCAGTGGATCAAGATCATGGTGACAGTTGGTCGTTTTTGCGTGGTTCCTGCCAATATCGGAACAGCGCTGTCATCCAAACATACCTGGACCATCTCACTCGACCAGACTGTGTATTACCCCTACCTTGCCTGACAGATCAACCAAGCATCTTGGGTTCTCAATCACTTTTTAAAGGACGAGCAGGGCGGCATTATGTCTTCAATCAAGTCGGATACTCTAAGGGCCACGCTGCTTCCAGTTCCGCCAATGGATGAACTTATTGAGATAGAGGTTCGTATGAAATCTCTGACGGATGATTATGAGATATAAGCGGAACTGCTAAGCAAAATCCACGCTCTTAAAACCGCTCTGATACAAGACCTGCTAACCGGGTGGAAGGGGGGGGATCAAATGAACTCCCTCACCGTTGCCGACCGGCATGTGCTTGAAAAGCTTACCAGCATGGTGCTGAATGCCGCAACCCGGTAGAAACACGTGTGAAGGAATGAACGCGTTCATAGTGACAAGACATACTCCAGAAGATCGTTGAGTTCATTTTCACTCAGATTCTTCGCCCCAAACTTGTCTGTCGTATCATGCCTTAAAAATATATCTTTGAGGGTTGCCGCGCGGCCGTCATGCAGATAGGGCGCGTTTCTCCAACACTCGATCAGCGAGGGCGTGTCGAAGATTTTATCCTCTTCCGCGCCTCTCCCCAAACCCATGTTGTGGGATTTCATATCCGTGAATAGCGGAGGCGTGTGGCAGTCAGCGCATCCGGCACGCTCGAATGTCGCTTTGCCTCGAATCGCGTCCTCGCTGAGCTTGCCATCAATTAAAAAAGGGCTTGGAGTTGGCTGAAATGTCCTGAGATACGCCTCTATGGCACTGCCGTGTTCCTCAGGACGTTCAGTAAATTGGATGTGACGGATACCCGCTTGAACCGATTCTTTGGCATCCCGGCGCACAGCCGTCCATGTGGTTGGAGGCGTTAGAAAAGACAACAGCAAGCTTTTAGTGTTTTTGGGATTGCCAATGCCGTCATTTAGCAAATCCCAATTCAGGCCATCCGAACGCGTGTCGGGGTGGCACGTGGAACAGCTCAACCATTTCTGAAAAGTATATTGTGCATCATTGAACAGCATCTCTCCCTTTCTTTCGATTGAAACCGCGGCATTTGAACCCAATGAAACCTTTTGGACCTCCGCGCCTTTTCCATCCAACGAAACCAGGGAAATATCATCGGTAAAATAGTTTGCGACGACTGCCTTATCCCCTGCGGCGCATAAGCTCCTCGGACCATTGCCTGAAAGTGGAATCCTCTGACGAATACCAGTTAAAAAACTCAAGTCATTCGCTGCATCTGCAATGGATTTGGATCCATTGACTTTTTCGCCCTTTTCAATTCTTTGTATTTGTTCATGCAATGCCAGACGGTCAATGACGCTGATTTCATGCGTCCCAGAATGAGAGACGCACAGTTTGGATCCATCCCATGTGCAGGCAATGCCCCATGGATTTGCGGCACCAAGATCCAGATCATCCAGCATGATCGTGCAATATGGTTTCTTTGATTTGAGATCAATAACGGTCATTGCGTTGGTATTAATCCAACCCTTTTCGATCTGGGTTGTCGGCACTTGATAACGACCTATCGTGTGGGTGATGTAAGCAAACAAACCATCAGGAGAAATGCAAACACCACGAACACCTGTCGCGCCATTTTCAAGTTTCACGCTGGTGATGATTGTATTATTGCGCGGATCAATGAGTGACACTTCCGCGCAAACATAATCATCTATCGCCGCCATGGCGGGAAGATGGTTGGCGACGAGCAATTGGCTGCCGTCAGGAGTAAACGCCGCTGCTATCGGTTGACGGGTTGTCGCCACACGACCCTTCTCCTTCCCGGTCTCGGCATCTATAAGACTGACGCTGTTTGAAAAGCGATTGCATACAGCCAATGTTTTGTCGTCCGAACTTAATGCTGGCGACAGTGGGGAATTTCCAACACTCGTTTCCCAAGCCATTTCTCCTGAGTTTACCATGTAGGAAACAACCTGGCCTTTTGGAGCTTCCAGAGTCACATATAGTTGACCGGTTTTTTTACCCAGCGCCAAACCGGTCGGAGGCAAGGTCGTATTTATCGTTTGTATGACTTTTCCTGATGCCAGATTAAGTTTTACGATCTGATTGGCGGTGTATTCGGCAATATAAATATCCAGGCCGTCCGCTGTGGCCGCCAGCGCGCAAGGAGATAAACCTTTAAGGTTCTGCGCCGAAACCTCTGCTGAAGATTGACAATAACACAATGAAATTACGGCTAAAAGAATGCGGGCTATTCGCTTCATAATAAGTCTCTTTAATGACTCATGGTTTCATCTTTTCTCCTCCTGTTTGGGAATCCTATACCTCAGTTTATTACCCTCGTAATAGATCGAAGGCAGCACCTTGCCATCGGCATCGCGCGGAAGGCGATCATCCTGAGATTGGAAGTCGTCCTGCTGGAAGGCGCGATGAACCTCCGGCATCGTGCTCATGCGCGGTGGATAAGTGAAATATTTACGGACTGGATCAAAATAATACTCCGCCGGATCGATGTCGGGCTGTTGAAGAAGCTCCTCTGATCCCATATAGAGACAGAGCGTGTCGATCCAGGCAATGATCATGGCTTCTTCTTCGGGCGAAACTTTTACGTCGTAATGCTTTCCAGAGCTGATGATCTCGATCAGCGGGCTCCGGTAACTCATCGCCGTCATCGGCGGGACGACCGTGTCCGGCGTGGGTATCTTGACCTCGGGATTGGGGTATAGCGCATAGGGGAAGATGGGGCCGGCAATGCTCGTCTTCTTGATTTCTTCCAGAGTTGCCCCAGGCTTATTGCCGAAGACCAGTTTGACATAAGGCCAGCTCAGCAAAGTGCCTTCTTCCGTGCGGTGCGTCAGATCCAACTCTCCGTCAGGCTTTGGCCCGCCGTGGCAGGAGACGCAGTGCTTGTCCAGCACCGGCTGCACAAAGCGCGGGAACCCAACAGTTGCGTCGCCCCAGGCCGGCGGCGTGATCTCGGACGGAGCCCGCTTAACCGCAATCGACTGCTTCGGCGACGGTGCGACAGGCCGCGTTTCGTGACAGCCGACGCAGCCGCGCACTTCCCCCGGCATGGCGTGAGTGGTTGAGCGCATGGTCTGCAGACACAGCCCCCTCTCATCCAGCAACTGGAAATAGAGCGAGCGCATCGGAGGCACCGAGAAATTAACGCTCCCGTCTTCTTCGACCGGAACCGTGCCGAGGATCCGTTTGGGTGTGTCATCCATCACAAACGATACCGACGTTTCGCCGGTCATCCAATAATGGGCAGGCATACCCTGTTTGAAATAACTCATCATCTCGGGGCCGCTCGAACGCTTGCCGTCGCAGTAGCTTTGCGGCAGTATTTCGAGAATGCGCAATGCCTTCGCGAGTCCTCGTGGAATCGTGGTGCCTTCATAAATATCCGAGCTATAAAAGGTAGCTGGTTTGGCTTCCTGTTCCGGCGCAGTCATTTTCCCCGGCCATTGAACTGTGGAAGGAATTACGGGTGGCGCAGGACGCTTGCGAACCGGTATGGCGTGAAGAATATTGAAGCCTCCCTGATAGAGCAGCTCCATATTGCCGTCGTAGTCCATCAGATAGAGATTGTATGCGGATTTGCCGGGTCCGATACGGGCCGAAACCAGCAGCAGGTCGCGGCTTACCGGAAACGGAGTGGTGAAGCCTCCATAACAGGCTGGCGAGGAAAACTCCGGGTTATAGAGCTTATCGTCCGGACCTCTGCCGACTTCCGCCCACGGCAAGCTTGACGTGAGATTGTAAACTCCGTCGGGGTAATTCATGCCCTCGCTCTGATCGACGATGCCCAACCCACCCTCAAAGACATCGTGGTGTCCCGCTGCTTGAAAAACAACCTTGCGCGTGCCGGGAATCGGGCGGGCGTGAAGCAGCATGTCGGGCCATCTGCTTTGGTTACCCCAAAACGCATTCGGTGCGGTGCCATCCGCATTGACTGTCCACAGGCTCTGGATGCGTACGATTTCCTTGTCATCATATTCCCAGCGGGTATAGAGCAGTCGCCCATCCGGCATGAACACCGGCGTCAAATCGATTTCGGCGTTGGTGCTAATGAAGTAGATGTTTTTGCCGTTGGCATCCATGCGTGCCAGCACGAACATTCGGAAGTTGGAGCCCCCACAACGCAAAAACTGATTGACTCGCGTCGTGGTGAAGATGATGCCGCCGTCGGGCGCATAAACTGGATCGAGATCATTATAGTCGCCGTGCGTGATCTGCCTCAACCCTGTGCCGTCGAGTCCTATCTCGTAAATGTGGTAGGCGGACTCATTCTCCTTCTTCATGCAGAAGACCACTTTCTTCCCGTCAAAGGAAAGGTCGGGGCGCCAGAAGGCGGCAGGGCAACCGGTTGGTGCCAGTTTGCGGACGTCCGCATCCGGCCCGAGCCCGTCAAGCAGCAGCAATCGCCCGCCAACCGTGGCGGTATCCTCGTTGCGATGCCTTACCTCATGGAAACACTCGCTTCCTTGGACGTAGGGGTTGTCGATGCAGAGGATTTGCGAAAAATCCAATTGTGGATCGCCCAGCAGAACGCCGCGCTTAAACCGCCGCACATCCGTGTAGAGCTGATCATCCGCAGGGATCGCCTTCCACTTCGCGAGCTGAATGCGCTCGGGGGCATCGGACGGTTTTCCCTGCCTGTTGAGAATGCGTTCACAGCGCACCAGCTCATCGGCAACGGCATCTTGCACCGTTTTATCTCCGCGCTGCACTGTCCACTCCTGCTCAACCAACTGCTTGGCTGCGGCAGTATCCAGCCGCACCGTGGGTGACTCGGGAAATGCCTCACTCTTCGCGACAGAACTTGATAAAACACAGAGTGACAATCCAACAACTACCGTGCGGATCTGTTTTTTAATATTCATTTTCATGGCTCATTCTTCTTATTCTGGTTACGTTTCAAATCCTCAAGAAACAAAGCCAGCAAATTCACGACCATCGCCCGATAGTCCCGTTTCATCCACTTTAAATCGGGATTCTCCATGGAGACATCAAATCCCTTGTTCTTTTCATACCCGACGAACTGGGAATAGAGACTGAAGGCAAAAAGAAACAGATCCCACATCTGCGCCTTGTTCATGGCGACATAACGATTCAAAACCTGACGCAGTCGCTCGCACTCCGCTTGCTTCAACCGCAGGCACGCGCTCAGACAGTCATCCGAGACATTGTATTCGATCGATATGGCCACCAGCGGAGCGATCGCACGCAAACGCTCATTGCACCAAGACACATCCATCCACGTCTCCACGACATCACGGACCGAGCAGAAGTCATCCAGCGCCTCAATCGCCGTAATGGTTTCATCAAACCAGTCGCGGAAGGTCTTGAAGAAAATTTCCATGAAAACTTCCTCGCGCGTCTGGAAATAGAGACCAATCGACGACTTGCTCAATCGAGCCTCACGGGCAATCCTGTTGAGACTGGCTTGTTCATAGCCCAGATCATGAAACAACGTGTAAGCCGCCTCCAAAATCTCTTGGCGGCGCTGCTCCTTCTGATCCAAGGTGCGTGCACGCACCCAGCTATCGGATGCGTTATCCTGCGGTAGTGGCATATTTCAAGAAATTGTGTACCGCCGGTACATTGTCAATCTCCGTTTCGAGCTCACCTCCAAAAAGACCGTCGTCACCACTACCGAAGTGAGACGGTAGGGCATCCCTATCGCCGGTATCGCTGGTGGATCGGATACGACTCGGCGCCGATGGCCCCCGCCCTGGTTCAATCCGCTGCTCATGAAACCTCGAAAGAATGAAAGATCGAGCCGCAAGATCCGTATCTCTTCTTCGCCAAAAACATCCAATCGTGACCAACTCATCCAATTGCTCTGACCACCAGCGCGTCCGCACTCAAAGTTTCGCCCGGCGGGACTTTCTCAAGCTGACCGGATTCGTCACCGCAGGCGCGGTGCTGCCAAACCTGCCAGCCATCGCCGGACCATTCACCGCTGAGGATTTCCAGAAACTCATTCCCCTCGACAAAAAACTGAGTGCCGCGTGGCTGCGTTCGCTCACCGAGCGCGGCGAGCCGACGGTTTATCGAGGCGGGGAACTGGACACCATCGGCATGCCGGTGGGCGGCATCTGCACAGGCCAGCTTTACCTCGGAGGCGACGGGCGGCTTTGGCATTGGGATATCTTCAACGCGCCCGACCCCGGGCTCACCCAGCAAGGCGATGGGCATCACTACGCCAAGCCCCTGAAGCCCGTCTCGCCGCTCGAACAGGGCTTCGCGCTCAAAGTCGGACCGCAAGTGCGGCGGCTCGACAAATCCGGCTTCCCCGGCGTGAGCTTCTGCGGACAATATCCCATCGGTACGGTCGATTACAACGATGCCGCATGTCCGGTGACGGTGAAGTTGGAAGCGTATTCGCCATTTATCCCATTGAACGAAGACGACTCCGGCCTGCCCGCGACGGTGATGGAGTTCACGGTGAAAAACACTTCGTCCGAAGCCGTCGAGGTCGAACTCGCGGGTTGGCTGGAAAACGCTGTCTGCAAATTCAGCAAGGGCGCGTCCGGTGTGCGCCGCAATCGGGTGGCACGCGACGGCGGCCTCCTGCGCGTGGACTTGAGCGCCGAAGGTGTCGATGCCAATGGTCAAGGCACGGGCCGCGAGGACATCGTGTTCGCCGATTTTGAAGATGGCAGCTACGGCGCGTGGATAGTTGAAGGCACGGCCTTCGGTTCGCGGCCCGCGACTCTGGCGGAAATTCCGGACTATCAATCGCCGCAGACGATGGCCGCGCACGGCCAGGCGCTGGTCAACAGCCACGCCTCCGCGCCGGGTGCGGATCCCGGTGCCAAGGATGCGGCGACCGGCAAACTCACCAGCCCCGGGTTCACGATTGAGCGCAATTACATCCGCTTTCTCATCGGTGGCGGCGCTCTGCCGGAAAAGCTCGGCTTGCGCCTGATCGTGGACGGCAAAGTCGTGCGCACGGCCTGCGGAAACAATGTTAACAAACTGTGGACGGATACGTTCGAGGTGCACGAGTTCGCGGGGCGGAACGCACACTTGGAAATCGTTGACGAAGCAGCCGAAGGCTGGGGTTGCATTGGAGTGGACCACATCGTGTTTACGGATGAAGGCTACACGCGCATCCCGGCGGCGGACGCGCCGGACTTTGGCACGCTGACGCTGGCGCTGCTCGCGACGGAATCCGGCGACCGCGCGTGCGCCGATGTGGGCGACGCGCAGCCGGAGGCTGTGTTTCAGGCGCTTGGCCGCAGCAGCGAGTCGGTGGAGAAACCCATTCCCGAAAAGATTATTGGCGCTGCAGGCCGCAAGTGGACCCTCAAGCCTGGCGAGGAACGCAAGGCGGCATTCGTCATTGCTTGGCATTTTCCGAGCTTGGAATCCACCGTGGCCAAGTTGACCGGCGGCTTGGGCAACCTCCGCGACTTCGGGAATCTGAAACCTTACTACGCCAAAAATTTCCGCAATGCGGCCGACGTGGCGGTGTATCTTGGCAAGGATTTCGCGCGCCTCTCCGGCGAGACCAAACGTTGGCGCGACACATGGTATGACTCGACGCTGCCTTACTGGCTGCTGGACCGCACGCTGCTCAACGTTTCCACGCTGGCCACGACCACCAGCTATCGCTTCGACAATGGCCGTTTTTACGGTTGGGAAGGTGTTTATTGCTGCTCGGGAACATGCACCAGCGTCTGGTTCTACGCCCAGGCGGTGGCACGGCTTTTTCCCGGCTTGGAACGGTCCGCTCGTGAAATGCAGGACTTTGCAGAGGGCGTCGGCTTCGACCCGCAAACCGGCGGCATCTGGACGCGCGGCGAGTGGCGCGGCGACTTCGTCCTCGATGGACAGGCCGGCAACATCCTGCGCGCCTACCGGGAACACCAGATGTCTCCGGATGGCGCGTTTCTCAAACGCAACTGGCCGAACGTCAAGAAGGCCCTGCAATGGCTCATCGGGGAAGATGTCAACAATGACGGCATCATCGAAGGACAGCAATCCACCACTCTGGATACCGGATTTTGGTGGGGCGCAATGTCGTGGACCAGCTCGCTGTATCTGGCGGCATTGCGCGCCGGCGAGGAGATGGCCCGTGAAATGGGCGATGCGGAGTTTGCCGTAGCCGCCAGAACCATCGCGGACGCCGGAGCCAAGAATCTGGTCGAGCGCCTATGGAACGGCGAATATTTCATCCACAAGCCGGATCGCAGCCAGCCGAAGAGTTTCATCATCGGCAACGGCTGCCACATCGATCAGGTTTATGGTCAGGCATGGGCCGATCAAGTGGGCCTGGGACGCATTTTGCCGGAAGAGCAAACCCGCTCCGCGTTGCGATCCATCTGGAAATACAACTTCACGCCGGACGTCGGGCCATTCCGCAGGGAATTCAAGGGAGGCCGCTGGTATGCCATGGCCGGTGAGGGCGGCACGATCATGACCACATGGCCGCGCGGCGATCTCGAGCGTCCCGAGATTGTGGAAGGCTGGGGAGTCGTGGGCCTGGGTTATCTCAACGAGTGCATGAGTGGGTTCGAGCACCAAGTGGCGGGGCACATGATCGGCGAAGGCTTGCTGACCGAGGGCCTGGCCATCGAGCGGGCGATCCACGACCGCTACCACGCCTCGCTCCGCAACCCATGGAACGAGATCGAATGCGGCGATCACTACTCCCGCGCCATGGCCAGCTACGGCGTGTTCATCGAAGTGAGTGGTTACGAGTATCACGGCCCGAAAGGCCACATCGGTTTCGCGCCGAAATTGAAACCGGAGGATTTCCGCGCGCCGTTCACCGCAGCGGAAGGCTGGGGATCTTTCTGGCAAAAACGCGGTGCGCGCACCACCGAATTCGGCATTCAACTGCGCTGGGGCACGCTGCGCTTGAAAACGATGTCGCTCGCGCTGGCGGATGCCATGGTTTCAACAGTAAAAGTGGAATTGAGCGGCAAGCCCGTTCGCGCCGACGTGAAAGTTGAAAACAACCGCGCGCTCATCACCTTCGCCGAAGAAATTCAACTCACTGCCGAAACCGAATTGCGGATCAATCTGACGTAACAGTCATGGAGGCGTGCAGATCAAATGATGCGCTGGAGATTTTCCATAAATGCCTCGGCAGCCTGCACGGATGGGAAGCGGGACATTTGTATATCAATCCAGAGTCCTTGCGGGCCGAGTTCGCGCAAGGCATGCAGGGCGTCTTCCGCATCCACGGCAAGGAGATGGATGGATTTTCCCGCAGCACGGATTTTGCGGTAAACATCGAGCCAGTCGCAGGCCCGCCCGCCGCCCGCGCCATAGACCCACTGGATGGCTTGGATCCAATCCTCTTCCAGCAGCCAGTCGAGGTGGTGGAGAGCCTCGCGGCCATCGAGGTGGAAGACGCTGCGTTCGAGCATGTCCCACTCGCGCCGGAGATAAGGACGGACGAATTCCTGCGCCATCTTGGGAGAGATCAGTGCGAGGAAATCCGCGCTGCTCGCATAGGCCGGGCCGCGGTGGAGAAAGGCGGTCCAAGTGGGCGAAACCTCCTGTCCGCCCGCGAGCAGCAATTCCCGTGAGCGGTTGAAGATGGCACGATTGCCCTCGACCAAGCGATCGAGGGCGCGGTGGACTAGTTCCGGAGTGTCCATGAGATCGCAGCAGAGTTCTCCCGGCCCGCGAAGACTTACCAGGGTGTCGATGGACCCATGGATATCGGTCATGCCGGTGAGGTGTCCCTCACTGGAACGCGCGAGCGACAGACAGGTCATTTTCTCGATGGCCTGCCAATACGGGTTTGAGAAATCGGGTTGGCTTTCCGCGATGCGTGCATAGTCATCGTCCGAGTCGATCGGATGGCTGCTCCACGAGGTGGCGGGGCCGAATTCCAACTCGCAGCCAAAGAGTGTGCCCGCGATGTCGGGGCCGAGGTTTGGCATATAGACCGGCGCACTGTCAGCCAGCCAGTCTGTCTCGGCCAAGCCGGCGAGTCCGGCTGCCACGGCTCGTGACGGATCCATCCATTCGTCGCGCGCACTGGCGGCTGGCGGCATCGGCTGCTGCGGGCGGGATGGCTCGATGTAGAGGCGGACCGGCGGACGGTCGATGATTTCCCCGTGCCACCACGCGTCAAAGCGCGCGAGTGAGGTGGCGAGATCAAAAGTGTGTGTGTTCATGGGTTGGGTTTTTCTATGATAGCTCTTGTCTATACGCTGCCGGTTCGTTTGAGCCAGGCCACGCATGCCCTGAACTCATTGTTCGGAATCCATATGAGGCGGTCTCCCCGGAGGGAAAGCGTTTCGTCCAGCGCGTGGAGATCGCCGGCAATTTCCCATTCGCCCGTCTGCCCCAGCGGAATTTCGACGGCGGTGGGAAACGGGCTGGCAAACACATGACAAACCACCAGCATGGCTGAGCCGTCGCTGGCAGTGCGCGCCACCGCCTGCCAGCCGGTGGGATGGCGCTGGCTTGGGCCGGTCGTGCCATGGCGTTTGGATGTGCCGCGCCGCAAGATGGGAGTCACATTCTGATAGAGTGCCAGCGCGCGGGTGAGGAGTTCTTGCTGAGTTCCTTCGAGTTGATGCGCCTCACCGCTGAGGCACATGCGGCCGAGGAATGTGGAGGCCAGCGAGTAGATCAATCTCTGCGGGGTATCGCTGCGGTGAAGCACCGCCCAGGTCTGGTATTTCCGGGGCGGGATCAGACGCACGCCATTGGCCGCGATGATCGGGATTTCGAGCGTTTCGTGGGCATCGGAGAAGGAACCCATCGTTCCGATCCCCATCAGCAAGGGCTCCAGGCGTTGGCCGCCGGAGGCGCAGATCTCAAGGACGAGCTCCGGCAGTTCCTCGCGGATTTTCCGGAAAAACCGGATGACTCCCTCGATGTGGGTGCGCAGGGCTTCGCCCGGAGATTCGGCACCATCGCAACCGATCCCGATCGTGTCGTTGTAATCCACCTTGAGATATCCGATCCCCGCATCGCGCAGGAGGCCGATCACTTTTTCCGCAAGGTAATCGTGCACCCACGGATCACGGAAGTCCCAGAACCGGCGGGTGCCGACCTCGATCGGCACACCGTCCCGGTGGAGTTGGTGGGAGACTTCGCCATAGGCTTTGGCCAGCCGGGTGGCGACTTCAAACTCAAACCAGATTCCGGGGACCATGCCACGCGCTCTTACGGCATCCGCCGTCGCCTTGAGTCCGTCTGGAAACGAGCGGGTGTTCACCTCCCAATCGCCGTTTTCCAAGGTGACGCCCGGTGGACGATCCGTCCAACCGTCGTCAATGACGAGGTAGCGGACCGGGGTATCGCGGAAGCGGTCGGCCATGGCAAGGATCGAGTCATGGGTGGGTGCCCCCCAGCTCGTGCACCACTCGTTGCAAATGACCGGCAGGCATTGTTGTGACACATCCTCCTCCGTATAGAGCGCCTGTAACCGCTGGGCGGCCTCATCCACGCCGCCTTGCACTACTGTTAGAAACGCGGAGGGAGTCTCAAACGAATCGCCTGGCGCGATTTCCTTCGCCCAATGGCCGAACTCCCAGTCAGCCAGACCGCCAGACAGGCAGGCGCAGTCGTTCCTCCGGTAGGCCTCCATTTGCCACGAACCCGGCCAGGCGATCTGGGCCGCCCATGTGACGCCCGCGTCGGTGTCCTCCATCGCCGCAAAGGGGAAAAATCCCCGCACAGGAAGCGAGCCGGCCTGACCGAACCGTTCGCACGAGACGGAATGCCCGGTCCACGAGGGCTCGAGCTGCAGCTCTTCAAAGAGCCGGGAATCCAGCCGTCCCTCCGCCGACCAGGCGCTGCGGCACCGGTGCAGGCGGAGTTTGCCGGCCGCACCGTCGCGTTGAAACGGAGAAATCCCGCACAGCGAGAAGCTCGACAGCATGGTCAAAACCAGTGGCTTTTCGGAACGGTTGAGGAACCGTGTCCGGCACTCCAACACGCCCGTGCCCTCGAGCCATGTCAGCACGTGCTCGCACTCGTATCCTGCGGGATGCCCGAGCGTCGTGATGATTGAATGCCCCTCCGCGCGCTGCCCTTGGAATCGTAGTCCCTCGGTGGCTGGACTATTCCGCATGCTGCGCCCCTGCGCAAAACGATCCGGCGCGGGCAGGCCCCTCACTCCGACCTGCACCATCGAATCAATCTCCCATGCGGGAAAGTCCGGCCAGTGCTGCGGCAGGAAGGCCATCTCCGGTCCATCAAAAAATTCCCTTCGCTCGACGACGCGCCCCGCCATCGCCGCCGGGATGATTTCCAGCCCGGTGCGTCCGTTTTCGCAATCAATCCGATACCGCAGCAGGGTATCGCCCCATGTGTGTTCTATGATTCTGGTTTTCATGTTAGAGCGATCATTCCTGCGCGTGGATTTTTCCGTTCCATGGCCCGATGCCTAGCAGGCCCTTGAAGTTGGCCGGAGCCTCTTCCACCCGGTTGCCGGTGAGGGTGACGTCCTCGCTGGCGGAGACAAAGATCCCGTAGAAGGGTTCGCGGAGGAGGGATATCAACTCCGGCGCGATCGGCGGGGCGAATTTTTGCTCGATCACTCCGGGCCGGGTCAGGTCGAGGAAGCGGAGCTTTTCGGGTGTTGCCTGGAATGGGCGGATAATGACATTGTCGGCGACGGTCACGCCGCGGCTGTTCCCGATGAAGATTGGCAGGCCCTGGGTGTCGATGATCCGGTTGCCACGGATCTCGATATTTTCGTAAAGGATTTGGGGAGTGAGGTGCAGGAAGGCTTCCTGGTGAAACGGCGGGAGGCAGGGAGAGAGCGAGATCGCGCCCCACATCGCCCAGATCACGCCGTCGGCAAACTCGCCGCCGAAGGTTTGCGTTCCGCAGTTGACTAAGGTGTTGCCGAGGATTTTTGTGTTATTGGGAATACCGCCTTCGAGATACGCCGTCACTCCGGTAGCCAGCGCGAGGCCGCCAAAGCTGATGTTTTCGAAGCGGCTGCCTTCAATGATCGAGTCGGGTGCTTTGAGCAACATGCCGCGGTTGCAGCCGTCGTGGATGTGGAGGTTTGAGATCCGGGTGCCGCGTCCGGTGTATTCCTGGGAGATGGCCATATCGAGGGCTCCGAGCTCCGTCGGGCGGTCAAAGGAAACCACGCAGAATTCGGGATAGATTATCCCGCGGATGGGGGTCGCGAACTCATGCTTGTAGCGCTCCTGCATCCGCTCGTAGAGCTTGAGCCCCTCGGCCTTGTCGAACGGCTCCCAAGCGGTCACCTTGGCCGAGCCCAGCGGTTTCATCGCCGGTGCCTGACGCAGGAGGAGCTCGGTGCCTATATCATAATCCCGGCCATGGATGCTTGCCAGGACACAGCGGCCATCGGGAAGCACCTCGACAACCACGTTGATGAAGCCGTGGATGTTAATGCCGTCGTCGTGGGTCCGCGCGATCTCGCAGTTGATGAGTGTCGGTCCTTTGTGCTGATTGAAGGAATGGAAGCCGTCGGCCGCGCCCACACCGACGCGGGTGGATCCGGGACGCGGGACGATTTTCATCCGCGTGTAGGTATTTCCGCCCGGCGAGCGGACCCCCTGCTCCCAGACACAGAATTGTCCGGAGGAAAAGACGGTCAGATCCGTGAAGTTCATTCCGCCGCAATTGATCATTATCACCCCGCCACTGCCGTTCATGTGATGGACGGATAGACGGTCGCCAATCTCAACGTCCCCCGCAGCCGTCCCGCGATACATCCACGCCGCCTTGCCGGGCGGCAACTCGGCGTCGGCAATCGGCCCGAGCTTGCCGGGATACGCCACGGCGGTGCCGTCACGACGCATGTGCCAGGTGCGGCCGACGCCCGACGGTCGTGCCTGCGCTGAGAATCCCTTTTCGAGATCAATGAGGATCTTGTCATTTCCCGGAGAACATCCATCGGGGATGATCTGGGACACAACCCCCTGCACAAACGGGGACTTGATCATGTCTGCGGTGAGTCCGACGACCGTGCTGTTTTTGCACTCGGCAAAAACGACCGCTGCGCCGGGCTGGTCTCCGGAGGTCCAGAACGTCGCCCCGGTGGCATCGATGTGCATGTTCTCCGCGCCCATGACACTCAGGACGCTGCGGTGTCCGCTTTGCCCAGGGGCCATCCATTCGGTGTAATCGCCGGGGGGAATGCGGAAAGATTCAGCCTTCGCGGCGATCGCGGCGTTGAGATCCTCCTGCAGTTTTCGCGCCGCATCCGAGGCTGCCTGGTGTTCGGCGTCGGTCCAGTTCAAGACCCGCTGGAGATGCGCATCGCTGTGGTGATCTGGTATGGCGTCCGCTTGTTGATTGTCCACTTTGTTGTCGCCGCAGCCCACCAAGCCGATGGCGCTTGCCATGATCAAAAAAATGCGCCGCGAAACCCGTTCGTTCGTCGAGATGATATTCCTCATATTGTTAGCAATATGCTAGCCGGCGGAGGCGGCCAATTCTACAGTCGATGTGTGCTATTAACGGCTTTTTTGTAACTGGAGGAATGCCTGCAGGAGGCATTTCTGGTTTTCATTTCGTCTGTTGGTCGGAACCCTCGCGGGCCGAAGCGTCAATGAAGGGATAGCCGTCCGCGCCCCATTGCAGCGGGTGGATGTCGAACAGGTAGAAGGAATTCTTCAGATGGGTGATATAGGAATAATACCACTTGCCGTCATCCTGGTAGATTTCACTGGCTCCGGTCCTGCCCATCAATTTGACCTGGTCTGGAGGCACTTCCTTCCAGCCTTTGACCGGATCATCACTGATCGCATAAGTGGTCCCCATCCCGTAGTTGGTATAAAAGAGATAATACTTGCCGTCCCGCTTGACCACAAACGGAGATTCGGGAGGTGTGGACAGGCTTTGATCGAGCCGGATGATGCCCGCGTGTTTCCAGTTAAGCAAATCGGTGGATGAGGAAATGCCGATGCAGGATTCGTCCTTCCCGGATTCCGGGTTTTTCCGCTGGGCCGTGAAGTAGCAGTAAAACAGGTCCCCGTCTTTCAGCACCATGGGATCGCGGCAATCCGACCACTTGTCCGGGTTCCATATCCCCCATGGCTTGGTCGTGATCACCGGATTGGTATCGCTGCGTTTCCAATGATAGAGATCCGTGGACGTGGCCAGGCAAATCGCCTGGCACACGTTTTTGTTCACACCGGTATAAAACATGTAATAGGTGCCCTTGTGCTCGATGATGTGCGGGGCCCAGACCTGGAACTGGTCCCAACTGTTTCCCTCAATTTGAAGCACCGGATCTTCCGTATTCCAGTGGACAAGATCCCGGCTGACGGCATGTCCGAAGTTGAACAGCGGGTAGTCCTGCCAGGTTGTCGCAGCGGTTCCCCTAATGTGAAACAAATGGTGCAGGCCGTCTTTTTTGATCAGGGCATGGTCATTCACATATCCGCCCGGCTCGGCATATTTCCCCGCGAAGGGATCCCTGCCCGAGGCCAGCGTGTTGAGCAATTCTTCCGCAGACTCCACCATCTTTGCCGGCGGTTCGAATTCCGGTTCCGGCCAATAGAATTTTGGCGGAAGCAGGTTGTAAATCTTCTGCTCGGCGCGGTTGAGCATCTCGGCAATCATCCCGGCCGATTTGTTCTGATCCGCGAGGCGGATGTTTTCGTAGGCAACGCGGTTCACCCGTGTGAGGCGCTCCCGCACGGATGCGATCTTGCGCAGCGTGGCGCTGTCCTCCGCAGATAATGGAGCAGGCTCGTCCGGCTCGGCGGCGTGCGATGTGGCGACGGCGAGAATGAGAAGGAGGAGGAGCTTGTAAATTCTGTTCATAAGTATGGTTCTGATGCGCTTTGCATAGGCGTGTGGGGACGTGATCATTCCTGCCCGCGGATGTTCGTGTTCCATGGCCCGACGCCGAGCAGACCCTTGAAGTGGGCCGGGGCCTCTTCCACACGGTTGCCCGTGAGGGTCACGTCCTCGCTGGCGGAGACAAAGATCCCGTAGAACGGCTCGCGCAGGAGGGGCAACATCTCCGGCGCGACCGGCGGGGCGAATTTTGTCTCGATCACGCCGGGCCGGGTCAGGTCGAGGTAGCGCAGCTTCGCGGGGGGGGCCTGGAAGGGGCTGACGATGGGTGTGGGAATCGTTATGTTAGGATGGATTGGAAAGGAGGTTGTGTTCGGTCTGATAATGTTCCGGTGTCAGGGTCCGGGGCGGTTGATCGTCGCGGGCGTCAACGCGTTCATGATCACATTGCTGTCGTTGCCGCTCCGGTCTTCGGACGGAGCGAACAAGCCAATCGGCGGAGTCACTTCGATGACATTGTGGGCCGCGCCCGGGTCCAGGATGACGGCGCGCGTGTTGTCCCTGCTGTAAGTGCCCATGATCACCGACCAGCGCCCGTAGCAGGCTGCGGTCCGGATCGCGGTGGAGTTGGGAATGCTGGCATCCACATTGACCGACCAGTTGCCGCTATCAATTCCATTGCGCTTTTCCCAGATGCAGGTGTTGCACATCCGGATATAACTGAACCAATACCAGTTCGTATCGGTTTTGCCGGATCCGGGCTTGTCCGGGCGCGACGCCCGTGCATCGGCAACCAGCACGCCGACGTCGAAGCCGCGGATGTCGGTGCCCTCGAAACGCATGGTGCAGACATTCTCAACACTCGAATCGACACACAAGCCGACGCCTTTCTGATTGCTCCCGATCAGTCCGGTAAAGCTCACGATGCTCATGAGCGAGGGCATGTTCTCGGTTGGCTGGACCCGGAGCGCCGCGCCCTCGGAGGAACAGAACACCGTGCCGAAGCGGTAGCGGCAGCGGCTCATCCCTTGCAGAACGATGGCGTCGCCCTTCTCTCCCGAGTAATGGAACCGGGTGCCTTCGGCTTGAATGACACAATCCTCGGCGTCAGGAATCGTCAGTGTTTCCGACAGGTGGTAATCGCCCGGCAGCCACTCGACCGAATGCCCGGCAAAACACTCCGTGGCCTCCAGAGTGGCCGGATTCCGCTCGAATACGGTCTTCACCCGGGACGCTCGGGTGAAGGAGGCCAGCAACTCGACCTGGTCATCCTTGCCGTCGCACACAAGGTCCGCGCGGCGCTTGGATTCCGCCGTGGAATTGGCCGCCGCCACGATGATCGCTCCGGCATCCGCCAATTGCCAACCCGATAGCAGCAGGCCAAGGGTCAGGCAACGGCCGCAACGGCGTGCGGATGCGATGGACATGGAATGGATTATTATCTTTTTCATCATTTTTATTAGTTAGATCACTTGGCTTTTGCCGCCTGGATCACCCGCTCCACCAGGCCGCCCTGGCGGCTCGTCGTGGCGATATCTTCCCCCGCCAAGGCTGCAGGCAGTCCCCACAAACTCAGGCACTGGTAGTAATCGGTGCCATAGACGCGCTGTTTTTTCTCCTTGGTGCCGACCATGATGTTGGGCATGTCCCACGTCATTCCCTGGACGTTCACCATCTCGTTGAGCGCGTCATGAGCGACGCGCAAGCCGGTCTCCCGCTCACCTTCATAGATATAACTCATCGCGGTGATGAAGGCCGAGGCGGGCATGCTCGACAGACTGCCCATGCGGCCGCCAAACGAAGTGGGTTTGCCATCCGCGCCAACCACCACCAGCAAACCGGCGGTGGTGAGGGGCGCATTCAGCCGCTCAATGGTCGTCAGCGTTTGTTTCACGCGCTCCTTCGGAAACACGCCGGGCAAGCCGTGAAAGCGCGCCATCCATTCTCCGTCCAGTTGATAGGAGAGCACGAGATCGGATTTCTCACCGGAGCCTTGGTTGACGTCGGCAATGAAGCCGGCACCCTTCTGCTCCGTCTGGTGGCGGTAGGCGGCGTTGCTGTTCTTCTCGTCGTTGTAAATCAGGTAGTGGCTCCCGGCCCACAGGAATTCCTCCATCATGCGGCTTCCTTGAGCATGCCAATCGACACACTTGGCGGCGAAGGCGGTATCGCCCTGCTGCTTGGCCATGCGTTCGGCAATCCGCAGGGTGGCCAGGCGCACGCCCCCCACGTGACTGGACATGCCCGGCCAGGCCATGGATTCATACCACTGATCGCCCGCCGTGCTGATGACTCCTGCAGGACCGGGAACGAGACTCATCATGTATTCCACCGAGCGTTTCACGGACGGATAGAACTCTTTCAGAACGGACCTGTCGCCGGTTCGCTGCCATAGCCGGTCCACGAGGTCCACATAACAGCAACCATTCAGCGTGCGCTGGCGGTCGGGCTGTGTTTCGGCCAGCAGATCCAGCCCACGCCCCAGGGTGAATGGCACCGCGCCATCCTCCCGCATGAATTTGGCGTAAGCACGCAGAGTGGTGCGCGCCAGATCGGGATAGAAATAGACCAGAGGCAGATTGCCATACCAGTCGCACGGGATGCAGGATTGCTGGCCGTCGGCGACGGTGCTTTCCACCAGTGAGTAAAGACCGTTGGGCGCGAAATCATGGCCTAGCGGCGGTTCCGCCGCGGCCCAGAAGCCGCACTCCGGAAACAGGTGCAACGTGTTCACCAGTCCATCCCGCAGCCAGGGCGGCAGCGATTTCTCGCCGTATATCACCGATTGCCATGCGATGATCCGCCGGAGCAGTGATTCATGATTTTTCGCAAGATAATCCGCTACGGCCGGGGCATCGCGGAACCGGGTGGAATACATCTTGGTGAACCAGCGATCGACCACGCCGTCGTAGGGAAAATCCGTGGACCACTGCGGGGCATACCATGCCAGCACAAAGCGAACGGTTTTCGTCCCCAATGCGGGCAGAGAGAAATCCACGCCCACGCTCGCGCTGCCGTCCGGCGAATCGCTTGCGGCTTCGAATGCCGGCAAGACATGACCGAGGTTCATCCAATCCGCCGCATTCGTTCCCAAACCTTTGCCGCAAGTCACCTTTTCGCCACCGAGTGCCGCCAGGACATAGCCAATCCGCTCGCTGGTGGCGATGTATGCCCCTTGATAGGCAGAGCCGTTCTTCCCCACCAATTGCCGGGTAAAGGGTCGGCCGTTCGCCTCGCGGGGCCTCGGACCGGGGAAACTGAACGCCAGTCGGCCGGAAACCGGCCGGTCCTGCGTGTTCCGCAACCGCACCTCGAACACCGCGCCGGGAACATTCGACTCATTCGACTCGCCCGGCAGGAAGGGTGAAAAACAACGCAGGCCCGCCTGCACCGGTAGATCCTGTTCATATTCGACGTCCAGGATCGGATAGTGTCCCCAGTATTCGAGCTTGGAAGCCTTTTTGACGTCGCCCACGGCGGCCGTGGACAGCACGCACGATTGACCTTCCACGGAAAGCCCGAGGAACGGCGCATTCATTTTCCCCCGGCTCGGATCGTCGATGAATCGGTCCTCAAGCTGACCGTTTTTCTGCGCCCACACGATGTCTCGCCACCTGACGCTGCCATCACTGCCGGCGTCGTGTCCCCAGACGTGGGAAAAGATCGTGGAATAACCGAGAGTGCCGTCATTTTCAATGTCGAGACAACCGGTGGCCAGGCCACCAAGCGGCATCCCGCACCAGAGGCGGGGTTCGGCATGGTAGATTGAGCCGCTCACGGGCTGGTCGTAACCAACGGCGGGAAATTGTTGCCATTGGTTGGTGGGCAGACCAGGTGGGAACAGCCTGCCCGCAGGGGATTCCGCCTGAATGGTAAGGCTGGAGGCCAGCGCCAGCAGCAGACTCATCATCACCCGACCCCGGCCATAGCCGGAAACAGTTTTCATTTGGTTCATTTGGTTTGGTTTTGAGAGTTAGTCAGTGGCGGATGCCGCAATACCCGATCATGAGTTCATTGAACTATTTGGAAGTTTGCGCGATGTCGGTGACCGGTTGTGATTCCCATGGCGCATCAGGACGGTCCAGCACGTAGGTGGCTCCGGCGGTTGTAGGGAACGTCAGCACGCCGTCCTTCTCCGCCACCGTCACCTCCGCCATCGAATCCAGGCGGCGCACCCGCACCGGGCCATCCCAAGGCCGCACCAGATTGCATGGCCGCCCGACTTCGCTGGTGATGGCCAGATACGACACCTTGCCGCCACTCTGGATTTCGCCGCTGAGCAGGAACGCGCCCTCGGCCCGCAAGCGGGCGAAACGGGCGGCGTTCTTCAGCTTCACCGGGGACACGCGAATCTGACCGGTGTAGCTCTGAACCAGGCTCTCATTGACCACAATGGGCCAGCCCAGCAAGTGTGTGAAAATTCCAAATCGAGCCGGCCAGCAATCTCTTGGATAGGATTGCATTCCATTGGTACGGACTAGTGAGCGCGCGTGTTTTTCGGCGACATCAAGCTGGTCGTGCCCAAGCCGTATCCACGCCATGGAAAGCATCACTAAGTCATCCCAAAGATAGTAGGGAGTAATCTCCAATGTCCGGAGGGCCAGTTCTTGTTCTTTCGGCAGACTGTGCAGGCCGATATCGCCCCCCGGGAAAATCGGCATCGTCCAGGGCGGAACATTGTATTCGACGACGGGATAGTTTTCGTAGGCAACCAGCACTTTACCGGATGGAAAGCTGCGGGAGGTGTAAAGCGGCATTGCTCCCGCCGCTCGGCGATCGACTGGCTTGAAATCTTTCCCATCAATAACTGCCGTAGGATAGTCTCGCAAGTTGTTCGCAATATTATCCCAGACACCACACTTGTCGGCATCTACGCCCAAAACCTTGCTCGCCGCAGACGCCATCCTGAATAGCATCTTTGCAAATGCCAGATCTATGGTGCTGTTCCTGGAATCGGCTATTTTTCCGACTGATTGAGAAACCAAGTCCCAAACCTCGGTGGGCGGCATGTCGTATTTGCCGTCCGGTGCGCGCTGCACGAAGTGCTCATAGAACTCAGCACACGCCTTAATAACCGGATACCCTTTCTCACGGAGAAACGTCTTGTCTTGACTATATTGATAATACCACCAGAGCGGCTGGGCGACAAAGCCATTTACAAACGGACCTCCGTACTTCCTGGAAACGGCAATTTGGGTATAATTCCTGGGCCACGACAAAACGGGGTACTTGGCCCCGGGGAAATTACCATACTCTGCTGTGCCCAGTTTCGCAGCGGGCAGCAGGTCGAAGGCGGCCTGGTGATATGCCTCAGTCAGCTCATGATGGTTGCTCGAGAATGCGCCCCAGATGGTCGATTGCATATTGTAGTCCCAATGGTTGTCATTACCCCAGCCGGGGAAGTCCTCCCATATCCACGGACCAAACATACCGGGGGCGATGGCTCCCGGTCGTGTGATGCAGGCCAGATGATACAGGCTCAGAAACCACTGCTGGTTCACAAAATCCCGGTCGGCCAGTTGGACGAAGGATTTCCTCCAGAATTCATGCCACAACCCGGCATGCTCCAGTCGCAACTGCGCGAGCCCGACGCTCTGCGCGCTGTCAACCTCCGACTTGGCTTTCTGCATGGGATTCGCGCTGTCACGCGTGGTGACCACCGCGACCAGAACCGTCACCGCAGTTGACGACTTCATCCGCATCCGGGCAAAGCTCGATATAGTCTCCGGCGTTTGCTGCACATTTGTGAAATCGCTCACCACATCTGCCTTGGTCACCTCGCCCCCGATGACCCGGCCATACATCACATATTCAAAACCGCCGGGGTAGGTATCCGGGTCGGGAGGAAACTGATACCGAACCCAGAAATCCCGTCCCTCAACTCCCAGTTCCGGCGTATTCGTGATCTTGCTGGTGCTGTTGTCCTTGTTGCGTGCGATCTCGATATCGAAGTCCTGCCCGTTGGCCGGTTGGTATTCCGTTACGATCAAATTGCGTTTTTTTGAAACCAAGGTTCTGATTTCAGGCGATGCCGCATTTTCGGAGCGGACATCGATCTCCCCATTCCAGATATCATGACGGACCTGGGCTGTGGGGTTTCCGGGCTTGGCGTTTCTAAAACGGATCGCCCCCGCCGGCTTGGCGGTGGGCGGCAGAGTGAAATTACCCGGCTCCAAACAGCGATAATCCAGCAAGTCGTTCTTGGCTACCGAGAGAACCAAACACTCGGGAACCGCGTAAACCGCCACGCCGATGTCACCGTTCCCTATCCGCAGGGAATCGTTGAAGTTATCCGGCAGTTTGGGCAGATTGAGATTGTGCCCCGAGACGAGTGCCTGCCAATCCACGCGCATCCGCGTGCCTGGGATGGTTTCAGGTTCCGCCACTGGCGTGGCCGCCGCGAAGCCGACAGCCATTGGTGACACGAGCATTGCCAGGGCCAGGCCCAACATCCTTTGCCCCCGGCCAAAGCCGGATACGGCTTTCATTTGTTTCGTTTTCATTTGTTTCGGTTTCATTTGGCCGCCTGGATCACCCGCTCCACCAGGCCGTTGGGTTTTGCCGGGCCGCCGAGATCCTGTCCTGCCAATGCGGCAGGCAGGTGCCAGAGGATCATGTTCTGATAATAATCGTGGCCGCCGTTGTAGAACCCCCGCTCGCCGGTATCCTGATCGCCGCGCATCACGTTGGGCATGTCCCAGGTATAGCGCTGGCGGCACACGATGTTTTCCCAGCAACGTTTGGCGAGATCGATGCCGAACTCGCGGTCGCCCTCATACATATAGGTCATGGCCAGCATCAGCAACTCGGGCGGGAAATAACTGTAGGTCCCGTAGCCGCCCACCGGCGCGGGCGAACCGTCGGCATGGGCGTAATTCACAACGCCGAATTTGCTGATTTTGGCGTTGCCGTCGCGGATCGTCTGCAGCGTGGTCTTCACCCGGTCCTTTGGGAACGCGTCCTTCAGCCCGTGCTGCAAATTGATCCATTGTCCGTCCAACTGATAGCCAAACACCAGATCGTCCTTCTGCTTGCTGACGGGATCGAAGCAGTTGAGATAGTAGCCGCCATTCCACAAGTCGCGCTCCGTGGCTTCGCTGGCGGCGGCCCGCCACTCCTGGCATTGTTTTTCAAACGGCGGGTCGCCAGCGAGTTTTGCCAGGCGCTCTCCGATCTGGATTTGCGCGTTGCGCAGACCGGCCATGTGCGCGGTCATGCCAAACCACGCCGGGTTGCCCGCCTCAAACCACTCGGTGCGGTCGTGGTCCGGCATGGCGATGGCGCGTTGCCCGACAGAGAAATCCTTCCGCTGCGAAAGGTTCATGGTGTAGATCAGGTTGCGCTTCACCATCGGGTAGAACTCGCGGACAAAGCTGCCGTCCGGATCGCCGTGAACCACCAGGTAGCGGTCGATCATCCCGGCCAGCGAGATGCCGTTGGAGGCGTGCTGATAGCCGCGGGCCGGTTTGCCGAATTCCACCGGCGGTTCGAACCCGCCGGTCCAACCGCCCCACACCCACGGAGCCGCGCCGTCGTCGAATTGATACGCCGCGTAGCCGCGGTAGGTGGACAGGGCGAGTTCCGGGAAGAAATATACCAGCGGCAGGTTGCCGTAAAATCCGCAGGGGATGCACTCGATCTGCGGGCAGGTCCGCGGGCATTCGTTCATGCCGAACAGGCCGTCTTCCGGCCGCACCCAGTCGCCTAACGGTCGGCCGCTCTGCGCCCACATTCCGGTTTCGGCAATGAGATGGAGCACGTTGATGAGGGAATCCGCGAGCCAGCCTGGAGTGTTTTTGTCGCTGTAAACCACTTGCTGCCACGCGAGCACACGGCTGAGCAGTTCCCCGTGCCGTTTTGCCATCAACTGCGCGGTGGTCTTCGCATCGGGGAAAAACCGTGCATACATGTGCTTGTAGGTCGTGGTTTGCGACGACCAATTTTTGCCGCCCACGTTCCATTCGGGCGCGCTCCAGGCCAGGACATAGCGCACGACTTTGGTTTCCCCCATTGCCAGATCAAAGTCCACCGCCACCGAACTGCCGCCGTGTGATGCCGCCGGTTGCGGCAGGGTCGTGCCCAGTTTGCCCCACGCCTCAGCGCTGTCCGCCAGGTCACCGCCCAGGCGCACTTGCTTCTCATCCTGGACTGCGAGGACATAACTGGCCTTTGGCGATTCCACCAAGGTTCCGGTCAAGCCCGCAGCCATTGGCGAGCGCGCAAAATGATTCGTGCCGCCCTCGCGCACGGTCGGCCCGGGAAAGCTGAAGGCCACGCTGCCCTTCTGCCGTTGGCCGCTGGTGTTGCGCAGGTGCACATCGAACGCCGCCGCTGGCATGGCCGATGCCTTGACGTCGCCGGGAAAAAACGGCGACCACGCGCGCATTCCCACCTGCACCGGCGCGTCGGTTTCGAATTCCAGATCGGCCACCGGATAATGCCCCCAGTAATGGATTTCCCGCGCGGTCTTCAGCGTGGCAAACGGCAGGGTCTGGACATACGGCTCGGCCATCGGCTTACCCTGCGCATTCAGGAAATTCTGGTGCTGCGGGAAGTAGTAGCAGAACGGCGGCTGGAAGTTGCCCTGCCCCGGCTTCGTTTGATCCGGATCGCACAGCACCCACGTTTGCCCGCCCACGCTCAAACCCAGCATCGGGGTGTTGATCGGTCCGCGGCGCGGGATGTGCGTGTTGAAAATCGTCGAGTATCCCCAAAGCCCGCTCGTCTCAAAATCAATGCAGCCCGTGTCCACGCCGCCCAGCGGCACACCGCAGGTGGCGGGCGTGTCACGGCGATAGACCGCCCCGGTGACCGGGGCGGAAAATCCTTCCGCTTTGAATTGCGCCCACTGACTGGCCGGGCCGTCAATCGGAAACAGGCGCGGGCCGGGGGCAAGCGTGGACGCATTTGCTGCGGATGCCTCGCCCGATTCGGAAATGCTCAGATCCACACCGACAAAGTCATTGTCGCCATTGCGCACCTTGATCCACAGCCAGAGGGAATCGCCCGCTTCAACCGCGACACTGCGCAGCATGCCGTCCGAGCCGTGCGCCATTTTTGCGAGATGCGACAGGGTGAGCAGATGATCAGAATTGAAACTCGCGGGGCGGCCGGGCACGGGGGCGTCCTCCACCAGAAACGACGCCTCTTTGCCACTGCGGGATGTCTTGCCGATCGTGACGCCGTTGATCCGGCCCAGGTCACGGGGCATCCAGACACCGCCCGTGATATCCACGATCATCTGACGCGGAGCCGTCCAGCGAATCACCGTGGGCGCGTGGATGCCGACGCGGTTTTTCGGCATGTCATGCGCACTCGCGCCGGTGCTGCGAAAGACTCCCGGAATGCCGCCCGCCGTCCAAGCGGGCTGATCGCCTTTCGGAAAGTCCGCGTTGCCCGCGCCCAGCCATTGCGCCACCGGCTTATCTAGCAACGTCCGGCCCGTGCTTGAGGCGGCATCCAAAGTGAGGACGCGGATCTCACCGGACTGCGTGGCGACGGTGGTGGACTTGGCCTGGCTCAGATCCGGGGCCTGCTCATATGACCAGACGCCGTTCGGGTTGGCCGCATCGCTCCAATCGCGGGCCAGATCCCAGGTTTCCGCGTGAACGCCGGCGGCCAGCGCCATACCTATCATCAGTTTGCAACAGCCGAGGCCGGATATGGTTTTCATTTGGTTAGTTTTGAAAAGGTCACTTGGCCTTTGCCGCCTGGATCACCCGCTCCACCAGGCCGCCACCCTTCATCGGGCCGGTGATGTCCCCGCCCGCGAGGGCTGCGGGGTAGGACCACATCATCATGTTCTGGTAATAGTCATTGCCGAAGCCGCGCTCGCCGGTGTTGCCGCGAATCACGTTCGCGCCGTCCCATGTCATGCCCTGCTCCAGCGCGATGTTTTGCTGGCAACGCCGGCCCAGTTCGAGGCCGAAGTCCTTTTCGCCGGCGTAAATATAGGTCATCGAGAGCATGAACAACTCCGGCGTGAAGAAGTCATACGGCTCGTAAAATCCGGCCAGGGGGAAGCCACCATAGGGCATGATCGTGCCGTCCGGGTTGACAAGGTTCACGGCACCATATCGGGTGTGCGGCACGTTCTTCTCGCGCACGGTTCGCAGCACAGTCTTCACGCGCTCCTTCGGGAACACGCTCGGCACGCCATTGAACATCGCCATCCATTCCCCATCGAGCTGATAGGCAAAGATGTGGTCGGATTTGCGGCCCGTGGATTCCTCGATGAAGTTGCGGTAGTAGCCGCCGTCCTTCATCCACAGCTTGTCCTCCATGAACTGCATTCCCTCGGCGGTCACGCGGTCGCACTTCTCGGCGAACTCGACATCGCCCACGGCCCGGGCCATGGCAGCCACCGTGCGCAACTGTGCCAGCTTCACCGCGCCGGGATGGGTCGCGTAGCCATACCATTGGAGGAACTCAAACCACTCCGTCTCCGGCGACATGCCGCTGCCGTTGGGGTTGTCGCTGACCCGGTGATCCGGCATGGCGATGATCCCGCCCGGACCGCGATTCATACCCATAGTAAACTCGGTGGTCTTCTTGACCGACGGATAAAATTCCTTGAGAAACTCCGAGTCACCGTGCGTTTTCCAGTAGCGGGACACCATCTCGGTGTAGCAGGCCGGATTCATCGTCACCTGGTAACCGCGCCGGGGCCATTTGAAATCCACCGCCGGCCCGAAGATCCACGGCGGGGCGCCCTCGGCGTCCTGATAATTTTTGTAGCCGCGCAGGGTGGACAGCGCCGCCTTGGGAAAGAAATACACCACGGGAATGTTTCCGTAGAACGAGCACGGAATGCATTCAATCTGGGGACACGCCCGCGGACTCTCGCACATGCCAAAGAGGCCGTCCTCTTCCTTGAATTCCGGCTTGAAGCTGGCGTCCTTTTGCGTCCACAGGCCGGTCTCGGTGATGAGGTAGAGCACATTTACCAAACCCTCGCGCAGCCAGGCGGGCAGCGTCAGGTCGTTGAAAACCTCCGCCTGCCAGCCGAGCACGCGCTGCTGCAAACCATCATATCCCTGGGCGGCGGCCTGCGCCGTCTGCCAGGCATCCGGCCAATGCTTCGCATACATGTGCGTGTAGGTGCCCAACTGGCCCAGCGGCTGTCCCCACACGCCATCCTTGGGCTCCTTGGTGAAGCCCCAGCTTCCCCCGCCATACCACTGCGGCGAATACCAACTGGCCACGAAGCGAACGACTTTCTGCTCGCCCGCCGCCAGATCGAAATCCACCGCCGCAGACCCGCCGGACTGGTTGGTGCCGGCCGTCGGCAGGCTGGTCTGAATCCGGGCCCACGCCTCGGGGTTCGTGCCGAGGCCCGCCCCGGTGCGGACGCGCGGCTCGCCTATCGCCCCCAGCACGTAGGTGGCGCGCCGGCCGCTGACTTGCAGCCCCCGCAATTCCCCCTCCACCCGCTCCTGGCGCTGAAACGTCACCGTATCCGCCTCCGCCGGCAGTGGGCCGGGGAAATTCACCGCCACCGAGCCGCTCTGGCGCTGGCCCGACTCGTTGCGCAAATGCACCTCCATGAACAGCGCCGGCATCATCGAACCCACCTCGTCTCCCGGCAGGAACGGCGACCACGCGCGCATCCCCACAGACACCGGCGCGTCGGTTTCAAACTCCATATCGGCCATGGGATAGTGGCCGTGGTAATGAATTTCTTGGGGCGTCGAAACTCCGTTCAGCTCCAATGGGCCTGGGGCGATATGCCTGGGATCATCTCCGGGCAGCGTGTTGGCCATTAATGTGCCCACGAAGTGAGCCTTCGTTGCCTTGGGATTGCACAAAACCCAAGTGCGCCCACCGACGCTCAATCCCAGGGCGGGCTCGTTCATCGGCCCCGAGCGGGGCAGATGGCTGTTAAACAAGGTAGAATAGCCCCAAAGCCCGCTGGACTCAAGATCCAAGCAACCGGTGTCCAAACCGCCCAGCGCCACGCCGCACACCACCGGATCCGCCATGCGATAAATCACGCCGGTGACCGGGTTCTTGAAGCCGGGTGAAGGAAAGCGCACCCAATCCCTCGAAGGTGCGCGGGTGGGAAACAAACGCTCTGGCTGTTGCCCGGGGGAAGTCAGGTCCGCCGCGGATTTGACCGCGATGGCTTTGAGTTTCGCCTCGCCGCAGATGGAATCGGCAGGCGCGCCTTCTACTTGAACCTGCTCGCCGAGATTCCACACAAAGCCGTCGCCGCGAACGCTCGCCGGCACAACCACCTGCACGGCATCATCCTGAACCACGGCACCCCGGCCGCTGGCCACAAAATCATCCACTTTTTGTTCGCCCGGTCCAGCGGCGGTGTCAAAGTAAACCCCGACTCTGCCCGCCTCTTTGAGGTGCTCGACTTTGCCAGCGCAGACAAAGGCGTTGCCCTCGTCATCCGTGAGCAGCGAGCGAATCCGGCCGCCCTCCACCACCGCCGTCAACCGCACGCGTTTGGACTTGAGCTCGGGAACGGCGCGCGCGGCCACCCATGGGCCGAAATTACCGTTACGCCGCTCATGCCAGCCGATGGTTTTCTGGGCCGGCGAGTAGAACGCCAGCAGATAGTTGTCGGCGTCCTGATAACGCAGCACCACGCCGAATTGCAGGCCGGCATCTCCCGTCACACTCACCGATCCGTCCTTTTGTTGCACGCCCTGGGCCAGCGCCACAGCCTGGGCACCGCTCAACCGCAACTGTCCATCCACCACTTGGGCACCACCGATGACCGCCGGCATCGAACCCGACTTGCCACTGTCGAAATTCTCCTGAAACAGCACCAACGGCCGGCTTGGCGATCCCGCGGGCAAGGCCACAAAGCCGGACTTGGCCGGGTCAAAGACCGCTTCCTGCGCCAGGGAACCCTCCGCCTCGAAGTCATCAAACTCCTGCGCGCCCTTGGCGGAGGCCGGATCGCAATAGATGCCCACCGCACCCGGCTGCAGAAAAGTGCCCAGCTTGCAGGCCGCCTGCCACGTCCCCCCCTGGCTGTCACGGAGCACCAGCTTCAGATCCGGCCCCGCAATCTCAGCCTCCAGCGTGACCGGGCCGTCGGCCACCCCCTCGATTTTCGTCGCGGTGACATGCGGCCCCCAACTGCCGTTCTTCCGCTCATGCACCGCGATAATTTTTTGCGTCGGCTCGAAAAACGCCAGGACGTAGTTGTCATTGTTTTCGTAGCGCAGCACGATGCCGAACTGGAGCTGTTTCTCCGCCCGCACCCGCACCTTGGCCCGTTCGTCCACAAGGCCGTTAACAATCGTCACTCCGCCATCGCTCACGCTGCGCAGCACGCCGTCACGGGCTTCGGTCTGGCCCTCCACATCCACCCAGCGGGCATCGCGGGGGCCGTCAAAATGATCGGTGAAGGCATTCGTGGTTGCGCGGGACCCACCAGCGGAGCCGCCTTTGAAATCTGGCTCGCGCTGCACTACGCCAGCCGGCAGCACATGAAAGCGGATCGAGCCATCGGGATACGGCAGCGGCGCATCCAGCACCCGGCCCGCGACTTGGTCGGCCCGGCTCAACGGCAGCCCATTCAGCAGGGCGAAGATTAACCCGAAAACCGCGATTCCTGTAGCGGAATGGGGAACCCATTTCGAAATCGCCGTTTTCGGGATTAAAGGACATAGTAGCGAGGTGGCGAGTTTGAGTTTCGGTTCCATTAGTATCATTTTGCTTTCGCCGCCTGGATCACCCGCTCCCCCAGACCGCTTGGCTTGCATGATCCGGCGCCCCAAGCAGCCATCGTCACAGCCCGCTGCGTTGCTCGATATTTTATTCCTCATTCTGCCGCCATGCTAGCGGGAGGGCGCATCCGATTCTACCGGCGATATGTGCTATTTACGGTTCTTTTGAGGCCGGCGGAAGGCCGACGGGAGGCATTCATTGCCCGCGGATGTTCGTGTTCCATGGCCCGATGCCGAGCAGCCCCTTGAAGTTGGCCGGTGCCTCTTCCACCCGGTTGCCCGTGAGGGTCACGTCCTCACTGGCGGAGACGAAGATTCCGTAGAATGCTTCGCGCAGGAGGGGTGGCAGCTCAGTTGGCACTGCAAGATGGACATCAATCGGTAGGCCATGTGTCGCATCGGCAAGCATCTTGATCGTGTCGCACCTCACCAGCACTTCCCCCGTGTCGAATGGCGCCTCGCGCACAAGATGTGGCAGCCATCCCTCGGGAACCGGACCTCCGGGCTTGCTGCACAAGTTGGCCGCAACTTCCGGCGCATCAGTTGGATGCCGCATCGCCAAGTGCCACTTTCGCCAGATAGATTTCCGTTTTACCGCCATGACGCGAGTAGTAGCTGATCCAAAGAACGCCCTCATGCAGCACCACGCCAGCGTAGCTGGTGTCGCCGCCGCCGGAAGGCAGCCGCAGGGCTTCAGTCAGGCTTCCGGTTTCCGGGTCAATCCAGACCAGAGCGGTATAGCCAGTTTGGTGACCGGTGAAGGATTCGTGCAGGCGCATCACACTGAGCAACCTGCCATCGGGCAGTAATTTAATGAACGGCCCGCCTATGCGACGACCAAGGGGCTGCCAACTCCACTCCGTATAGGGCGGAGCAGCGGTGCCGATGTAGCCAGTGGGGGTATTGCGCGTGTCATTCCCAGCCCCACAGTCCTGCCGCAGCAAACAATACCCGGTGCCGTCATTGGCAAAGACCACATGGGCTTCGGTCTGCCAGTCACTCGTTGGCGGACCCATGTCCTTACTCACCAGTTCCCAGCTTTTGCCATCGGCGGTGCGATACAGGGCGACCTTTGGTTGATGGATGCCCGAGTAAGCCACGCTGTAGCCGTAGCCCTCATGCCATTCGGTCCGCCAGCGCCAGGTGGGATTGTTTTCCTCATCCACAAACGGTCCGCGCCAGTTTTCGCCATCCGCCGACAACCAGGTGGTGGACTGAAAGCGGTTTCCGCCAACATTGACAAGACCCGTCACCATCAACTCACCGTTAGCAGTGATGGACAGCCCCGCCTCGGGCACATCGCCGCCGTCCCACTTTTTGAGGGCGACCGTCTCCCAGGTCTGGCCTTCGTCGCGCGAGCGGATGATCCTCAACTGCCCGGAGGGATGATACTCGTGCTTCTCGCCCTCACGAAACGAGACAAACCATTGATCGTTAAAACGGGCCAGTCCGGTAAAGCCATTATGCGGCGCCTCGTTCCATATCTTCCGCACCTCAAGCAGCTCCAGAGTTCCATCAGCCGAGCGGGGATTGTTGGTGGCAAAGGATGCGCCATGGGCAACCCCAATGGCAGCCAGCGCAACGCGGCCATCCCCCGCCGGAGTGCCCTGCCGTGAGGCATATGTCATGAATAAAGCACCGGTATCATTGGCAAACCGGAAGCCCTCCGGCGTGCGCACCGGGAGGGTCAGATCATGCACCGCTTCCAGTCTGGCATCGAAGCGCAGGAAGCGCACAACCGAACCATCCCATGTCAGCAGCAGCTTGTCACCCGCATGCATCGGTGAAAAACTCCAGTTCACAGCCGGGGAAGCACCCGTGACCGAGAGGATAATATTCCCGCTCAGGCCCGCCTCGGTGGCGGTAAAGTTGATGGTGCCCGCCATGGACTGTTCCTCGCTGTCGCGGACGCCAAAGGTGAAGGCTTCATGCTGCCCGGTATTCAGCGCTTGCTTGGAGAAAAACGTCTCAGGCAATTCGATAAACACCACCAGCGGTTTCTCCGGCGTGCCCACCAGCTTGAAATCCTGCTTGCGCGAAACATAGGTCGCCGTTCCGGGGTGCGCACTAGCGGAACTGAAGGCCAGCACGCCATCTTCGATCGTCCACTTCAAGCCGGTGTCCGTCGAGGTGGTAGACCAGTTATCCATCAAATTACCCGACGAAAAATCGTCGAAAACTTTTGCCTGTGCGAGGCCTCCCATGAGTAATCCGAGTGCCACAATGACTGTCTTGGTTGCTTTTTTCATATCGTTTGCTAGAAGTTTGCTTTTGGCGGAAGGGCCCTGAAAGAGCCATTGAGCCGGACCGGAGGGCGGGGAAATGGGGGGTGATGTTTTCATAAGTGTGATGGCACAAGGAAGAGGATGGGTAGAATTTTGAGCAATGTTATCATGGGACGTGGATCTTTCCGTTCCATGGCCCGACGCCGAGCAGGCCCTTGAAGAACGGCGGCGCTTCCTCTACACGGTTTCCGGTGAGGGTGACCTCATCGCTGGCGGAAATGAAGATCCCGTAAAACGGCTCGCGCAGCACGGGCAGCAGCTCCGCTGGCACCGGCGGGGCGAATTTTTGCTCGATCACGCCGGGCCGGGTCAGATCGAGGAAGCGCAGCTTTTCGGGTGTTGCCTGAAACGGCCTGATGATCACGTTGTCGGCGACGGTCACGCCGCGGCTGTTGCCGATGAAGATCGGCAGGCCCTGGGTGTCGATGATCCGGTTGCCGCGGATCTCGATGTTTTCGTAAAGGATGTGGGGAGTGAGGTGCAGGAAGGCTTCCTGATGGAACGGCGGCAGGCAGGGCGAGAGCGAGATAGCGCCCCACATCGCCCAGATCACGCCGTCGGCAAACTCACCGCCGAAGTTTTGCGTTCCGCAGTTCACAAACGTGTTTCCCAGGATTTTTGTGTTGTTCGGAATGCCGCCGGAAAGGAACTCGGTCACATCGGTGGCGAGACCGAGACCGCCGAAGCTGATATTTTCAAAGCGGCTGTTTTCGATGATGGAATCGGGACCCAAGACAAAGACCCCGCGGTTGCAGCCATCGTGGACAAACAGATTGGTGATCCGGGCTCCCCGCCCGCAGTATTCCTGGGAGATGGCGATATCGAGTTCCGCGAGCTCCGTGGGGCGGTCAAAGGAGACCACATTGAACTCAGGCACGATCACGTCGCGGATGGGGGTGCCGAACTCCTGCTTGTAGCGCTCGCGCATCCGCTCGTAGAGCTTGAGCCCCTCGGCTTTGTCAAACGGCTCCCAAGCAGTCACCTTCGCCGCGCCCAGCGGCTTCATGGCCGGTGCCTGGCGCAGGATCAACTCGGTGCCGATGTCATAATCCCGAGCGTGGATGCTCGCCAGGACATGACGCCCGTCGGGCAGCACATCGACCACCACATTGATGTGGCCGTGGATGTTGATGCCGTCATCGTGAGTTCGCGCAATCTCACAGTCGATGAGCGTCGGCCCTTTGTGCTGGTTGTAGGAATGAAACCCGTCGGTCGCACCCACCCCGATCCGGGTGGAGCCGGGGCGCGGGATGATCCGCATCCGCGTGTAGGTATTTCCTCCCGGCGAGCGCTCACCCATTTCCCAGACACAGAATGAGCCGCACGAAAAGACCGTCAAATCCGTGAAATTCATGCCGCCGCAGTTGATCATCACCACTCCGCCGCTGCCGTTCATGTGGTGAAAGGAGAGGCGGTCGCCGATCTCAACGTCCCCCGCGGACTTCCCGCGATAAATCCACGCCGCCTTGCCGGGGGGCAAGCTGCTGTCATGGATCGGATTGAGTTTTCCGGGGTAGGCCGTCACGCTGCCATCGCGGCGCATGTGCCAGGTGCGGCCGACGCCACCTGGGATGGTTGAGAATCCTTTTTCGAGATCGATGATGATCTTGTCGTTTCCAGGAGAACATCCGTCGGGGATGATCTGCGAGACGACTCCCTGGACAAATGGAGATTTGATCATGTCGGTGGTGAGGCCGCTCACCGTCACGTTCTTGCAGCCGTCAAACACCGCAGCGCATGCGCGTTGGTCTCCGGTGGTCCAGAAGGTCACTCCGGTGGCGTCGATGTGCATGTTCTCCGCTCCCATGACACTGAGGATGCAGCGGTGCCCGGGTTGTCCCGGAGCCATCCATTCGGTGTAATCGCCGGGTGGAATGCGGAAAGATTGAGCCTTCGCGGCAATCGCGGCGTCGAGATCCGCCTGCAGTTTTCGCGCCGCCTCCGAGGCGGCCTGGTGTTCGGCGTCAGTCCAGTTCAAGACCCGCTGGAGATGCGCGTCGCTGTGGTGCTCCGGCTTGGTGCCCGCCTGTTGGGCGTTGCTATTCGCCACGCCGAGAGCGCCCGCCGCGACCATGGAGAGAAGTCCGAAAAGGCTTCGGCGTCCCAGGCATCCGCCATCGCGGTTCGCTCTGTCATTCGTTGTTCTCATCATTTTCATAAGTGGTCTGGATACTACTTATGAAAACCGCCTGATTCTTACAGACGATTTGTGCTGTTAAGGGTGAATTTGTGAGTCTAATCCCAGCGACGGGAGGTGCTTTATTCCTCTGCCAGTATCCGCACCGGCCCCAACAATCCCGATGAATACAGCGGTGTTTCCGCACTCAACTGGAAGTTGGATTTGGTCAAGCGCTGGTCCTGAGGCAGGCTGGCATCGCCGATCACGCGGTTGGTCCACAGGTTTGCGACCTCGATTTCCAGTTGGTTGGTGCCGGGTTTGCAGGCCGTGCCAAGATCCGCCTGCCACGGCTCGCACCACGTCACGCCCTGGTCTTTGCCGTTCAAACGCACGCGGGCGATGTTCTTCACCACGCCGAGGCTGAGCCGCAGCTTCGACATCACTTCCGGTGCCAGTCCGTCAGGCAGGTTGAAGCTGGTGCTGTAGGTGGCGATGCCGGAGTAGTATTTCAAACCGGGTTCAGCACGTTGAGTCCAGTCGGTGAGTTGGTCGAACACCACCAGGCCTTTTGCCAAGTCGCCTGTGGCTCCCAGTGCTGGCGCTACCCAGGCGGGATCGAACTGAACGGTCCACGGGCCTTTGATTTCAAGGATCGGTTTGAAATCGGGAAAGTTCGGTTCAGCTTTGGCAGTGGCCTGTATGGGTGCCTTTTGACTGAAGACGATGAACAATCCCTGGTATGCCTCGAAACGCATGGGAATGATCGTCCGCTCTGATTGGATCGAGTAATTCGGAAGCACGCCGGCCTTTCCTGTGAGCGGATCGAAAAGTTCCGGCACCTTGCCGGTCACGCGCAGGGCGAGTTGCAAATCCAGCGGCTTGTTAGACGGGTTGGCCACGAAATAGATGTCTGTATCCTTCGTTTGCCGATGAATCCAGTCGAGGCTGACTGATTCGGCCGGACCGGATGAGCCCGTGGGACTGCCGTCTGGCGGGACGACGGTGGCCACCATGTCAGGGACCAGATTGTCCTGCTGCATCAACTCCTCGATGGAGAAGCCACAAACCACGCGGCCTTTGCCCACGGCATGAATCCCATTAGGTGAGTTGCCATCACCCCATAGGTTATTCGCCATTGCCTTGAGTTCCGCGTCGGCAGCATCCCGGTTTGCCAGGCCTGGAGTTCGTGTGGGCGGCTTGCCGATGAGGGTGCCGCCTGCTTTCACCAGTTGGGAGATCTTCTCCAACACCTCGGCGCTCATGGTCGAGCTGTGGGGTTGGGAGAGCACAAGATACCGGTAGCCCAGTCCGTCCGGCAGCGACCACCGGCCTTCCCTGACGGACAGGCGGGTCAGCAACACTTCGGCATTCATTCCGTCATAGTCGCATCCCGGCGGCAAAGACGGATCAAGATATGCCTTGCCGGTCACGTAGCGGGAAGAACCTTCGCCCACAAAGTAGGCTATATCCGCCACAAAGCGCACTTGCTGCAGAAGATACTGGCAGCGCCCGATGTATCCCAACAAGCCCTCGGCCATCGGCCACCATGTATGGTGACGGCTGAAGATTCCGTAGTCTTCGAGCCCCGGTTTGTATTCAAACGGCTGGTGCACATACTTGTGGATCACCGCGGAGTTCAAGCCATTGGCAAAGCAGTAATTGAGTGTCTTCCGGTATCGGTCGGGAGCGGTGACCTGCCCCAGCCAGGGATGATAAGTCAAGGTTTCCGCCTGCACGATCTGGCGGCCGTAGATGCGCGCGCCGGAAGCTGCGGTGCGCAGCACGTCGCAGGTCGAGAACGAACTGGGAATGGCACCGGATGTGATGGCGCTGGAGAAATTCTCCACCGTGTCATTGTGTGAGATTTCCGCCATTGGCAGATCGGCGCGTCCGAAAACTTTAAGCCCGTCGAGATGCGGCGTTGGATAGCTGCCGTATCCCGATTCCGGATTCAGCATGGTTTGGGTTTGGTGCGCCCGGTGTTGGAGTTGCCCATAGTAGTCCGCAATCAGATCGGCAATGGTGGCGCGATAGTCGGTCAGGAACCTCTCCGTGGTCTCACTGTCATCCACGATGCGCCTCGCCATCGCAGGAAGCAGCGGGAGCAGGTCGTAGCCCCGGCGCTTCCGGAACTGCTCCCGGAAGTCCGGTGTCCAGGTGGGTTGCTGGCCTTGCACATCGGCTCCGATTTCCCAGCTATCGGTGTGAAAGACTTTCATCGCACCCGGCGCCGTCTTTGCGGTGGCCTTCAACATACCAACCGCCGCGTTGTCGAACATCAGGTCGGCACCTTTGGTGCTCAGGACATCCACCTCGTAGCCGCCGCCGGACGACATGCGCGCGTGCTGTCCGATGGTCGTCCAGCCGAAGCGCATGATGGTCCAGCGTCCGGAGGGTGCCTTCCAATCCAATCGGCCATCAGCCCGCAGGAATTTGCTGAGGTCGATCACCTCGCTGCTCTGCAAGTCATATTGTTGGTGAAACGGATTCACATCATCCATCGCGACACTGATCACAACGCCGCCGTTCTTTGACTTGTAATTCCAGATGCCGCGGTTGCCCGACTTGTAATCCCAGCATTTGATGCCCTGGCGCACGATCGGTTGATCGCCCTGCCGGAGCAGTTGGAACTCCGCCAGCCTGACATCCTGGCAATGGGCCGATGTGATCCACAGCCTGAAATGGCGGCCGTGTGTATCGGGAATGGCAACCTGCTTTTCCTCTCCCGGCTCCATGCTGATTTTTGTGACCGGCCGGAAATTCCTGCCGTCTTCAGACACCTGAAGCTCACCTTCACGAAGGCCACCGCCGGGCATGCCTTTCAGGTAAACCGCCACGGCGTTCAGCGGCTGTGAATAGGCATGCTGGATCCAAACGGGGCTGGCGGCGCTTGGTGCGCTGGAGGTTCGCCAGAAAGTGTCCGGGTCGTTGTCCGCAGCATGGATGGCCGGCCAGTTTTCCTCGTCGCAATAGCCCTTGTCGGTATGGCTGCCGATGGCGGATGCCGGTGTCAGCGCGCGGGTCGGCCGCTCCGGGAAGGCGATCACGGCCACATCGTGGTAAACGCCGAGCCTGTTGAATGGCATCGGCAGGGCTTGGCTCATGTCGGTGGAGCCATCGACTTGCAGTTCGGAACATACCAGCATTTTGGCCGCATCCTCCTTGCCCACCCAATTGCCGCCAAACGCCCAGCCATCCACAATGCTTGCGCTGAAGGTCATGCCGGCGCTCTGCGCAAGCCGGGCGGCCTCGCCGAACCAATCGGCCCACTCGGGTCCGAGCATCTGGGGCTCTGAAGGCAGTGGCAGGCCGGTTGTGTTGTTGGTCTGCATGTGCAGCACTCCGCCGATGCCCTTCTCGCGCATGGCGGCCATATCCTTGGCCATGCCGTCCTTGTTGCCGTATCCACCTTGGAACCACCAGAATGTCCACGGGCGCGCCTTCATCGGTGGTGTCGCAAACTCCTCGCTCAAAAGCGAAGGTGCGGCCGCCACGAATGAACTGCTGAAAATGACCGCAGAGACCCATGCGGAAAGAAGCGGGTGGAGCCAGCGTGCCGCGCAGCCACGGATCGTCGCGTCATTCGTAATCTTCATCCTCATAAGTTGCGGAATCCTGATTGCGGATGCCGTCACTTCCTACAGGCAATATGTGCTCTTGAGGGTGGATTTGTGAGACGGATTTCAGCGTGTCCCGCCATCCGCGTCATCGGCGCGCCGGCAGATGAGCTTGCGGTATGCGCCCGGGGTCATGCCGTAGGTCTTGCGGAAGACCTTGCACAGCCGGCTGATGTCTCCGTAGCCGTGGTCATCGGCGATTTCCACCAGCGTTTTGCCGGTGAGGCGCAGGTCCTGCTCGATCTTGTGAACGCGGAACTGGGTGATGAAAGCGGCGGGGCTGTCGCCGGTCTTTTCCTTGAAAATCCGGGTGAAATGCGAGCGGCTGAGATCGAAGTAAGCGGCCAGTTCCTCGATCGATGGCGGTGCGCCGGGGTTTTTGTTCAAGACGGCGAGCACACGCTTCTGCCAGACATGACTCTCCTTGCGCGAGGCGGCGGGCTCCCTGAGTTCCCGTTCGGCCGCGCACATCCAGTCAAGGATGTGGGCCTCCTCCTCGTAGCTGTCGGCGAACACCCCGTTTTGCGTGAGCCGGATCAAGTCCGCGCTTTTTTTGATCAACGGATGATGTTCGTCCACTTCGATCACGCCGGAATGCTGCTCAAGCGCCGCAGCGATCCGGTTGACGGTGTGGGGATGTTGGAACGTCAGGTAGAAAAAGTTCCAACCCGGCGATTCCGGGGGCAGTTTGTAAACATGCGCGGAAGGGATCACCGCGAAGAAGGCGCGGCCTTTCTGCATGTGGTGCTGCTTGTTGCCGCGGCTGAAAAGCCCGTATCCGCCGAAGGTGTATTGGAAAATCAGCAAGGGCCTGTCCGGAGGCCGATTGCGCTTTTGCCCGTCCCAATCATAGTCCTCGCCTTGCGTCAGCCGGCCGGTTCCGAAGAACAGCCGCGGCTGGCCCCGGTAGGGGCTGGGCATCCGCCGTTTGACGGAAAAAAGCCGCGTCAATTCCTGTTCGAGCATAAGATTCGTGCCGGTTGTCATCCATCGGAGGATACCGATGAATGCACAAAACATTACCACTCTGCGGAGAACAATCAAAAATGAACCATGCAGCGTTTTGAACAAAAACGAGAGCAAGCTGCGCACATCATTCGGGCAGGGAAAGCAGGCGGTATATGGGAGTCGCTCGCCCACGTGGGCGAGATCTAAAATCATATGCCAATGAAAATGCCGTGCGCTATTCATCAGACTAGACGCTCAGGGGCCAATTCTACAAACTCATTCATGCACCATTCCACGCCTTGGGCATCTCTCCTCGCTGCGCTGGCCTTTACCGCCTGTGCTCCCACCGGCCTGCCTCCAGAGGAAGCATTGCATCGCAGTGCGGTGCTATCACTCAAAGAGGCGTCTTCGCGCAAAGCCACACCGGAGCAACGCGCCGCACATTATCTTGACGCGACTCGTGAGGCATCCGCGCTACTGGATTCCCCGGTTTCCGGCGAGGCTGCGCGCGAGGTCTATAACCAATCGGTGGCTGGGCTCACCATCCTGCTGCGCGAAACCGGCGATGGTGCGCTTTGGAACCGCCCTCTCACCCTTGTTTCCGGTGATTCAACCTACCGCCTGCGCTTTGCCAAGGGCACGCGCGATGGCATCTGGAACCCGGATGTCTTCACCTCGTTCACCCCGGCCGATGAGGTCGAGTTGAAAACCATCAAGCGCCGCAACCGTCAGGACGGCATCGGCGGCGCGCTCGTCGGCGTGCGCAAAACCGAGCCACTGGAGGCGTTTTCACCGCGGGTCGGCGTCACCGCACCGGTCACTGCGGTGCTCGATTTCAAGGGCAAGGATGTGCTGCTCACCTTGGTTGATCCCACACTCAAATCCCGCGCCCGCGTGGCCTCCAAAGACCGTTGGCTCGACGCGGATTTTTCCGCGCCACTCGCCTACTACCCACAGAAATCGGAGTTATGGGAAGGCCTCATGGGAGCCATCCGGGTATCCAGCTACATGGATACCACCGGGCTTTACATGCTTCGTCCTTACGATCCGGACCGCATTCCGCTCATCTTCGTGCACGGCCTGATCTCCACACCGCGGATGTGGCGAAATGTGATCAACGAACTGGAAACCGATCCGGAACTGCGCCGACGCTACCAGTGCCTGGTCTTTGCCTATCCCACCGGCAATCCGCCGCTCTACTCGGCGCTGCGTCTGCGCGAGGAGCTCGCCAAGTTCTATCAACAACACCCCAATGCGCTCAATGCCTTGCTCGTCGGCCACAGCATGGGCGGCATCCTGTCCCGCACCCAGGTCACCACCGTCACTCGCGAGCACTGGGATGCCATCGGCGAGGACAAGGCGGATCTGTTTTTCACCAAGGTCAAGCCCGGTGATCTGATCTACCGCTCCACCATTTTCACGGCCAATCCGCGTGTGGACCGTGCCGTCTTCGTCTGCACCCCTCATCGTGGCAGTGAGATGGCCGTTGGCACGCTGGGTAACCTTGCAATACGCATGATTTCCCTGCCGGTGGATCTAACAGGCACCTTGACCAGCACGCTGGGAGAATCCATCGCCGTCATCACCGGCAATCCCAACCGCATTCCTAACAGCGTTGTGGGATTGTCCCCTAACAACCCCACTTTCATGGTGCTCGACGCCCGCCCCATCGAGGTTCCCCATCACTCGATCATAGGCGACCGCGGCAAAGGAGACACACCTGACAGCTCAGACGGCGTGGTTGAGTATCACAGTTCCCATTTGAAGAACGTCAAGTCCGAGAAGATCGTTCCAGGCCCCCACGGTGCCTGCGAACTGCCCGAAACCCTCGAGGAACTCCGCCGCATCCTTCATCTTCACATGAAGCATTGATAACAAGTTCATCAAAGTCATCGGGTTCCTGTTGCCGCTCCCTCCGTCTTTCTCGATTTCAGCCGTAAATCCCCAGCCGTCAATCCGACGACCATCATCAAAGCCTAGAGCGCGCTGGAGCACGCGGGGCTCATTGAAATGCGGCACGGACGTGGAGCCTACGTCGCGGAGCAAGTGCCGGAGTGGCCGCCAGAGCGCCGCCGCGAACGGCTGCAAGCGCTGGCCTCCCAATTGGCCGTCGAGACCCGCCAGATGGGCGCAGCCGATACCGAGGCATTCACCGCGCTGCAACAGGCTTTCGAAACCCTTAGTCCGCCCACCATCCCATCCCCACCCCAAGAACCATGAACGAACCGGTAATCACGGCCACCGATCTGGCCAAATCCTTCCGCAGCGGCGTCATTGCCGTCAGTGCTGGTGCTCGACGAACCGGCGGCGGGCCTGGATCCCATCGCGCGGCGGCATTTGATCGAGGAAATCGTGGAGTTTCTCGGCGATGGCGGCTGCGGACCAGTCGATGCTTGTCTCAGTTGCCGACAAGTGTTTTGGCGACAGATATGCGCAGTGGAAGGGTGACGGTTTTCTTGTCGCCTGGCTTATCGATGCGTGTTACCACGGTGCCGCTGAGTTCGAGTGATTCATCGAGCATGGTTTTGAGGTTCACCACGATTTGGCCATTGAGTTCGATTTGGGCGTTGGTGGCGGTGCCATCGGGACGGAAATCGCCACCTGTGGAGCGGACCGAGACATCAATGACAGCGGTATCCTTGCCGGCCGTCTTGCGTATTTGGCGCAACCGCATGGTGCCAATGGTTTGCGCGTTTTCCAGATCCCGCTCGATGAGCATGCGGATCCATGCAGGATCGAATTCCCATGATTCGCCGAGCGTGACGCGGCGTTGCGGATACCACTTGCGGTTCAGATAGAGTTTCAATTCGGTGATCTCCTTGTCGATGCGATGCATCGGCACCGAGCCATCGAGTTGGAATTTCCAATCGCCGCCGGGTGCTTTGCTCATGGCGACCATCTTGCCGGCCAGCGGGCTGTGATCAGTGGTTTTCTCTGGCGTGCCATTGATGGTGACGGTGGTGGACGTGGCGATTTTGGCTACAGCGAGCATGCCGCGCAAGGTGCCATCGGCCTCGGGTTCGCGAATCGTCCATGTGAGGTCGCGCTCGCGGTTGAACAGGATGGTGCCATTGTTGACGGCTCCGTCCTTTTCCATCCGGATGGTGCCGCCCTCGCTGGCGCTGCTGCTGACAAGACGCACGCTTTTTCCGGAACCGGCGATCAGCGGGCCGAAGATGATATCCGCGGACACGGGGGCTGCGGACAGAGCGAGGATGGCAAGTTTTGCAAGGATGTGTGGATTCATCAGCGGGATTTTTTTCAAGATGGCTTCGACTGTTTGGTCCGGCAGGATTGGAACGTGGAATTTTTCGAAACCTGCGCGGCGCAATGAATTGCGCACGTCACAGTGGGTCTCGGCAAGGCGGAAGTCGATTCCGCGCTCGTGCAATGTCTCGTGCAGTTCGGCGAGGAGTTCGACGCCCGCCATGTCCACCACGGGAACGGTGCCGAGGAAGCAGGCCTGACAGATAAAGCGCGACGATCAGGATGACCAGCGAGGCATCACCGATGCCCGTGGGAATCAGATACGCCGCCAGCGTGACCCCGGCGACCAGATCCGCCCGTAACCAGCGCGGCTGATAGACACGCAGCCAGCCGATCGCCGGAACGACCTCTGCAATGCGGGATGTGAGAGAGCGGGTCATGGTCAGCCATGCATTCCAGACAGATAATCCCCGGCGGACAATCGGACGATGGTCTCATCCGGGAGGAGATGGCTGGCAGATCGTGTTCTCAGTTGTGAAATTGCCTTGGTCTCTTTCCTTGTAGCTCTGCTTGCAGCTGCGGCCGGCTTGCGGGTGAGCTCCACACGCAGCGAGACATCGCGATCGAAATGGATGTCGCGCTGCGGGAATGCGATGGATGGGGATGGTTTGATAAATGGGTTTGGTTTAATATGCGATGAGGGTGATGGGCGAAGGTTGGCTGACGATGACTCCGGCGTGGCTTTGTGATGATGAATCGTGCGAAGCTTATTCATGGGCTTCCCTTGCGCTTCGACCGTCATAGACCGCCGCTACAGTCTTCAGAAGCTGTATTCCAAACCCAGCAGGACGCCGTGGCTGATGACATCGTAGCCGAAGTTGCCGTCCTCGTAGTCCGTGCCAATGCCGCGGTAGCCGAGCACCACAGACGCGTCCTCATTGATGTGATATCCGAGGCCGGCCAGCGCCTGCCAGGTGAGGTCCGATGAGACGCCAAACCCGCCGATGTCGCCCACGGCGCGGAAGAAGAATCTATCGGACAGCCCTTGTTGGTAGCGCACCCCGATGATCGGATCGACCCAGGTCTCGCTGGCAGAGCCGTTGAAGGTCGTCGCGCGGACGAGTCCCGTACGGGTGATGTTGATGTCGGTTTCCATTGAATTGACCCGCGCGCCGCCAAAGACGTCGAAGCGCCTGCATGGTTCATCGACCACATTGTAGGCGACGATGAAGTTGCCGATGAATTGTTTGAGTTCGACGTCGAATTCGAGGTTGCCCTTGGTGTTGTCCACGCTGAGATCGGCATAGAACAGATCTGTAAGAACACTCCATTTGCCGCGACCGACTTCCACCACGCCCATGAAGGCGAAGTCGATTTTGTCGAATATGTCGTCGAAGCCCAAATCCATCGGCACATTGTTGCCGTACAGCGTGACATCGCCGTCCAGCGCGGTGGCCCAGCCGTAGAGGGCGGTGCGGACATGCCAGCCGGTTCCGGTGGTGGCCACGGGTTGGGTGCTTGTCAGCTCCGGGATGGTGGTGCCGGCGTTTGCGGGAAGGGCGGCAGGCAGGAGTGTGGATGCGATGAGGATGGACTTGATGGAGTTCATGGTTTGGTCGTTGGTTGGAATGATGACATGTTTTTTGCTAGAGAATGAAGAAGGCGTTTATCGCGGCGGCCAGCAGCAGGCCGAGGTAGGTGATAGGGAATAGAACCCGGCAACGGCGGTCGATGAGATCCCCCAGAGCGACCTTTCCGTTCCTGTCGCACGCGCCGACGACGAGGTTGGCGACGACGCTGGCGCACATGATTAAAAAACTGAAGTTGAGGAAAGCGTGCATCAGGGTGATGTAGGAAACGTGCGGCAGCAGGTCCCCGACCACGATTTGATAGGCCACCGCCGTCAGGATGCCGACGAATGAGACACTGAGGCGGTCGCCCAGCGAGGAACGTTCCATCCAGAACACCGACCAGGAAAGCACCACAATGAGGGCAAGCGGCAGGCCCACGAGTCTCAGGGTGAATAGGGGATCACGCCTGACATTCACATTCAGCACAAATCCGGGTGACGGCCCGGCTTCGACGGAGATCCCCACGCCTTCGAGATTCCATTGGGGAATCTCCATCTGAGAATCGAACTCCGCGCCCTCGCCAACGAAAACCACCTCATCGATACTGAAGCCCGGGATTCGGAACACCGCCTTGAGTGTCTGTTTGTCAAACGGAAACCTGCGCATGGAGAGACTGGTTTCCGCGATGGCGTCGATGGAGCTTGTCAGCACGCTGGTGCCGTCCGGATGGATCCGCAGGGTCACGGCATCGGTTTCAAAGGCTCCGCTTTCGTTGGCGAGATAAACCTGTGGAAACCAGGCCGGGGAAATCTCATCAACCTGGAACGCCCCCTGATAGATCTTTTCGGCAACCCCTGCCGCCGCGGGATCAAAGGCCTGCCGCGGATCCTTCCAAGTCAGGCGGAGCACTCCGTTGAAACCAAAAGTCTCCTCCTCGTCACCGATTTCGTTGATGTCATGCAGCGCGAACCAGACCGTCACGGTGGCGGGTCCCGGATCGGATGGTGGCGATAGAAACCGCTCCGGCGGCTCGGCCGCGGCGATGGTTCCCGGTGCAGAGACCAGAAGCAGTGTGAACAGGCAAACCGTGCGGATCATCGGGAATCGAGGTGGAGTTTCAGGATGCGGCGGGCTTCTTCGATGCCCTCGGGATTCTCATGGGAACCATGGCCGGAGGGAACGATTTTTTCGGAGACGGCACCATCAAGGTGGGAACTCCAATACGCGACGACGCCGTCCGAGGAGTCGGGCGTGTCGCCCTTGCCGCGGTCGCCGGCGATGGTGTGATAGGGGACGCGCGGCGTGATGGGGATCTTGTTGATCTCGCGGACAAAAGGGTTGTTCGGTGAGAGCGTGCCGATGCTGTTAGGAGCGCTGCTCATCGTGAGGCCGGCGATGTCGGCGGTGGCGGCGGAGAAAACCACATTCCTCATGTCCGCAATCAAGCCGGGCGTCTTGACCAGACGTGCGGCGGTGCGGCCGATCCAATTGGTCGCGAGTTCGGAACCACGGTGAGGCCCCGAGTAGAACACCGCGCGGTCGATTTCGTTGCGGTCCTC
>CANLKN010000020.1 GCA_947491475.1 Akkermansiaceae bacterium | reverse complement strand
CATGAACGCGGACGTTATTCCGCACAGAGAGGAAGTGTCATTTTTTATTTGGCGGTATTTTTAATGTCCCGCCTTGGTTTAAGGTGCGGCCAAAAAGTGCAAATTGTCCCAGAAAAAGTCAATAATTTAATTTAACTAAGTAGAATTAAATAAGGGATTATATCGAACATGGGTTTGTTTAATTTCAGGTTCCTATAATCGTATCCAGGCGCAGCAGTTATTACAAATTGCACTAAGAGAACCTTGAATCCCGAGTTCTTGTCATGGCGGTTCTGGAGCGTGGCGAGCGCATCAAGGAGTAGTGGCACGTGGATCTTCTCACGAGGCTCACTCCAAAAGCAAATTCTCACTCTTCCCACACATATGAATGACGAAACACACCGGTCAAATTCCAACCACATCGAAGATCCTTACGCCGCGGCCTATCGCCGGTTCCCGAAAGCCGGGGCCAGGCTGCGCTTCAAGCAGAGCCATGATTTCCCCTACACCGATATGGCCGAGAACGCAGACCGCGAATTGACCGTTGGCGCGGTTTACACGCTCAAGACCATCGAGCTGGCATCAAGCTGGGCCTGCATCACTCTGGAAGAAAAACCCGGCATGGAATTTTCACTGGGGTATTTCGAGATACTTCCTGTCGCCGACTGAGGCTGGCGCTGTGCGCGGGAATCTGACCTTCCTGGCGACCTTCCTGGCGGTATTGTTGGGCGAGGGTCATGGCAGTGTTTTGAATTTCAGGATTGGTGACGCTCTTGACCCTACGGTCGAAGGCGGCTTTGTCAGCAAGACACCAGGATGCTCCCATCGGATTTTGAATCAAGGCAAAGCCAAGGAGACGGCCACGTGGCACGAGGCTCTAGGATGCTCCCATCGGATTTTGAATCAAGGCAAAGCAACTTGGTGGCGTGGGATTTGACCGGCACCAGGATGCTCCCATCGGATTTTGAATCAAGGCAAAGCGTCGGCACATTGCTTGGGTGCTGTTGCGTTAGGATGCTCCCATCGGATTTTGAATCAAGGCAAAGCCTGGAAGCGGAGCTCATCGTGGATGGATCTAGGATGCTCCCATCGGATTTTGAATCAAGGCAAAGCATGCGGAACAGCTCCCGGTCAAAGTCGCTAGGACGCTCTACTGGTTTATGGCTGAATCTCGGCTGTCCGGCACCCCACCCGAGCTGCCGAGTGCGAAATTGCCGCACAGGAATACTTGGAAAGAGCGAGGACAGAGCCGACATCGACAAAGAAAACCAGATTTTTTTCGAAACACAAGAGGCGCGAAATCCGGCGGTGCAGTAGCCGTTGGTGATATGTGACATAAGTCGATCTGGCTCGTTATTGTTAGAAATTGGACTGGTTGAGGGATTTGCCCAGTTGGTTTCCGCCGGGAGCGTGCCGGAGGAGCTGGCGGCCGGCGGTGATAGAGATTTCCCTGACCTCGCTGGTGGCGGGGACGAAGTATCGGGGTGAGTTTGAGGAACGGCTGGAAGCGGTGGTGCGCGCGGCGTCGCAGTGCGGAGCCGTTCGTAGCCTTGGCGAAGAACGGGAGCCGAAACCGATTCTTTTCATCGATGAAATCCACTTGCTGCTGGGAGCAGGATCGGCCAGTGATTTCCGGTTGCCGGACAAGGCGTTGGATTGGGTGGACCAGGCTTGTGCGCAGGTTAGGTTTGCGACGTTGTCGCCGCAGAAAAGAAGGGACAGGTTGTCCCTTCCACGGGCTGGGACTGGTAGTCCCAGCCACCACTTGGTGGTGGGGAGAGACGGGATTGCGGCGGCGGTGGCGGCGCGAGAAATCTTGAGCGGGTGATGGATCGCTTGATAGGCACCTTGGTCGCAGAGGCCCTGTTGAGTGGGCAAATCACAGCGGGCCAGACGATTCGGCTCGAAGCAGTCGATGGCCGGATTCAATTTCAACACTTCCCTTCCCTCTGATTTCAATCCAACTCATTCTTTTCCAATACCCATGTGCCAACCGCAAACCGAACCAACAACCATGCAGCAACCCGGCCTCTTCATCGTCCTCGAAGGCATCGACGGCACTGGCAAGTCCACCCAGGCGCGGAGGCTTGGCGAGTGGTTTGAGAACCAAGGCCGAAAAGTCGTTCTCAGCCGCGAACCGACCGACGGACCGTGGGGAAGAAAACTCCGCGAATCCGCCGCGACCGGCCGGCTCTCGCCACAGGATGAACTTCAATATTTCCTCAACGACCGCCGCCAGCACGTGGAGGAGAAAATCAAGCCCGCGCTGGCCTCGGGGAAGGTTGTCATCCTCGACCGGTATTATTTCTCGACCATGGCCTATCAGGGCGCGCGCGGTTTCGATCCTGCGGAAATCCGGCGCATGAACGAGGAGTTCGCGCCCGTGCCGGACCTGCTGCTTATCCTGGATCTCGACGTGGACACCGCCCACGCCCGCATCGGCCACCGCGGGGATTCGACCAATGAGTTTGAAAAACACGAAAGCCTCACGCGCTGCCGCGAAATTTTCCTCTCGCTAAAGAACGAACCGTTCGTCCGCGTGATTGATTCGAACGCGCCGCTTGATGAGGTGGGCGAAAGAATCCGCACGGCGGTCAAACTCGGTTTGCCGGGCATCGGGCATGATGACGGCTCCACTTTCCATGAGGCACCGTGACGGATCAGCGCACACGACCGGTGAAGGCACCGATGAGGGAAAGGTAAACCCGCGAGCGAGGCACTTTCACTCGCACTTCCAGCGGCGCTTCACGCAGTAGGTTCAGCGTTTCGATGGCCAACATCGCCGGCAACACGGAGGCCGACCTCAGCCGCCGGGAAACCAGCGTCTCTGCGTAATCGAAGCCCTCCCCCACCCATCCGGCGGCGCGGTCCAGCCAGCGCCTGCGTTCATCTAACAGATGCTGGGCATTGTGCAGATCCGCCAGCGGCAGGTAGCAGCGGCCGTTTGCGAGATCCACCGTGAAATCGCGCAGGATATTGACGAGTTGCAAGCCCTTGCCATAGGCCACGGCACGCTCCATGAGCCATCCGCTGTCTTGTTTGGAAAACCCCTCGCCCAGTGTGAGCAGCCCGAGCTTGGTCCAGAACGCTCCCACGCAACCGGCCACGCGCCAGGCGTAATCCTCGAGCTCCATGTCATCTGTTAAAACAACCGGATTTCCGCCGTCCGCCGCGCCGAACCGATCGAGATCGAGTTTTTGCCCGCCGATGATGATGCCCACCACCTCGCGGACCAGCATCGCCTCGGCTGCGGGCAAACGTGCGAGCCATGCGAACAAATGCCCGGTGGATTCCAATAAAACCCGCTCCCGCGCATCGGCTGGCGCATGGAGAATTTCCAGCGGCCAGCATGGCACCCGCCCGCCGCCATCCAGCGCGCGGGCAAAATCATCCAGGCTGTGAATGCGCATGTCCGCCGGAGCGGCGGCGGTGTCGGCGAGCGTGTCACTGGTGCGGGCCAACAGGTAGCCGAGGCTGGCAGCGTCGCGCATCGGCGGCGGCAACAGCCGCAGCGAGAGATAAAACGAGCGCGATACCCCCTTGAGCAGTTGATTTTCCGAGTGGACCGTCACGGCAGCGAGGCAAACACCCCGGCGGTCATCCCGCAAGGCATCGCTGCGGGAACTCTTGCTTGCCGTGGCCCGCAGCATGAGCCATTTTCCAAACACTATGGACGATGCGCGGCGCGTTTTAAGTGATCGGGATGCGGTCAAGCTTGAGCGCTTGGAACTCGCGCTCAAGGCATCCAACGAAGGCATCTGGGATTGGTGGACTGACCGGCGGGAAATCTATTACTCGCGGCGCATTCTGGAATTTCTCGAATGCGGCAAGAACTGCGCCCCGCATTTGTTTTTGCCGCCCTTCGAATCGATCCACCCGGACGAGCGCCGCGCGGTGGAGCTGGCGGTGACTCAAGCGCTGCAGGATGGCGGGCCGGACAACCTCGCGGTGGACGCGCGCGTGCACACCGGCAGCGGTGACTGGCGCTGGCTGCGCATCCGCGGAACCGTCGTGCGCGACAGCGCGGGCAAGGCCTGCCGCATCGCCGGATCCATCATCAACATCAGCCGCCGCAAGGAGGCCGAGGCACAAGTGGAAGATGAACGTTTTCTACTGCGGCAATTGATCGATCACATCCCGGTGCATGTCTATTTCAAGGATCTGGCCTCACGTTTCCTGATGGCTAACAAGGGCATGGCCGAATGGGTGGGCCTCAACGAGGGTGCGGATCTGGTAAGCAAGCACGACCGGGACTTCTTCGATGAGGATCACTGGAAACCCGCCGAACTGGATGAACAACGGATCATCGCCACCGGCCAGCCGATGACCGATCAGCTCGAACACGAGGTCTGGCCGGACCGCGAGGAAACGTGGGTGATGACTTCGAAGTTTCCATGGCGCGACCGTCATGGCCATATCAAGGGGACCTTCGGCGTTTCCAGCGATGTGACGCGCATCATCAGGGCGCAGCGGGAGGCCACCGGACTTGCCCACCAGCTGCAGCAGAAAAACGAGATCTACGAGGAGGAACTGCAACTGGCGCGTGAGATCCAATACTCTTTCACCACACGGGATTTCCCGCTCATCGCGGACTCCGCGCGGCAGCTCGACTTCGGTTCGCGCTACGTGCCGATCTCCGGCCTGGCTGGAGATTTTTTCGATGTCATTCCGTTGCGCCACGACTGCGCGGGCATCCTGATCTGCGATGTGATGGGCCACGGCGTGCGCTCGGCACTGGTCGTGGCCATGTTGCGCGGTTTGTTAGAGAAACAACGCGCGCTGGCCAGCGATCCCGGCGCTTTTCTACAGGGCCTCAACGAAGGACTCGCCGCCATCCTTGAACGCGCCGGCACCACCATGTTTGCCACCGCATTTTACGGAGTGATCGACCTCTGCGCGGGCACCCTCGACTATTCCTGCGCCGGCCATCCAGGGCCGATGATCGATGGCCCGGGCGGCGTGCGCCAGATCGCCACCGCACGCGAACAACGCGGCCCCGGGCTGGGCCTCAGCCGCGATGCAAGCTATGTGTCCAACACCATGGAGCTGGATTCGATCCGCCGGATCATTCTCTTTACCGATGGCGTGCTGGAGGCAGAAAACCAACAGGGTGAACCGTTTTTTGAAAACCGCCTCATCGAGATCATCGCCGGCAATTCCGGCGATCCTCTCCATCACTTGTTAGACAACATCCTTACAAGCGTGCTCTCCTTTTCCCAAGCCCGCCAATTCGACGACGACGTCTGCTTGCTGGGAATTGAAATTGAAAGCCGGCCGGAATGAAGTGGGATCCATGATCCTTGACTTGCAACACATGGCGGCAGGGATACCTGCATTGGGCGTCAATTCAGGTTCAGCACCAGTTCCTGGCCTGCCTCAATGGTGACGTCCAAGGAAATGACCGCCAGGCCATCGGTGGTGGTGATCGATGCCGGGACCGGCTTGCCGGCGAGGCTGGCGCTCACCTTGGTGGCATGGGTGACGAGCGCGATGGTCTTGAGCGGAACTTTACCGAACTTCACCGCGAGTTTTGCTTCCATCGTGCCGCCGGTGATTTTCTGGCTGAATGTGCCCCAGCCTTCGGCGGCGGTGAAGAACGATTGATGGTCTTCCGGTTTCCACACCGGAGCGAAAGCGATGCTTTGCGCCGGGCCATCGTAGCTGAATCCCTGGGACGCCAGCAGCGTGGACCAGATCGCCATGGCACGGGCGTAGAACTTGCCTGCCTCGTCGTCGCCGAAGGGATTGCCGCTGTAGCCCCAGGAGGCGTATTCCCAGGTGGAGAGATTCGTGCGGAGCCGGCCGTCATAGCGGTCGGCGGCGGCGCGCAGCACGGTGAACGGCTCCTTCAACAATCCGGACTTCATCATCATCGCGGCGGCGGCGTATTCGAACCCGCTCATCACCTCGTCGGCGTAGCCGATCTCGCCTTTCATGTGCGAGCCCAGTCTGTCGCCGCGGGGCCAGGTGCATTGCTGCATGCCAGCGTCCGGCTCATCCACATACTTGCGCGGGATCTGCGGGATGCCGTGAAAATTCGCGCGGAAGTTGTGCTTGAAAAGCGCGGCCATCGCCGAGCGCACATGCTCCTGCGGATAGATCCAGCCGCAGTTGATCTGCAGGGCCCACCATTGGCCGAGCATTTGGTCGATATAACAACCGTTGCCATAATCCTGGTGCGGCGTGGCGTCGGGCACCTGGATGTAATACTCGCCATTGAAAAGCGCCTTGTCCTGGTTGGCCTTGCCATTGGCGAGGATGGCGCGGTAGCGCGCGGCCGAGGCGGCGTCGCCCTGGAGGTCGGCCATTTGCGCGGCGGCGGCCAGCGCGCCGAGATACATGCTGCCGAGCCATGATGTGGTGCCGCCCTGGTCGCCATCCATCGCGTGTTGGGGACCGGTGAGCATGCCATCCGGAATGCCGTTGTTTTTACCTTCTGTTTCCGAATCGGTGGGCGCATCCCAGCGTGCGATCGTGTAATCCATCGCGCGCTTGACGGTGGGCCAGTGTTTCTTGAGCCATTCGCCATCGTTGCTGATCAAGTGCTCGCGGTAGGAACTCATGACAAAGGCGCACTGGCCGTCGAAGGCGGGAAAGTTCAGGCAGAAGCGCACGGGCAACATGCCTTCCGGTCGCACATTCGCCGCGTCTTCCTCACGCATTTTACGGCCGATGGCCGGGAACAACCGTGCATGGGCCTGCGAATAGCCCCAGACATGGGTGGCGTTGCCATTGCAACTGCCGTTGTCCGGAATGACGCCTTCCCATGCATAGAAAAAGCCGTCTTTCGACCAACTGCACGTCATGGCGCTGAGAATGGCGACCTGTGAGCTGATGCGGTCCAGCAGCCAGTATGGCAGATTTGTCGAGTAGAGGGTCTTGTTATACAAATGCGTCTGGGCCGACAAAGTGTCCAGCCGCTTGGAGACATCGCGGGCCACCGCAGCGGCATCCGGCCACCAGTTGGCATACATGTTTCCAACGTGCCCTTCGGGTAGAGCCACATTCGGGAAATGCCATGCGAGTATGAATGTGACCGTGCGCTTTTCGCCCGGCATGAGGGTGAACGGCACAGCCAACGCGCCATCCAGTGTTTGCCCCGCAGGCGAGGGACCAGAGCTTTCGTCGCCGGAAACCTTGCCGGATTCCGCAAACTCCGCGTGCAGGTTTTCGTGAGTCTCCCAAGTGGCCGTGGCTGATGCATTCTGATCCAGCACCGCCAGCGCCATGTCGCCAAAGTTGGCGGCGTCTTTCGGCTTGTTGGTGGTGAGATGCAACAATGTCGCGCCCGGCTCTCTGAGCACTTGGTTCACATTGCCACCATAAGCCGGTGAAGTGCGGCCGGTGATCGCCTGCTTCGCATCCGCTCCCACCGCGTTTTGCTGCGTGCCGAGAAAGCTGACCTCGACCGGTTCGCTGCCCTTGTTTTCCGCAGTCAGGTTGAAAATGGCGCTGGGGATGGCGGAATCCTTCTCATTGAGCGGGATCAGCGGGCTGAAGCATTCCATGCTCACCGCCACCGGCAGCACCGGATCTTCGAAGGTGAACCAACCGAACGGATATTCACCGCTGAACTTGAGTGATTTCATCGCTTCGAACGGGCCTTCCTTCACGGTTTGCAAAGCACGCACCACCGTGGGTTGGCCGGCGGCTTTCGCACGCACGGCGAAAAACGAATGCGGCAGGTCGATGGCCTTGTAGTTCTTGAAAATCTGCCAGATGTGGCGGCGCGCCTGGCCATTGATCTGGATTGGTCCGGCGGCGATGCCACCGATCGGCATGCTGATCGCGCCGAGATGATCGCCCTCATACACACGTCGCTCGCCACGGGCAAACAATCGTTCTTCGTTCATCAACTCAGTCAGGCGCTTCGCGCGGTTCGCATCAAGTTTAGCCATGGCTGCCCGCGCCAACTCCGCCTTTTTCTCCTGCCGTTGCGCATAAGAAGCACGCAGCGCCTCGGTGGCCTGCGGCTCGATCCGCCCGGTGGCGGTGAAATCGTCGAATGTCACATGCGCCCAGCCCGCGGTTTCCTTGTCCACCAGCGTGACGAATACCTTCTTGCCGACGAACTCCGAGGCATCCCATGTGACACGCTGCGTGATCTCCTTTTCACCGCCGTTGGCTTTCAGGACTTCCATCCCGTCCTCGGTGCACAGCGCTACGTAGGTGTTGGACTCCATACCGCCACCGATCAGAAACGAGATCTCCGGACCTTCCAAAACGAACACCGGCGACTCGATCACCGCCATCTGGTTGATATCCATGACGCCGTTGGCGGTATCGAGCGTGCTGATGAAGTATTTCCCCTGCTTGTGGTATTTCGGACCGAGCGAGACATTGTGATAGGTGTCCCGGCTGCAAACCGCGGCCCCCAGACTGCCTTCCATGATCTTCCAGCCGTTCAGATCACCGGTTTCGAAATCAAAGCGCACCGTCTCGGCAAATACGGCGGCCGGGAAAACCAGAGCGGTCAAGGCGGACAAATAGGATAATAACGTGCGGGGTTTCATATCAGTGTTGTTCAATGTTGTAGGGCGGTTAATTCTCGTCAACTCAGGCTCAGCACCAACTCCTGGCCGGACTCGATGGTGACGTCCAAGGAAACGATCGCCCGGCCGTCGGTGGTGGTGACCGTCGCCGGGATCGGCTTGCCGGCGAGGCTTGCGCTCACCTTGGTGGCATGGGTGGCGAGCGCGATGGTCTTGAGCGGAACTCTACCATGCTTCACGGCGAGTTTTGCTTCCATTGTGCCGCCGGTGATTTTCTGGCTGAACGTCCCCCAGCCTTCGGCGCTGGTGAACGGTGCCTTGAAATCCTCCGGTGTGAGCCGCGGGGCGAAACCGAGATGTTGTTTCGGCCCGTCGGATTCGAATCCGCATACCGCGGTGAAGACGCCATAGCTGGCCAGCGCGCGGCCGTAGTGGTCGCCGCACTCGACTTCGTTCCACGGATTGCGGCGGGTGGCATGATAGCGGTCGTGGATCATGCGGGCGATGGCGAGACCTTTTTCCAACAGATCTCCGCCTTCCCAAATCATGTGCGCGGCCACCTGATATTCGAAGCCGCTCATGCACTCGTTGAAGTAAAATGCGTGGAAGCCGTCGCCGGTGGGTCGCGAGTGTTCGGGGTCCGGGAAAGTGCACATCACCAGTCCGCCCTCGCCGGGCATCGCATACCAGCGGCCGCCGGGGATCGGCGAGCCCTCGCGGAACGGGCCGACGTCCGGGGTGAAGTTGTATTTCCAAAGTGATTCGAGCGCCTTGCGAGTTTGATCCTCGGGCAGCACGCGCGGCAGGCCGACCTGCCAGGCCCAGCTTTGGCCATAGACTTGGTCGATGTGACAACCGTATCCCGCGCCGAGTTCATTCAGTTTGTCTGGCGGCGCTTTCTGGATGAAGAATTGTTTCTTGTGCCAGAGGTCTTCGGAAATGCGCTGCGAGGCCATGCCGGCGATTTTCTCCCATCGTGCGGCAGATGCATCATCGTTCATCTCGCGGGCCATCACGGCACCGGCTTTCAGCGCGGCGGCGTAGAGCGAGCTGATCCATGAGATGTGCCCGAACCATGGTTGGTCGAGGGTGTGCAACTGCGCGCCGCTGATGACTCCGTCTTCATCGCCGTCCTGGGTCACCAACCATTCGACGGCTTTTTTCACCTTCGGCCAGACGCGTTTGAGGAACGCGGCATCGGCTGACATCTGATGCTCGCGCAAGGTGCGAAGGATCGTGCCTGCATGGCCATCGACTGCGATGAGCGTGGAGGCCTCGGCCTCCGCGCGCTGGAGGATGGCACCGCTGTTCTCCACGAAACCGATGCCGTAATCGACACGCTCGCGCAGATCACGCTCGATCTCTGGAAACAACCTGCCGATGCTTTGAGCATAGGCCCATACGTGGGTGCAGGTGCCTTGGCAGCAATATAAGCCCTCCCAGAACCAGTAGCGGCCGTTGTCGAAGCGGTGGCAGGTGGCGGTGGCCAGTGTGGAAATGTTGAGCAGCGTGCGGTCGAGCAGCCAGTGGGGCAGAGTTGAGTCATGCCATGTATCCCGCCAGAGATGTGTGTCTGTGGAGAGCCGCTGGAAATTCCGCGCGATGTGGTCCGCCACGGCGGGCGCGTCGGCGAAGCGCTTGGCATAGTAGCGCTTGAGTTTGCCGAGGTCCTGGATGGTGTCCCATCCGGGCATCCGCACGGCGGAGTATTGAACCCTCGGGAAATGCCATGCGATGACGAACGTGATCTTCCGCTCCGCTCCCGGTTCGAGGCGAAACGGCACAGCCAGGCCGCCGCTGATGCGGACGCCGAGTGGTTTTTCCACTTCATTGGAATCCTTGGCGGCTGCGATGGATTGAAACAAGGACTCGGCACCTGCCGCGCCGGCAATCACGGCGACCGCGCGGCCGTCTGCCTCGCCCAGAACCGCGAGCGCCATGGTCCCGAAATCAGGAGCCTCTTCCACCGGCCGCGCAACGCCGTCGTCATCGGTGAACACGATGCGGTCCACGCCGATGTGGCCCCAACCGGCGTTTTGCTGGTCGGAAATTTCTAACACCGCATCGCGGCCATCGAATTCGCGCAAATCCCAGATTTCCTGGCGCATCGCGGTGGCGTCATGACCGGTCGCGGAGCGCACGGCGGCGCCGTCTATCAGAAGTCGCATCCCGAGCCGGTCGGGGGCATTGCCGCCACCGATGAGAAACTTGATGTAGTTGCGCTCGATGCGGAAGGGTTTGCTCACGAGCCGCCCGGTGGCCTTGTCGCGCTCTTCGGAAGTGGCGCCGGGTGCCGACGCGTGGCTGTTGGCCGTGCCCTTGCCATACACGTTCATTGCCGCCGGAGCCTGGTGCGCCGGGATCGTCTCAAGCCGCGCCGGGCCGCTGCCGAAGGCGTCGCCCTCGCGCGTCCATCCGGCGTAGTCCGGTCCCTCGAAATCCTCGAACAGGATGTCTTCCCGCCGTGGGTTGTTAGATACATCGTTGTTCCGCGCGGAGGATGCCACCATCAATGTTTCGCCCTCGCGCAAATTCCGGTTTTTGCGCAAACCCACGGAGCCCGGTGAAAAGCGACCGACCGCATTTTCCAGCCAACCGCCGAGCTCCGCATCCACGGCGGCATCGGTCCGGTTGCGCACCGTGAATTCCATCACCGTGGCCGGGAACCCCGAGTCCTCCGCATTCAGAGGGATAAACGGCGACCAGGCTTCGAGCACCACCTCCAACGGATAGGCATTGTCGCGATAAGTCACCGTTCCGATGGGATACTGGCCGAGGAAAGTCACGCCTGGAAATGCAGTCCGGTCGAGCGCGCGGGCCTGCCCGTTTGCCTTGATGGCGAAGCCCTGCTCGATGGGTGAACTCGCAATCAAGGGTTCCGTGTAATGCGCTTTGCCAAGCAGTTCGGCATTGAACACATCCCAGTGCCACAGGCGGCCATCGCCACCGAGATAGACCTGGCCCGTGCAGAATCCGCCAACCGGCATGCCGATGTAATTCAGCTCGCTGCCGGCATACTCCGCCGGTTCCCCACGCGCCACCAGCGAGGCCAGCCACTCGCGCGAGAGTTTCTTGTCGGCGGGAATCAGCGAGTAGCGGAAGTCCGTGGCCTCGAACGGCCCTGCCACCGCGGGAGAGCGGGAAAATGCCATGCCCGCAAAGGTCAGGCCGGAGAGCTTGAGGAAATTCCGCCGCCGCAGCGCGGATGAATCATGGGTAGGTAGGCTGGATTTCATGTGAAAATGCGCTTACGCGGGTTAGAACCGCCATCTTTCAATGATCCTCCGGCAATATCATCAGAGTTGCACGTGAAATCTCGCTTGATCCGGGCTTTACCCCGGGCGCGATGGCGGCTAAGTCCCTGCCGAAATGCACGGATTTTCCTACAAAAACGCCTCACTCTTCTGCGACGACGTCGATCTGGCCCCACTGGCGGCCGAGCATGGCACGCCGCTTTACGTCTATTCCGCCACCACCATTCTGGACCACTACCGCCGGTTGGATGCCGCGCTGGCCGGCGTGGATCACGAGGTGGCCTACGCCGTGAAGGCAAATTCGAATCTCTCGGTGCTGCGCCTGCTGGCCAATGAGGGCGCGGGTTTCGACATAGTTTCCGGCGGCGAGTTGTTCCGCGTGATCAAGGCCGGCGGTGATCCGGCGCACTGCACGTTCGCCGGCGTCGGCAAAACGCGCGAGGAGATCGTCTATGCGCTCGAGCAGGGAATTTACTCGTTCAATGTCGAGAGCGAGGAGGAACTCCGCTACCTCAACGAGGTGGCCGGCGAACTCGGCGTCATCGCTCCCGCCGCGGTGCGCGTGAACCCGAACGTGGATGCGAAAACCCACAAGTATATCTCCACCGGCAAGTCCGAAAACAAGTTCGGCGTGGACTTCGAAGCCATCCCCAGCCTCTACGAACGCGCGGCCAAGGAACTCCCCCACATCAAGCTGCGCGGCCTGCAAATGCACATCGGCTCTCAGCTCACTTCGATTGCGCCCTTCATCGAAGCGGTGGAAAAAGTCGCACCGCTGGCAAAACAACTGAAAGAAAAACACAGCATCGAATTCTGGTCCATAGGCGGCGGCATCGGCATCATCTATCAGGAATCGCTAGCCTCCGGCACCATCGACTGGTGGGAGAACCAACCCGAACAGGAACGCCCGCTGACCATCGAGCAATACGGCCGCGAAATCGTTCCGCGCCTCAAGAACCTTGGACTCAGAATTTTGTTGGAACCCGGACGTTTCATCGTCGGCAATGCCGGCGTGCTGCTCACCCGCTGCCTCTATGAGAAAAAAGGCCGCGCCAAGACCTTCAAGATCGTCGATGCCGGCATGAACGACCTGATCCGCCCGGCACTCTACGAGGGCCACCACGAAATCGTGCCACTCAAACAACCGCAATCCAACGAGCGCGTCGCCGTGGATGTCGTCGGACCAATCTGTGAAAGTGGCGATTTCTTCTGCCAAAACCGCGAACTGCCGGATTTCCAACCCGGTGATTTCATCGCATTGATGTCTGCCGGTGCCTATGGATTCGTGATGGCCTCAAATTACAACTCACGCCCGCTGCCTGCGGAAATTCTCGTCGAGGGCGACGCCGCCACCGTCATCCGCAAGCGCCAATCGCTGGAGGATCTCATCGAAGGGGAGTTGTGAATCGAAGCGCGGAGATACTGAGTTCGCGGAGGTAATAGCGGAGATCATATTGGTAATTTTCTTTCAAACCAAACCTCAGCGCTTTCCTCCGCATTCTCCGCGCCTCCGCGTTTCGCTGAAACCATCACTCTTCCGATGCCCAACGCCCTGATCCACGAAACCTCGCCCTATCTCCTGCAACACGCCCACAATCCGGTGGATTGGCTGCCATGGGGCGAAGCGGCTTTCGAGCGCGCCCGCAGCGAGGACAAACTCGTGTTTCTATCAATCGGCTACTCGACCTGCCACTGGTGCCACGTGATGGAGCGCGAGAGTTTTGAAAACGAACGCGTGGCTGAGGTCATTAATCATCATTTCATCAACATCAAGGTGGACCGCGAGGAACGCCCGGACATTGATGCCACCTACATGGCTTATGTCCAGGCCACCACCGGCCACGGCGGCTGGCCGATGAGCGTGTGGCTCACGCCCGACGCACACCCGGTCTTCGGCGGCACCTATCTTCCCCCGGAAGACCGCCACGGCCGCGCCGGATTCACCCGCGTCTGCCACGAACTCGCCCGTCTCTGGCGCGACGACAAATTGCAAATCCTGCATGCGGCCGCGCGCGCGATGAGCCATTTACAAAACGAGGCCGGGCAGCTCACCGCAGGCACCGGGCTGCCTGGAAATCGGGTATTTGGCGATTTCCTGGACCGCTGCGAAACGATGTTTGATCCGCAGCAGGGTGGTTTCGGCGGTGCCCCGAAATTTCCGCGACCGGTGGTGGTGCGAACCTTGATGCAGTTGTCCGAGCGCTTCCGCCTCGATGCCACCGAGGGCGCGATGGCAAGGGACATGAGCGTCGCCACGCTGCGTGCGATGGCGGCGGGCGGGATGCACGATCACCTCGGCGGCGGCTTCCACCGCTACTCGGTGGACCGCTATTGGCATGTGCCACATTATGAAAAAATGCTCTACGACCAGGCGCAGCTCGTGATGGCATACCTCGATGCGTGGCAAATCTCAGGCGACGCTGGATTCCGCGAGGTGGCTGCGGGGATTTGCAGTTACCTGTTAGGCTCGATGCGGGATTCCGGCGGCGCGTTTCACGCGGCAGAGGACGCCGACAGCCTGCCTACGCCCGATGCGGAAGAGAAACGTGAAGGTGCGTTCTGGACATGGAGCGCGGAGGAAATCATGAGTCTGTTAGAGCCACGCGATGCGGCGATCTTCTGCGCCGCTTATGGTGTGGAAGCGGATGGCAACGCGCGGCCCGAGAGTGATCCGCACGGCGAGCTGGAAGGACAAAACACCTTGTTTCGCGCCAAAACGGATGACGAACTGGCAGCGATGTTCGACTGCCCGGAAGAAGGGATTCGTGAGCGTTTGGAATTCGCCAGAATCATCCTGTTGAAAAACCGTGCGAAACGCCCGCCACCGCATCGGGATGACAAGATCGTCACCGCATGGAATGGCCTGGCGATCGGCGCGCTGGCACACGGCGCATGGGTTCTGGATCGGGCTGACCTTGCTGAAGCGGCATCCGAGGCCGCGGATTTCATCAAACGAGAGTTATGGGATGGGCGGCGGTTGTTCCGCAGTCATCGCGGGCACCGTGGCAGAGCGGAAGGATTTCCCGCGGATTATGTGTTTCTCATTTCAGGTCTCATCGAACTCAACGCCGTGCGCCCAGATGGCGGCTGGCTCGACTGGGCTGCACAACTTCAGCAGCAACTCGATGCCGGTTTCTGGGATGATTCGAAATCGGGATATGTCATGCGTCCCGGATTGGCGGGCGGCACATTGATGGTCATTCGCGAGGATTACGACGGTGCCGAGCCATCGCCCAATCACCTGGCGGCGGAAAACCTGCTCAAACTTGCGGTTCTGTTAGATCATCCGCAGCACGCCGCCCGCGCTGAGGAATTGTTGCTCGCCGGTGCCCGCATGCTGGAGAATCAGGCATTCGCTTGTCCGCTGCTTCTGGCCGCGCTGGACCTGCATGAGCGCGGAGTGATGAAATTCCAGATTCCGGCAGATGCCGATGCGGGTGTCATGGAAAAACTCCGTCAACTGCATTTCCCCCGCGCCGTGTTTGTGCCCGGCGCGGGAAACGATGTGATCGTCTGCGAGGGGGTGAGCTGCCGCAGGTTCGAATGACCTGACAAAGCTACAACTTGTAGAATTGCTCCCACTCCTTGCGCGGCGGCGGTCCGTCGAGCAGTTCGTTGGCGAAGATATGGTTGGTGATGCGGCGCGTCTTGGGATCGAAGACCAGCTTGCTGTTCACCTGCTGGGCGATGATGCCGAGTTCCATGGCCTGGCACAGAGGGCCGGCGATGTGGAATGGCGAGCGGCACTCCTCCTCGCCCTTGCAGGCAAGCAGGAAGTTTTTGAAGTGGTTCGAAGGGCTTTTGGGAACTTCCGGCATCTTGCTGGCGAGATCCTTCGCCTTGTCCTTTTCCAGGATAACAAGTGTGGTCCCGTGCGAGCCACCCTTGAATGTCAACTCGCCGCCATAGATCACCTTGCCCGGCGGGTTGCGCTTGGTGTCGATGGCACCGGTGCTTGGCGGCGGAATGTTGGGGTCCACCACGGCTGCTCCGAAGTTTTCGGGCAGTGGCGGCAGGTTTTCCGTGCCGTCATACCAGGTCAGGTCGAGTGCCGGCATGCCCTCGCGTGCCGGAAACCTGAAGACCAGCGTGGATGCCTGCGGGAAGATGAAACGGCTGTGACCTTCGAGGGTTGGAATTACTTCGGTGGGTAGGCCGAGGTTGAGGAAGCGGTGCGCGGTGTCGATGATGTGTGCGCCCCAGTCGCCGAGCGCGCCATTGCCGAAATCAAACCACGAGCGCCACTCACCATTGTGATAGCCATTGTTGAAAGGATGTTTGCGGGCGGTGGCGGTCCACAAGTCCCAGTCCATGGTTTCCGGTATCGGCTGGGCGGGCAGGAAGTCATCGAAAACCTTGCCATGCCAACGGCGCGGATTGTTCATGAAGGCGGTGATGCTCTTGACGTCACTGACAATGCCGGCCTCGGTCCAGGCTTTGAATTGGAAGAAATTCGCTTCGGAATGCCCTTGATTGCCCATCTGGCAGGCTACCTTGTATTTTTTCTCGGCGGCCACCATCAGGTCCACCTGCTTGAAGCTGTGGGCCATCGGTTTCTCGACATAGACATGTTTGTCAAGGGACATGGCGAGCATGGCAATCGGGAAATGCGAGAAATCCGGAGTGCCGATGCAGACAGCGTCGATCTCCTTGCCCATCTTGTCGAACATTTGACGGAAATCCTGGAAGCGCGGGGCATCGGGATATTTCGTTAGAATTGGCAGCGTTTGTTTTGCGCCCATGTCCACATCACAGAGCGCGACGATGTTGGCGAGGCCGGTCTTGGCTAATTCATTGATGATTTCCGCGCCGCGGTTGCCGATGCCGATGCAGGCGAGGTTCACTTTGGCGTTCGGAGAACCTTGCGCGAAAAGCGGACGTGTGACGAAAGGCAGGACGGCACCGGTGGCGAGCGCGGTCTTGAGGAAATGGCGGCGGGAATGGATGGATTTCATCGCACGAGGATCTTGATGTTGCGGAATGAAACGTGATCGCCGTGATCCTGTAGCAAAATATGGCCATCGGTCCATTCGCCGAAGCCGGGGATGTTATGATATTTGCTCTTTGCCACCATTTCGCGGAATTCCGGTGTGGCGCGTTCGTATCCGAGCACCTTTTCGCCGTTAAGCCAGTGTTCGACGTGGTTGCCGCGCACGATCAGGTGAGCTTGGTTCCATTGGCCGATCGCATTCGGCTTTTTCGATGCAGCGGCCGTCAGCAAGTCATAGAGCGAGGCGAGTGTGCGATTGCCATCCCTGCCCATCTTGGCATCCGGGTGGCGCAAATCGTCAAGAATTTGGTATTCCAAGCCGATGGCCGATCCGGTGGTGGTGGTCGAGCCGGTGCCGGTGATCGGATCGAGGTTTGGTTGGGTGAAGTATTTGATGCCACTGTTGGCGGCGGGTGTCATTTTGAAGTCGATCTTGAGTTCAAAATCCGAGTAGCGATCGCGGGTGATGATGTCGCCGCCGGCAGCGGATTCCGCGCCACCGCTGGCCAGCACGGTAAGCACGCCATTCTTGATTTCCCAGCCTTTGGTGGGAAACGAGTCGGACTTCGCGCCGCGCCAACCGTCGGTGGTCTTGCCGTCCCAGAGCAATTTCCAGCCGACGGCTTTTTCTTGCGCGCTCAGGGTGTTCGCTGGTGGATCGAGATCCGTGATTTTCAGGTTCCGCCAACGCACTTTGGTGCCTTCGTGATCCTTGTTGCCGATGCTGTGGACTTGCAGGCCGATGAATCCGCTTGCGGTCACTGAGTCCTTGAGGTCGGCCATTGGTTCGCCGTTGAGCCAGGTCTTGATCGAATCGCCACGGGCTTCGACACGCACGCTGTTCCAATCTTCCTGCTTGAAAACACGCAGGCCTGTTCCGCTGAAAGCCGCCTTCTGTTTTTCATCGTTGGCGGCGGGGAACAACCAGCCGCGGCGGCCCTCGTCGTAAATACCGCCCGACCACATGCGCTTGCGGTTCATGTCCGGATCGATTTCAACCTGGTAGCCATGCAATCGGCCGGCGGGCACCTTGAAGGTCTTGCCGTCGAACTCGTATTCCATGGGTTTGTTGAAAATCAGGCTGCGGATTTGAACACCGGAATTGAGCCGCCCATCCACTTTGAAATCATACTCAAGGATGAAGTCGCCGTATTCGCGTTCCGTGCAGAGGAACGAGTTGGGAGTGTTCAGCACGGAAGTGCCGACGATTTCGCCGTTTTCAATGGTGTATTCCGCCTTGCCGCCGCGCTGGGCCCAACCGGTGAAATCCTTGCCGTTGAAAAGATCCACTGCGGCGGGTTGTGCGTGGCACAAACTCATGGCGAGAAGCGGAGCGGCTATCAGGCATCGGTATTTCATCTGTCTGGCTTTTTTTGTGGCTGGGTTGCGGCAAACGGGGCTGAAAAATTGCGAATCCCGAGACCTTATTCCAAGAACAAAAAGCGACAGATCGAAGCAAATGGATAAGCGGACAGAACACCAGCTACCCGAACATCTGGTAGATAATGAGTAGGTTACGTGTAATCCCTTGATTTCATTGGGATACTTGCGTTCGTTCGTCTTTTGAACCGCCTTCGTGCACCTTACGGGCAGTTCGTGTGGTTCATGGCCACACCTACCGCTTGTCCAATCCCAAGCATTGCTTTGACCGAAATGGCTGCAACCGCAAAGATTCCCCCCCCTCCCCCAACCCGAATTTGCATTAAATAAGCAAAAAAACTGAATTTACTCTTGCAAAACAATTGCATCTAAAGATTTACGCTGCGCACTCTGCAACTTACCAATGAAGTCAAACCTGCTCCCACTGCTCCCACTGCTCACCCTGCCATTGCTTGCCTTGCCATTGCACGCCGCAAACGAAACTGCCGTCTCCCCAGACGCTTGGGAGCGTATCAACGACTGGAGTATCGGCGATGTTTTGTTTCCGAACCTTCACCTTCATGGAGTGGGAGGTTTCACTTCCGGTGAAACGGAGGAACTCGCCAGCGGCGGCCACGATCCGCAGCGTCAGGAGTTTTCCGCGCAGGCGATCGAGCCGGGAGTTTCGCTCAGAACGCAATATTTGGAAGGTTTCGCCAACTATCTGTGGTTCCAAGATGGCGATGGTGACTGGGATGGTGAACTGGAAGAGGCTTTCGGAAAAATCGTCAACATCCCTGGTGGTTTCGAGCTCAAGGGCGGCCAGTATCTCACACGTTTTGGCGCACTCAACGACAAGCACCTGCATGCTTGGGACTTCGTGGATTCGGAAATGGCGCGCAGCCGCTTTCTAGGCGAGGACGGCCTTTTGCTGCGCGGCGGCGAGCTGGGCTGGACGCTGCCATTGGGCATGGACCCGGCTTTCGTGAGCGTGGCGTCGCTAGGTTTCGGTGATGCGCGGGAACATGATCATGCTCACGGCGATGATAACGAGCACGACGAGGTGCTGCATGAAGGCGAGGAATCCGTGCTCACAGATGATGTGTGGACGGCGCGCTTGATGGGGCGTTACCGTTTCGATGACTTCCATGCGGTGAGCGCCGGTTTTTCGTGGGCCGGAGGGAAGAATGGATTCGACCGCGACACCCATGTAACCGGTTTCGACGCCGAATACCTTTGGCGCGAGAATGGCTTGGAGCCCGGCGGTCGCGCGTTTCGCTGGCGTAATGAACTGCTCTGGCGCGATGTGCAGGCTTCGACTTATCATGAGGACGAGGACGAAACCTTCCGCGGCAACTACAACGAGTGGGGCTTCTACACCCATGCGATCTATACTTGGAACGCGCGGCTCGACAGCGGTTTGAGAATCGGCTGGGTGGAAGGCGTCGATGACTTCGGCCAGGACGAGCGCCTGCGGATTTCTCCCGCGGTTTCGTGGTGGTTCGACGACGCCCGGCGCATCGGTCTGCGCGCACAATACAACTACGACTCCATCGCCAGCCATGACGACGAGCACTCGCTCTGGCTGCAACTCAACATCGCGCTTGGCAGCAACGTCGAAGTCCGCTGAATGGTTCTCAGCGGTTCAGTAATTTTGAGGCGAACCTGTGCGACTCTGCTTTCGATTTGAGAGCGAATGCCGGGATAGGCATTTTTTTCAGTGCCAGTTGCTGGTTGAAGGGAATTTCCCGTCCGGTTTCTGTTTCGGCTCTTGCGGGCGAGGCTTCCTCCACCTAAGCCGTGCGGGCCATGACCGAAGCCGCCCCAGCCACAGCGCCAGTCCAGTCCACGGAAGCAGAGTTAATCGCCGTCCGCCGCGAGAAACTCGCAAAGCTGCGCGAGCTCGGGATCGATCCCTTCGGCTCACGGTTCGAGGTATCCACCACACCGGGCGAGCTGCGAGCTGATTTCACAGAAGGCAGGCAGGTGAAAGTCGCGGGCCGCATCACCGCGCTGCGCGACATGGGCAAGTCCGTGTTTTTCCAACTCGGCGACGTGCTCGGTTCCATCCAAGGCTATGTCGGCATCAAGAATCTCAGTGAGGAACAAGCCGCCGCATGGAAGTGCCTCGACCGCGGTGACTGGATCGGCATCGAGGGCGAAACATTCCTCACCCGCACCGGCGAGCCGACCGTGAAAGTGGAAAATTTCACCGTTCTCTCCAAATCACTGCGGCCGATGCCCGACAAGTTCCACGGCCTCGCCGACCGCGAAACGAAATACCGCAAGCGCCACCTCGATCTGATGGGCAATCCGGACAGCGCCACGCTTTTCGTCACCCGTTCGCTGATGCTCGCCGAGATCCGCAAGTTCATGCACGAGCGTGGATTCCTCGAAGTGGAAACCCCGATGCTGCAGGACATTCCAGGCGGCGCGGCGGCCCGGCCATTTGAAACCCATCACAACGCGCTCGGCATGCCACTCACGCTGCGCATCGCGCCCGAGCTGTTTCTCAAGCGTCTGTTGGTCGGCGGCTTTACCAAAATTTTCGAACTCAACCGCAACTTCCGCAACGAAGGCATCTCGCGCCGCCACAATCCGGAGTTCACCATGCTCGAAGCCTACTGGGCCTTCTCCGACTTCGAGCAGATGGCGAATCTCGTCGAAGAAATGACCTGTCATCTCGCGGAAAAATTCTGCGGCGGCCTGAAAATCGAGCACAAAGACGAGGACGGCAATGTCACTCGCACCATCGATCTAACAAGACCATGGCGGCGCGCAAGCTATCACGATCTCATCAAGCAGGTGGCCGGCGATGATTTTTTCGACATCACCGCCGCCCAGCGCCGAGCCAAGTGCGAGGAGCTCGGCGTGCAGTTGTCCGATGCCATGGAGGACTACGAGGTCATCCAGCAGGTTTTCGAAAAGAAAGTCGAAGAACACACCTTCGATCCGTGCTTCGTCACGCGCGTGGCCAGCGAGCTCATTCCGCTTGCCAAAGTCACTCCCGGCGGAAAAACCGTGGAAGTTTATGAACTCATCATCAACGGCCAGGAAATCTCGCCCGGCTACTCCGAGCTCAATGATCCCGACGTCCAGCGCCAGCGCCTCGAACACCAGGCCGGCGGCGAGGAGGAACAAAAGGTCGATTACGATTTCATCGAAACCCTCGAACACGGCATGCCCCCTGCCGGCGGAATCGGAATCGGCATCGACCGCCTCGTCATGATGCTCACCGGCGCACCGACCATCCGCGATGTGGTGTTGTTTCCGCTGCTGAAGCGCAAGGAGTGACGGCCCCCACCCTGGCGGGCATCCAAGTCTCCATCAGACGCCCTCCGTTATCGGACTCCAGCGGCTCCCAACCCGCGTTCTTGACCTTTGGCAGCAGGCGTGCCACAGAATCACGCGCGACGGAAGCCGCGCACGCGATTTCCTTCACGATCTATCCGCATCCCCATTCCTTATGAAATCATTTCATCTCATCGCCACCGCTCTCACTGCGGTTGTATCGCTCGCCGTTTCCTCATGCTCGACCGGAGGCCGCTCGCCCTCGGGATTCCTCGACAACTACTCGCAGCTCGATCTTGGCTATGGCACCGCCGACACCGTGGCCTCGTTTTTGAAACCCGGTGTGAACCTGCAAAAATATGACAGCGTGATGTTTGACCCCGTCACCACCGTGGTGGCCACCACCGGCATCAGCACCGAAGTCAAGGAGCAGCTCGCCGCCTACCTGTCGGCTTCCCTGCGCTCGCAGGTATCCGGCAACATCAGAGTGGTGAATACGCCCGGAGCCACTACCTTGCGTGTGCGCACCGCGTTCACCGACGTGATCGAAGGCGTCAAGGCCGGCCCCGCAATCACCACCGTGCATTCCAATCCTCAGGCCAGATTGAGTGGTCAACTCGGCTCCGCCGAAGTGGCGGCCTTCGTTTCCAATGTCTCTTTTGAAGGTGAAATCCTCGACTCCGTGACCGGTGAGCGCATCAGCGCGCTGATCGACCACCGCATTGGAGTGAAACGCGAGGCGACCGCCGGGACTTCATGGGCATCGGTGCGCAGCGCCACCAACCAGGGAGCCGCCCGGCTGTGGAAGCGCTTTGAAACCGCCCGCGGGAATTGAACTACGCCGCCAGATGGTTTTCTAACGCAAGGAAATCGGCTCATCATTTGCCTGTCTTTTGCCTTGCAGGGGCAGGAGCTCCCGCTAGTCTCTGCGCGACGACTGGCTTGTGAGTCATGCCGGTTGCATCCATCAAACCTTATCCACCCGATGAAAATCGCCTTGATTGCCGCTGCCGCCACATTTCTCGCCGCTTCCTGCTGCCCTAGCAGCGCACCCGCTCCAAGCCAACCGAGCTACGTCGCGCCATCGAAATAAGTTTCATCCACCCGTGTTTCCTGCCGCACCGGAGAACATTTCTGGCATTCGGCACGCACGGGAACCCTTCTCCAATCCACAACTTTATCACACCATGATCCGCATCGTTTCCGCACTCATCGTATCCTCGTTCACGCTGCTTGCCGCCTCGTGCTGCTGCACCAGCGATAGCAAGCCCCCCGGCCTGCGTCCGCTTCCGCAATTCCAGGAACTCCCGGCCGCGCCGGCTCCTGAAGTGCATTATTCATCAAAGTAAGCCGCCACTCCGGCCGGGTTGCTGATGTTTTCAAACGCCCTCCCGCTCAGGCGGCAGGGCGTTTTTGGGCATCTGCGGCCGCTCATGATAGAAGATTGATGCAAAATCTGTTGCATTTGGCAGGCGGAAATGCTTGGTTAAATGCGCTATGAAAACCATTGTTGTTGCAGTCGATTTCTCAAACGCCACCACCGGTGTGCTCGCTATGGCCAGTCAACTTGCCACGGCTTTTTCGGCCCGTTTGCGTTTGTTTCACGTCGTGGAGCCGGAGCCCAGCTACACCGCCTACGGCTTCACTCCCGACGAGTTTCCGGCGCTGCACGCCTATCAGGAAGAGGCAAAACGCCGCGCCTCCGGCAAACTTGATGCCCTGCTTGAGTCGGTCAAACCCCGCGTCACCGACGCTGCCTGCCAAATCGCCGAGGGCAGCCCGCTGCACTCGCTGCTCGATTATGTGAAGGAGGTCGGTGCCGATTTTGTCGTGCTCGGTTCCCACGGTCACGGCGCGATCGCCTCCTTGCTCTTGGGCAGCGTGGCCGAGGGCATGGTGCGCAAAGCCACCGTTCCCACGCTGATTGTTCCCGCAGGTCCGGAGTAATTTGATGGGCCCAAAAGCGAATCAACCCTCACCCGGCGGGGTGATCACCACCACACGCTCGACGCCGTGTTTGGTGAATTCCTCCCAGTAGCGCTTTTCCCATGCCGTGGTGCGGGCACGGCGATCTTCCTCACTGAGCTTCTCCCATGCCGCAAATCCGATGGCGCGGGCCAAATCCCGGTCTGCAAGGCGCACGGCCAGCTCGTCCCAAAAACTTTCATTGCGGAATTCATCGTAGCACTCGTGGTAAAACAAGCGCTCCTCCATCTCCTGCTTCACCCGGAAGCGCTGGCTTTCCTCGTCAAACTCGATCCAGTCGCCAAGCCCCGAATGGCCGGCTTTTTCCAGAATCTTGCTCTCAAGATCCTCATAAGCGGAAATTCGATCACTGGCGGATTCCTTCTGGTTCCACGAAGCCACATTGGCCGCAAGGCTGACCATTTCCACCAAGGTCGCGAGTTCCTGATCTGTCAGCCGCAAGTGCATTCGTGCCACAGGAAACCACCTCCCCATCCGACCCGCAAGCCGCAACACGAGGTTTGAAGATCCGGGCTTGATCCCGCGCCTCGCATCAGCCAGTTTCCCGGTCTGCGCGCACGAGTAGCTCAGCGGTAGAGCAACCGGTTTACACCCGGTCGGTCGGCGGTTCGATCCCGTCCTCGTGCACCATTTTCGCTGTCAGCGACCACCGGATTCCAATGGATTGGGGAGGCGTTTGTATTTACAATCGCAGCAAAAACACTCTAACAATGGATTTTTCCGTTTGCCGGAGGTGGTAGAATACCCTATCTGCACCTTGTCATTTAGGCAGACGTCGTTTCCTCAGACGCTATCCCCACACCATCCCTTGATCCCCTGACGCATGTTTTTCCGCCTCGTTTCCCTTGCATCTCTCACCATCGCTGCCGTGCTTTTCACCAGCTGTGGCACTAACGGCCTCACCATCGTCCCCAAGGACAAAATTCATGGCTTGAGTGGCGGCGGTCGCAATTTCACCGTGCCCGCCCCTTCGCCTAAAACGATGTCAGCCGCAGCAAACAAGCCGCGCGATAAACACTCGATGCCAGTTTACACCTTTAGCGAACGGACCCGCGTCGTCCGCACCACGGCCTACACCTGCAGCGAGGACGACCACTTGATTTATGGCAGCAAAAACGCTACTGGCACCCCGCTGCGCTATACCAATCGCGTCCGCAGCGCCGCTGCCGATTGGTCGTTTTATCCGGTGGGCACCACCTTCCGCATCAAGGGCCTGCCCTACCTTTACGTGGTGGACGACTACGGCTCGGCGCTAACCGGCACCGGCACCGTCGATCTTTATAAGCCTAGCAAAGAGGTGATGAGCCTCTGGGGCCGCCGCACTGTGGAACTGACCATCGTCCAGTGGGGGTCGTTCAACCGCAGTGCGGAAATCCTCAGCCAGCGCACCAAACACCCACATTGCCGCCAGATGCTCGCCAACATCGTGCGCCAGCGTCCAGATTTGGGACGCATCGCGATGCGTTGATATTGTTTTCACTCACTGAATCGGCGCGAATAAACGCGCCGCCCGGCACGCTGCACGGAATAGAAATGTCCTGTCCGTGAAATCCCCCACGTTTGCCTCCCGCGCCTGCTCAAAGTCCGCTTGCAACATTTCCGTGATTTGATGCACAAAACGCTTGTCGGTAGAAAATGCGGTGATTTCAAAATTCAGGCGGAACGAGCGGTTGTCGAGATTTGCTGTGCCGATCGCAGCCAGACGTTGGTCGATCAGCATCACTTTCTGATGCAGGAACCCGCGGTGATAGCGGAATATCCTCACCCCAAAAGGCAGTGATTGCTCGTAATACGAAAACGCTGACAACCAAACCATCAGGTGGTCAGGTCGTTCGGGAATCAGGATGCGCACGTCCACACCTCGGATGGCAGCAGCCTGAAGCGCGGTGAGCACTCCCTCGTCTGGCACAAAATATGGCGAGGCGATCCATAGCTTCTGACGGGCCGAGTTCGCCGCTTCTGCCACGATCAACTGCCAGGAATCCGCGGGATCGGACGGCCCGGTGGGAATGATCGCCGCCACTTGGTCGAACTCCTCCGGCTTGGTTTCCCAGTGCAGATCCGGCACTTGGTTTGCCGCCCAGAACCAATCCTCGAGAAACACCAACTGCACCGCCTGCACCACCGGACCCCGCATTTCCAAGTGCGTGTCCCGCCATGCGCCAAACCGTTGGTCGCGCCCGAGATACTCGTCGCCCACGTTCAAGCCGCCGATCAATGCGACCTCGCCATCGCTCACCACAATTTTGCGGTGGTTGCGGAAATTGAGCTGGAGGCGCGACCACCAATAGCGGTTGATGCCGAAGGAATGGCACTCCACGCCGGCATCACGAAGTTCGCGCAGAAAACGCCGCGGCAGCTTGTGCGATCCGATTTCATCAAACAGGAAATAGACTCTCACTCCCGCGCGGGCCCGCTCGATGAGCGCCTGTTGGAAGCGCACCCCGAGAGTGTCGTTTTTCACGATGAAAAAATTCACGCACAGATAACTGCGAGCCTCACCGATGACTTTGAATATCCGCTCAAAAGTCTCCTCTCCATCAATCAGCGGGGTCAGACGGTTTCCCCGGGTGAAAGGCAGCCCGCCTAACAGACGCGCAGCTCGCTCGAAGGCATCGTCCTCCGGAATATCAACCTCGAGTGCGCGCAAACTCTCAAGCATCGAACTTGCGATCCTGCCAAGGCGGTGGTCCTTCTTGCGTCGGCCACCGACATATCCCGCAAAGCGCGTGCGTCCTAACAACCAGTAGAGCGGAATCGCCAGAAACGGCACGGTGACGAGCGAGATCACCCACGCTATGGTTCCCTGCGAGGTGCGCACATGCATCAGCGCGTGCAGAACATGAAGGATACCCACGATGTAAAACAACAACACCGCGATCACGCCAAGCCACGTTTCCGCCGTGAAGCCGTGAAAGAACATGCCGTAAAACTAACCGCCGGAACCAGCGGAACAAGCGAAACAATCCTTCATCAGTGTTTGATCAGTCGTTCTTCTCCCGCGTAATCAACACTTCCTCATCAATAATCCTGAGACGCAAGTCACGGGCGCTCCACAGCAGTCCAGCTGCCGCGCTACCGTTGCCTCGCAGTTTCCTCGCTCCGTTCTTGCGCTGCGGTCCGAAGCGTCCCCTCGCGCTGTGAAACAACTCATCGACAAAGGTCCGGCTACCGATCACCGCCCCGTCCGTGAAATAGCGGATACGATGACGCAGCATCTTCGATAAGGCCACATCACGACCCTGTTCCAATGTCGCAATCTCCGCATTCACCTCCGCTTGTTTCATCCCTTTGCGGATCACTTGCACGTCGAGCTCTCCGCTTTCGTTCACCACTTCCTTGAGTTTTTCTCCCGCTCCTTCCAGCAAGAGCATCCGGTATTCCCTTGAAACCCCGCCTGCCCAATGTTTCGCATCGGCCTCCAAGCCACGGTGTGCGGCCAGGGCACGCACCAGGCCTGCACGTGCTTTTTTACCATTGCCCTTGGAGCCTCCTCCCATCGCCTCACCATAGCTGCTCCAGCGGTAGGCCGCCGGATCCTCGACGATCCCCGCCCGCACCGGGTTGAGATCGATGTAGGCCGCGATGGTTTTCGCCGCCTCTCCCTCCTCCACCAGCACGCTCTTGAAACGAGATTCCCACAGGGCACCAGTCCGCTCATGCTTGATATTGAACCAGCGTGAGAAGCGCAGAAGCAGAACTTTCATAAACTCCCCAAGGTCCTGCATCCGGTAGGTGTAGCGCTCGTGGATGCGCGTCACCAGCGCCTCGCCACCCAGCCCGGCCGCCACTTTTGTCCGTGCATTGGAGAGTTCCGCAGCCACTGCGGTCACTGCGACTTCCGGATAAATCGCCCGCAGGCGCTGTAGCAACTCCGCATCGCTGAGGCCGCCGGTTTTCATCGGCGGCACCTCCAGCAGCAGGTGCACGTGGTTGCACATCAGGCAGTAGGCGAGCACCCGGCAGCCGGAGAAATTCTCATACATCCGCAGGTAGGCGCGGAATTGCTCCTTCTCCACTGGTCCGAAAGCCAAGCGCCGCTCCACCACTCGCGTCACGCAGTGGTAGATCACCGGTCGATCCAACGAGTCCTTCCACGGAGCCAGCCAGCGAGCGCGTCTCATTTCGCCACCACCCTGCGCCGCCCGCCACCCAATGCAAGCGCAAAATATAATTATTTATCTGACACTTTATTTGAGTTGTTTTGTCGTTTGCATGCGGGCTGCCGCAGGTTCAAATCCCCGCCCCAGATTTCAGACACCATGTGGAAAGGCCGTTTCTCCCTAGACACTTCGTCGCTCGTGCAACTGTTCGGCGAATCCATCTCCTATGACTGGCGCTTGTTTGCGCACGACATCGCGGGCTCGATCGCCCACGCCCGGGCTCAGAAATGCGCCGGGCTTCTCAGTGATGAGGAATTTTCAAAAATCGAAGGAGGCCTGCTGGAAATCAAAGCGGACATCATCAGCGGCAACTTCGAGTTCAAGACCTCGCTGGAGGACATTCACATGAACATCGAGGCGGAACTCACCCGCCGTATCGGCCCTGCCGGGGCGAAACTCCACACCGCCCGCTCGCGCAACGACCAGGTGGCCACCGACACGCGCCTCTACTGCCGGACCGAGATCGACGGCCTGCTCTTGGAAATCACCAGCCTGCAACTCGCCTTGCTCGACCGCGCGGAAAAATACGCCGACACCGTGATCCCCGGCTACACGCACCTCCAACGCGGCCAACCGGTCATCGCCGGCCACCATTTCCTCGCCTATGTGGAGATGCTCGAGCGCGACAAATCCCGTCTCGCCGATTGCCGCAAACGCCTCAACATCTCCCCTCTCGGCTCCGGCGCACTCGCGGGCTCCACCATCAATCTCGACCGGCGCGCCATTGCCACTGAACTCGGCTTCGACGGCGTCACTCACAACTCGATGGATGCCATCGCCGACCGCGACTACATCGCGGAGTTGTTGTTTGTCATCTCGCTCTGCGGCGCGCACCTCTCCCGACTCAGCGAAGATCTCATCCTCTGGTGCACGGCGGAGTTCGGTTTCGCCTCTCTATCAGACGCACACACCACCGGCTCATCTCTCATGCCGCAGAAAAAAAACCCGGACGTCTGCGAACTCACGCGCGGCAAGACCGGCCGGCTCGTTGGAAATCTGGTCAACCTGTTAGTCGCGCTCAAAGGCCTGCCGCTCACCTACAACCGCGACCTTCAGGAAGACAAACCACCGCTCTTCGACTCGGTAGATACGTTGCGACTGATCCTCGCAGTAAACACGGAAATGATCGCCGCAGTGGAACTGCGCGAAGACAAGTGCCGCGCCGCCGCTGCCGACCCGATGCTGCTCGCCACGGATCTCGCCGATTATCTTGTGAAAAAGGGCGTCCCTTTCCGCCACGCCCACGAACTCGTCGGTAAGGCCGTCGCGGAATCCATCGCCACTGCGACGCCGCTGGACCAACTCGACCTCGCCGCCATCGATCCCTCCTACGGGCCGGATGCGAACGACGTGTTCTCACTGGAGCGCGCACTTGAATCCCGCAGCAACCCGGGTTCGCCATCCATAGCCAACGTCCGCGCGGAAATCGCCAGATGGAATGCGTTGATCCACAACGGCTGAAGCATGGCCGCCTGCTCGCTTGTCATTGAAACCTGCACCGCCCATGCGTCGATCGCGCTGGTGGGACCGGATGGTGATATCGACGAGCGCAGTTTCCGCAGCGACCGCAATCACAACGCGCTTCTGTTTGAGCCGCTGCGTGAGTTGTTAGATCTCAAATCACGCCTGGAAATCGGTCTGGTGGTTGTAGGAAGCGGCCCGGGTAGTTACAGCGGCACGCGTGTCGGCATCGCCGCGGCGCAGGGTGTGGCCATCGCGCTGGGTTGTCCGGCAGTGGCGGTGCCATCACTGCTTGCCGTGTCAGCGGCTGAAAACGGCGCGTGCTGTCTGGCCATTGGCGACGCCCGGCGCGGCAGTTTCTGGACAGCGGAAATCGAAAATCTCCGCTTGTTGGATGACCCGGCGCTGTGCGATGCGGCTGAGTTTGAACAAAAGATATCAGAAGCTCTGGCAAATGGTTTGCAGGTATTCTCCCTGGAAGATCCGGCACGATTTCCCATTCCCGAGGAATTTGTTAGAAAAGTTACAACTGACATCCCCGATGCCACCCGCCTGTGGCGTGCATGGTCGGCCACGCATGAGGAAACGCGCCGCAAGTGGTCGGCGGCAATTCCCCAGCCGTTCTATCTGAAACCACCGCACATCACTCCGGCGAAGCGCCCGTGGCTGTTGCGCTGACCCACTTTCTCACGCGCGCCGCCAGACACTGACCAGCGAGAGCGTCCACTGGAACTTGCGCGCGGTCTCGCGGATGAGAAACGGTTCCTCCGATTTCCGTAGTAGTTCGAAATCCGGAATCAACACCGCCTTGAGCCAGTCGAGCGTGCCGGCCGGCGGCCAGTTTTCACGCGGGGTGAACTCCTCCAGCCAGGTGCAGGGTGTGGCCAGCACCAGTTCGCCGCCCGTTTTGACCAGAGACGGCAGCCTTTCTAACAAAAGCCGTGGTTTTGGAAGGCGGCACAACAGATTGGCTGCGTGCACGCGATCAAACTCACCGAGGGCATCCGGAAGGTGCATGGCATCGCCCTGCAAGAAGCGGATTCGATCCGCGGCGCGATATTCCGGCGCACGCGCGACGAGCGGAGTGCTCAAGGATGCCTCGTCCAAGCGCTCGTATTCCACCGGTTCGCCACGGCGCAGCGCCTCGGCCGCGCGGATGAACGCATGGGAAAAATCGATGCCCATCGCTTCATCGCAGCAACGAGCCATTTCAAAAGTCGAGCCACCGACGGCACAGCCGAGATCCAGCCCGCGCGCCACCCGGTCACTCGAGAAGCATTCCACGGTGCGGCGCGGAAACCCGAGAGCCTCGCGCATCCCTGCCGGCCACGGTCGATCCGGCGGTAGGATTTCCTCGTCGGTGCCGTAGTGGAAAAGCAGATACTCGGCGAGCACTTTGCCGGTCTCGTAAACCGCACTCATCGTGCGCCGCCCTCCGCCGCCTTGCGTGCTTGAATGCGCTTCTCGGCTTCCTCCGCTCGGCTGTAGCCGGCCTGCGCCTCGCGCAGACAAATCCGCCGGTTGCCATCGGTATCATAAAAATCAATGGTCCGGTCCGGGTTGTAATCCGTGCCTTCGAGGCCCATCGCCAGTTCGCTGTGATCGAGTTCGCCATCGCCGTTGTCGTCCCAGAGGTCGAATTTTTGCAGCAATCCGATCATTTGGCGTTCAACTTTGTTTTTCGGCACCACCGGGCCAAGCCCGGACGAACACGCGCCGCATAAAATTACGGGAATCAGAATTAGGTGGAGATTGCTCATGCCGAATTCAAGCTGGCGCGTCGCTGGAGACTGGGCAAGCTCGTATGCAGCCCATGCGAATCCGCCTGATCGTCGCCGGAAAACCTGCGCTCGCCTATGCCAAGGCGGGCGTGGACGAGTATCTGAAACGATTGGCGCGCTTCGGCACCTATGAACTCGTCACCGTAAAGGCCGGCACCAGCGAGGAAGTGTCAATACGCCTGCTGGAGCGTTCTGAAGGCTGCTTCCGCATCGCCATGGACGAGCGCGGAGAATCACTCGGCACACGCGCATTCTCGGCCAAACTGACTTCCCTTGCCGACCGCGGTGACATCAAGGCCGTGGCTTTTCTGATCGGTGCGGCGGACGGACACAACGACGCGCTGCGCGCCTCCGCCGACCACCTGCTCGCGCTTTCTCCATTGACCCTTCAGCACGAACTCGCGCTGCTCGTATTGTTGGAACAACTTTACCGCGCAGCATCGCTGCAGAGTGGTTCGCCCTACCACCGCGATTGACGATGGTTGCTGACGATGGTTGCTTGCCATTTGGCCGGAGTCTTTTAGAAATAGCGCCCTCATGACCATGAAAACGCCCGCTATTCTTCTCACTGCAATGCTGCTGAATGCAGCCAACGTCAACGCCGCCGAAGGAATCTCCCCAGCATGGACCGAAGTCGCCGAAGCCGATCAAACATTGATGGGCGATTACGAAGGCGAATGGGTCGATGCACCGAAAGGCCATTACTTCGAAATCAACAAGCCTCTCGCCGCGCAAGTCATCAACGTGCGCGAAGGCGAGTATCAGCTTCGTTTCTATCAACAGCACGACAGCCGGGCGGATCCTTATTTCGAAGGGCCCGGCAAGCTTGAGGGCGGCGAAATCCGTTTCAGCGGCAATGGTTGGCAGGGCGCCGTCGGCAATGACGGACTCACAGGAAATGCCAGCGCTCACGGTGGCGATATCCGTTTCGAACTCAAAAAAGTGACGCGCTCGTCACCGACGCTCGGCATCAAGCCACCGTCTGGCGCGATCGTCCTGTTCGATGGTAAAAACTTCGATCACTGGCAGCATGGCAGCGGCCGCGAGGTCTCGTGGCATCTGCTGGAAAACGGAGCGATGGAAGTGCGTAGCGCGAAAACCGACGAAGATAGAAAAAGCGGAATTGGTGGTGACATTCAAACCAAGCAGTCGTTCGGTGACTGCCGGGTGCACCTTGAATTCCGCTATCCTGTCGAACCGGGAATAGCCGGCCAAGGCCGCGGCAACAGCGGGTTTTTCCTGCAAAAGGACTACGAGGTGCAGATCCTCAATTCCTACGGTCTGCATGGATATTGGAACGAGTGCGGGTCATTGTATAAGACCAGCCCGCCACAAGTGAACGCCGCCCGCCCGCCGATGGAGTGGCAGACCTATGACATCGATTACACCGCATCCGTGTGGAAGGACGGAAAAAAAATCTCACCGCCGCGCATCACCGTGCGCCACAACGGCGTGCTCATCCACAATGATGCGGAAATCCCGCATGTCACCTCGCACTCGTTTCCGGGACGCTCCGCCGAACCGCAGGGCGATGGCCCGTTGCGCCTGCAAGACCACAACAACGCCCTTCAATTCCGCAACATCTGGATCCTTCCCGTAAAAAAGGACTGAGCGCCATGATCCAGAAACTGCCCCGCCTGCTGCTCGCCGCAGTATCCATTACCATGGCTGCCGCAGCGGAGCGGCCGAACATCCTGTGGATCACCAGCGAGGACAACGCCGCGCATTGGCTCGGTTGTTATGGCAATGCCGAAGCCGCCACCCCGCGGCTCGACGCGCTCGCGCGGCAGGGGCTGATGTTCACCAGTGCGTATGCCAACGGTCCGGTTTGTGCGGTCGCGCGCTCGACCATTCTCAACGGCGCTTATGCCGTGACGCAGGGCACCCAGCACATGCGCAGCCGCCACCCGATCCCGGCGGACTTCGTGGCCCACGCCACCCATCTGCGGCGGCTCGGCTATTATTGCACCAACAACAGCAAGACCGACTACAACTTCCGCGGCAAGGACCACTTGATCTGGGATGAATGTAGCGGCAAGGCCCACTACCGCAAGCGCCCGGACGGCAAGCCTTTCTTCGCCATCTTCAACCTGCTCATCACCCACGAGAGCCAGTTGTTCCCTAATAAAGTGGCCGCCAACCGCAAGGACGGAACCATCCCGCAAAACCCGCGCCTCGATCCCGCCAAACTCACCGTGCCCCCGCACCAGCCGGACCTGCCCGAGGTCCGCAATGACATCGCGATCTATCACGATTGCATCAGCGCCATGGACCGCCAGGCGGGCGAGTTGTTAGACGAACTCGCCGCCGCCGGTCTGGCAGAGGATACCATCGTCTTTTATTACTCCGATCACGGCGGTGCGATGGCGCGAGGCAAGCGCTATTTGCAAGACACCGGCACGCGGGTTCCGCTGATCATTCATCTTCCGGAAAAATGGCGGCATCTCGTGCCTTTCAAGCCCGGCAGCAAGGTGGATGAACCGGTTTCCTTCGTCGATCTCGCCCCCACCCTGCTCTCCTTGTGCGGCCTGCCCACACCCGCAGCCATGCAGGGCCGCGCGTTTCTCGGCGAGCACCGCCGCTCCCCCTCGACGGATGACATGGTGTTGCTCTATGCCGACCGCTTCGATGAACTTGAAGGCATGCGCCGTGGTATTACCGACGGCCGCTGGCGCTACATCCGTTGCTTCACTCCACAACTCCCCGGCGCACCCTACAGCGTGTATCCGCTCGGCCAGCCGTCATGGAGTGCCTGGCGCGATGCCGCGCGCGACGGTCGCGTAGCGGAGGCCCACCAAGCCATCTGGAAAGCCCCGCAGCCGATCGAGACACTCTACGAAACCGCTGCCGATCCATGGGAAATGAACAATCTCGCAGCCGATCCGGCACATGCTGGGCGCCTCGCCGCCATGCGCGGGAAACTCCGCGAAATCATGGCCAAAACGCACGATACCAGCGTGGTGCCCGAACCCATGTGGGCGGAATTGCGCGGTGACGGAAACATCCGTGACTACGTGCGTAGTAGTCATTTCGACCACCAGGCGGCGCTTGATCTCGCCTTCACTGCCTCCTCCGGAGATCCCGCCAACCTGCCGCGCCTTATCGAAGCCCTGAGCTCGGAACAACCGGTGATCCGCTTCTGGGCGGCGCATGGCTGCCTGGTGCTTGGCAAAAAAGCCGCCCCCGCCATTGCCTCGCTGACCCAATGCCTTGAAGACCCGCAGCCGCTCATCCGCATCGTTGCCGCCGAGGCGCTCATAGCCGCGGGCGAGCCCGATGTCGCAAAGCAAACCCTGGCTGCGGCATTGGATCTGCCGATGTCCGCAGAATGCTACGAATGGCTGACCAACGCACTCAGGCGCGCCGGCATGGAGGCCACTATTCCAAAAGAACGTCCCGCCCATATCCCGGCCAGGGTCGAGTGAGAGCACAATGATGAATGCTTTTGAAACTCTGGGAATCGAGCCGCGGTTGGTGCTTTCCGAAGAAGCCGTGCGCGATGCCTTCCGCGAGGCAGGCAAACTCGCGCACCCGGATGCCGGTGGCGCGGAAGAATCCTTCGCCAAACTGCGCGAGGCGTATGGGATCGTTTCCAGTCCGTCGCGCCGCTTGCGCCACTGGCTCGAACTGCGCGGCCTCACGGCGGAAGCACGCGGCACGGTGGATGCGGCGATCATGGACTTGTTCACCCATGTCGGGCAAACCAGCCAGCGCGCCGAAGCCCTCGTCCGCAAGCGGGATCAAACGATCTCCGTTCTTGCCCGCGCCCTGCTCGAGCGCGAAACCCAGAGCTGCAGGGAAGACGTGGAGCGCGCCATCATGATGGTGGAGGATGCGATCAGCCGGCAATGCGCGTGGTTTCCCGACTACGAGAATGCCCCGACACCGGATCAAGCAGCGGCATCCATCACCGCCCGAAACCTCGCCTTCCTCGAAAAATGGCGCGCCACACTGCGCGGCGTGTTTTCCCGCCTCGTCTAACGGCTTCCCGCTGGCGGAACCACGATGGCGGCCGGCGGCGCATCGTTGCGTGAAAATTCCGCGCTGTAGCTCAGATACCAGATCAAGCCGCCGCCGCCAATCACCAGCGTGAAAACGAGGAGAACCACCAGCAGCCCGAAGCAGGATTTCATGGACGCTTGCTAACGTTTTGTGAAGGCCGCATCCAGCGCGAAAATCCCGAGATTGCACTGCGGCCTCCGACCCCGTAGCGTCAGCGCCGTGACCCGCCCAGTCGATGCCGTGATTGATTTCCTGCAAGCCGAACAGGCGCGGGGAGTCTCCCACATCATGCTCGATGAGGGCGCACGCGAGGGACTTCGCAGTCTGGCCAAACGGACACGCACGACCGCCACCGCTCCGGCCGCAGCAAGCCAGCCCGCCCCTACTGTAGCCGCACCAAGGCCCGTCGAAACTCCGACCTCGGTGACAGCCACAGGCAGCAGCAAGGCCGAGCTCCTCGCCTCGCTGCGCCAACAGGCGGAAACCTGGCAGCCCGCGCGCGCGCTGGGCACGCTGCGCGAGACCATGGTTTTCGCGACCGGAAATCCCGACGCTCGGATCATGCTGGTGGGAGAGGCACCGGGCTATGAGGAAGAGCGGAAACGCGAACCCTTCGTCGGGCCTGCGGGACAGAAACTCACCGACATCCTCAAGGCGATGGGGCTCGCGCGCGACGAGGTTTATATCTCCAACATCGTCAAGTTCCGCCCGGCCACGCCTCGCCAGACAACCAACAACCGCACACCGAATCCTGCGGAAATCGCCTCATGCCTGCCTTTCATCCGCGCCGAGGTGGAGATCGTCCGTCCGGAGTGCATCATCGCGCTGGGTGCCACCGCCGCCGAAGGGCTATTGGGAAATGCTGCCACCTTCGGCAGTCTGCGCGGATCGTGGCATGAGTTCGGCGGCATTCCGCTGCGTGTCACCTATCATCCGAGTTATCTGTTGCGGAGCAATGCCGACCACACATCCAGGCGCCAGCTTTGGGAGGACATGCTCGCGGTGATGGAAAAAATCGGCATGCCGATCTCGGAAAAACAGCGCGGATTTTTCATCCCGAAACGCTGAGTGCTTTTTCTAACGGGCAAGCGGTTTTTCGCCGAGCGCCTTGATCGGGTGCGGCGAGCGCCTCTTGCGCAGGCCGAACTGGCGCACCGCATGGCGCTGCAGGTGGGCGGCCGCATCCTCCACATCGTCGGTGAAAAAGATCAAATCGGGATCGTCCGGGCTGATCATGCCCTCGTCCGCCATGCGGTGGACGAAGTCCATGAGCGGCTGCCAATAGTCCTTACCCATCAGGATGATCGGGAAAACCTTCAGTTTCCCGGTCTGGATGAGCGTCATCGTTTCAAACATCTCGTCCATGGTGCCCGCGCCCCCCGGCATGACGACGAAAGCATAGGAATACTTCACCAGCACCACCTTGCGGGTGAAGAAATAGCGCATGGTGATCGACCGCTGGACGTAGGGATTGAGTTCCTGCTCGAATGGCAGCTCGATGTTGATGCCAATCGAGCGTCCGCCGATCTCATGGGCCCCTTGGTTTCCGGCCTGCATGATGCCGGGGCCGCCGCCGGTCATCACCGTGAAGCCAAGCCGGGCGCAGGCCGCGCCCATTTGACGCGCCATCTCGTAGTAGCGCGTGCCGGGTTTCACCCGCGCCGAACCGAAAATCGTGACGCAGGGACCTGCGAAGTGCAGCGCGCGGAATGCTGTTAGAAAATCCCTACCCACTCGGAACAGCGTCATCAGATTGCGCAATCGCGAGGTGGGCCCCGAAAGCAGAGTGCGGTCATCGGTTTCCAGCTCGAAGAGTTCCAGCTTGCGGGCCTCCTCCTCGGTGATCTCGTGTTCCTCATCGTGCTGCGGAACCTCTGGGCAATCGGGCGTTTTCATGCGCGGATTCCCTAACACACACGCCGCCCAAAGGTAAAATCCGAAAAGCCTTGGTTTGCCTTCGCAATCAAGGCTCATTCGAAATCGTGCGAGCCAGAGGAATTAAGTCATTCTTTGAACATCTGACTCGTTGGCGAACCACCCTAATCAAAATTCAAGTCAGTCGTCTGACCGGGATACTGGGCATGTCATTCACCCCCGCGTTTCAAAGTCCCCCAAGCGCAAATCCTGACTCCCGAGCGCCGCGCTCGCTGCCATGAACGCCATCCGCTTGTTTAAAACCTGCGGATCACCGTGTCCGTGCGATAGCTTTCGAGCGTATCCGGATGATCGAGCGTGTAGTGCAAGCCGCGGGACTCCTTGCGGCGCAGCGCGCATTCGACTATGAGGCTGGCGGCGGAGACCAGATTGCGCAGTTCGAGGATGTCGGAATTGACGCGGTGGCCCCAGTAGAACCCGCGCACTTCCTTGTTGAGATTGGCAAGTCGCGCGGCGGCTCGGCGCAGGCGGTTGTCGGTGCGCACGATGGAGACATAATCCCACATCAGGCGGCGGATCTCGTCCCAGTTGTGATAGATCACGACCAGTTCGTCGGGCTCGGCGACGTCGCCGTGTTCCCACTCGGGAATCGGCGGCGGGTTGAAAGTTTCCTTGCCCGGCGGGTAGGCGTGTGTGATTTCATCGAGCGCGCGGCGGGCGATGATGTTGCCTTCCAACAGCGAATTGGAAGCCAGGCGGTTGGCTCCATGCAGTCCGGAGCAGCCGACCTCGCCGATGGCAAAGAGTCCGCGGATGGTGGTCTTGCCGTTCACATCGGTGAGGATGCCGCCGCATTGATAGTGAGCGGCAGGCACCACGGGGATCGGCTGGGTTTCACAATCGAGGCCGAACTTCAGCAAGTTGGCATAAATATAAGGAAAGCGTTCCTTCATGAAGCCTTTCGGCTTGTGGGTGACATCCAGATAGACGCAGGGTGCGCCGCTGCGCTTGAGTTCGCGATCAATGGCGCGGGCCACGATGTCACGCGGGGCAAGCGAGCCGCGGGGGTCGATTTTTTTCGTGAAATCCTCACCCTTGGCATTGATCAGGATACCGCCCTCGCCGCGCACCGCCTCGCTGACGAGGAACGAACGCGCTTCGGGTCCAGTGGCGCCAGGATTGTAAAAGCAGGTGGGATGAAACTGAATGAACTCCATGTTGGCAATCGATGCGCCGGCCCTCCAACCGAGTGCCACGCCATCGCCGGTGGCGGAGTCCGGATTGGTGGTGTAAAGATAGACTTTTCCGCAGCCGCCCGCAGCCAGAATCACCCGGTCCGAACGGAACACCTTCACCTCGCCGGTTTTTGTTTCGAGCACATAAGCACCGAGCACCCGGTCTTCCGCCACCGCACCAAGTTTGGCAGAGGTGATCAGGTCCACCACGAAATGATCTTCCAACAAGGTGAGGTTGGGCGTCGTGCGTGCGGTCTCGATCAATGCGCGGGCAATCTCGCGACCAGTGGTGTCCTTGGCATGCAGAATCCTGCGGTGCGTGTGCCCGCCCTCCTTGCCTAACAGGAAATGATCGTCGTCGTGGTCGAAGGCCACGCCGTAGTCTGTCAAATCCCGGATCGCTGCGGAGCCCTCCGCGATGATGGCGCGCACGGCAGCCTCCTTGCAGAGACCGGCTCCAGCGTCCAGGGTGTCCGCCACGTGGCTTTCCACCGAATCACCAGCGTCGCGCTGGTTTTCATCGAGCACGGAAGCGATTCCGCCCTGCGCCCAGGCCGTGTTGGATTCGTAGGCGTCGCCTTTGGTCACCACGATCACCGATCCGTGCCGTGCCGCCCGCAACGCGAAGGACAATCCGGCAATGCCGGCACCGATCACCAGGAAATCCGCTGTCATGCTCGGCCCACCATGGACGCCGTCCTCCAGTCACGAAAGGGTAAATTTGTTGTTTCTGCGACTTGACCGGCAGCCTGCCGGAAGCCACCACGGGGCATGAACTTCTTTGTGACGGGAACGGATACCGGAGTTGGAAAAACCCATGTCACCCGTTTGATTCTCGATGGTTTGCGCAAGGCAGGCATCAATGCCGTGGGCTACAAACCCGTGGCCTGCGGCGACCGCGACGATGCCCAAATCCTCGCAGAAGCCTCCGGCTGCCTCACACTCGACGAGGTGAACCCGGTTTTTCTGAAAAGCGCCGTTGCGCCCTACGTCGCCGGCCTGCTCGAAAACAAAACCGTCGATCCCGCGGTCTTGGTGGCTGGCTATCGGAAACTCGCCGCCGCGCATCCAGTGGTCATCGTCGAAGGCGCGGGCGGCTGGGAAGTGCCGGTCGCGGCAAACTACCGGATCTCGGACCTCGCGGCGGAGCTCGGCCTGCCGGTGGTGATCGTCGCGGCCAACCGCCTCGGCGCGCTCAACCACATCCTGCTGACCGTCGATGCCATCCGCGCCCGTGGGCTCACCTGCGCCGGCGTGTTTCTCAACCAGCTCGATGACGAACTCGACACCGCGATGATCACCAACAAGGGCGTGATTGAAAATCTCACAGGCGTGCCGTTGCTAGAACACCTGATTCATTGCCAGGATTTTCTGGATGAGGAGGTGCTGGAGAAACTTCTGGATAGCCAACCGATCTGGCGGCAGTCGTAAGGAGACTAGCCGATCACCCCCGCCTCGCGGAATGAGAAATATGGCTCGCGGCCGGGAGAAGGCCTGCCGATAATCACGTGATCAAGAAACACCACCTGCATCATGGTGGCGGCTTCGATCAGCCGGCGGGTGACGATTTCGTCCGCCCGGCTCGGGCTGGGATCTCCCGAGGGATGATTATGAATCAACACGAATCCGTGCGCGCCGCGGGTGATCACCGGCCGCAAAATCTCTCGCGGGTGGGCATTGGCCTCATTCACCGTGCCCATCGAGACCACCGTGGTGCCGATGTGGCGCAGCCGCGAGTCCAGCACCGCCACCACCACTTGTTCCTGGGCCAGGTGACGCATTTGGGGCGCAAAGAGCTCATGAATCCGCTCCGGCGTGTCCAGCGGAACACAGCGCAACTGCTCCCGCGCCACGCGGGTGCCTAGCTCAAAGGCGGCAGCAAGTTTCGAGGCCTTGGCAATGCCGAGTCCATGCTCCTTGGCCAATTCCGAGACCGGCAGCCCGCCGAGTGCGCCCATCGAGCCATATTTCCGGATCAAATCCCGGCCGATCTCGATCGCGCTGCGGCCCTTGATGCCCGTGGCGATGAAAAGCGCCATGAGCTCGGCATTGTCCAGCGCAGCCGGGCCGTGCTGTGCGAGCTTCTCACGCGGCCGTTCGCCCTGTGGCAGATCACAAATTCGCAGCGCCGTGGACTCAGCGGCTTCCGCCGGACCATCGATGAGTGAACTGCCAAATCCCATCGCGCTGCCAGACTCTTGCATTTTCTCTCGGACATTTATGTTCATATGAACACATTCATCAAATCCCCCACACCACGCAAGAAGGAAATCCACGAAATTCAGAGCTCTCAAGCCCGTCTCCGTTTTCCGTGATTCATCCACTCCCGCATCCATGAAATGTTTTACCTCATCGATCAGGATTCGGACCACGCATGGCTTGACACCAGGGAGGCTGTAGGGCGGTATCTCCGCCCCATGGCCAAACTCTCCATTTGCGACCTAGATCTTTCCGGCAAGCGCGTCCTCATTCGCGTCGATTTCAACGTCCCTCAGGACAAGGCCACCGGGGCCATCACCAACAACCAGCGCATCGTAGCCGCCCTGCCCACCATCCAGTTCGCCTTGGAAAATGGCGCGTCTGTCATCCTGATGTCCCACCTTGGCCGTCCGGATGGCGCACGAGTCGAAAAATTCTCGCTCAAACCCGTGGCCGACGAACTCGCGAAACTGCTCGGAAAACCCGTCAACTTCCTCGCGGACTGCGTTGGCCCTGAAGTGGAAGCCGCATGCGCTCCCGGCACCATCCAGCCCGGCGATGTCGTGCTGCTGGAAAACCTCCGCTTCCACATCGAAGAAGAAGGCAAAGCCAAGCAGGAAGACGGCACCTCCCTCAAAGCGGACCCCGAAAAAGTCGCCGCATTCCGCGCCAGCCTCACCAAGCTCGGCGATGTGTTCGTGAACGACGCCTTCGGCACCGCCCACCGCGCGCACAGTTCGATGGTAGGCGTGGACCTGCCGCAGAAGGCAGCCGGCTTCCTCATGGATGCGGAAATCAGCGCCTTCACCACCGTGCTCGACAACCCGCAGCGCCCGCTGCTCGCCATCCTCGGCGGGGCCAAGATCGCCGACAAAATCCCACTCATCACCAACCTGCTCGACAAGGCCAACGACATCATCATCGGCGGCGGCATGGCCTTCACCTTCCGCAAAGTCCTCAATGGTTGGGAAATCGGCGATAGCCTGTTCGATGCCGAAGGCGCGAAAATCATCCCTGAACTCGCCGAAAAAGCCAAAGCCAAGGGCGTGAACCTGCATCTGCCCGTCGATTTCGTGACCGCCGACAAATTCGCGCCGGATGCCACCGTTTCCTCCGCCACCGATCACATCCCGGCCGGAACCATGGGCCTCGATGCCGGCCCGCAAACCCGAGAACTCTTCGCCAAGGTCATCGCCGCCTCCAAAACCATCATCTGGAACGGCCCTCCCGGCGTGTTTGAGTTCGACGCCTTCGCCGAGGGCACCAAGTCGATGGCCGCCGCGATTGCCGCCGCCACCGAAGCCGGAGCCATCACCGTGGTCGGCGGCGGAGACACCGCCACCGCCGCCAAAAAATTTGGCGTGGCCTCCAGAGTCACCCATTGCTCCACCGGCGGCGGTGCAAGCCTCGAATTCCTCGAAGGCAAGGTCCTGCCCGGGGTGGCCGCACTCAATGATATCTAACAAATCTCCAAATCCCCAACATCCTACCACACATGAACCGCAAGCCGATCTTCGCCGCCAACTGGAAAATGAACAAGGGAGCTTCCGAAACGGAAGACTTCCTCAAGAGCTTCCTCTCAAAACTCCAAGGCCAGGATTTCCCCTGTGAAATCGTCATCGCCCCGCCCTTTGTTTCGCTGGCAAAACTCGCAGAGCTGCTACACACCGCCACTGCCGTGCAAAACGCTCACGCCATCCAGATCGCGGCGCAAAACTGCTCGCAGTTCGACGCCGGCGCCTACACCGGCGAGGTGAGTGTGCTCATGCTGCGCGAGTTTTTCGTTCACTACGTGATCCTAGGCCACAGCGAGCGCCGCGCAATCTATGGCGAAACCGACGCCTTCATCAACGCCAAGATCATCAAAGCCCGCGAGGCGAATTTGAAACCCATCTTCTGCATCGGAGAAACCCTCGCCGAGCGCGAAGCCGGCAAACTTGAATCCGTGCTGCGCACACAGATCACCGATGGCCTCAAGAACGTCCCCGAAAAAGACATGCTCGAAACCGTGGTCGCCTACGAACCGGTCTGGGCCATCGGCACCGGCGTCACCGCCACCTCCCAACAGGCGCAGGACGCCCATGCCTTCGTGCGCTCCGTCATCGCTGATCTCTACGGTGCCGACACCGCATCACGCATTCGCATCCAATATGGTGGCTCTGTAAAACCCAACAACGCGGCCGAACTCATGGCCTGCCCGGACATCGACGGTGCGCTCATCGGCGGTGCCGCTCTCGAACCGCAAAGTTTCCTCGAAATCATCCGCAACGGTTGCGACCACGGCGGCCAGTGACTGCCAATGGCGCGCGGGCTTTCCGGCACCGCCCTCTTCGGACGTGCCGCATCCATTAAAATCAGGCCTTTCCGCTCTCAAGACAGGCAAATTGAGAAGATTTTCTCACGAAAGTGAATCCCGGCCGATTATCCGCTTGCAAGTCCCATCCCCACCCCCTAATCGTCCCGCCCCGCCTGCCGGAGCATCAACGCGAGGATAGCTCAGTTGGTAGAGCAGTTGGCTTTTAACCAATTGGTCCTGGGTTCGAGTCCCAGTCCTCGTACTTCCGCCGTAATATGCTCATAATGAGCACTTTGGCTTTCGGCATCGTGCCTCAAACAAGCCGACTGTGCATGAAAGTGTGTAGTGTGTCCGCATCTGGATAATACCGTTCAGAGGAATCCGGTTTGCCCGGAAGTGAACATGGATACGAGAGTCTAACGTCGAGAAAGCCATTCGTCAGATGCTCACAGTCCGTCACGGAAAAAGGCCGGGGGTGCCCGGAAAGGCCATCGAGCACATCATCAGTGCAGCGAAGGAGGCTGGATTGAGCCTCATCACGCCAAAGAAGCTACTAAATTGGTTGAAGGGGAAGCAGCCTTACGACACCCGTGCCAACGGCTTCATCGCTTCTCCCGCCGGACTCGTCCATGCAATGAACGACGAACCAGACATCATCATGCAGGCCGTCCTTGCCATGCCGTGGGATTACGCCCGCCGCATCTTCGGTCCTGCGGAGGTGGCTCGGTGGATCGTGGAAAACCATCCGGCCGATCGGCGACCTCGTCAGCTTCCTGCCCGCCATAATCGCAGAGACAATTAGATAACCATCCATAGAAAACACCACCGCCAACCACCACGTGGGTGAGCACCTCACAAATCCAAAAACATTTTCAGCAAAAAAATTTCATAACGCTTTTCGTGTCTCCCTTTTGGGTCCCTTTTCTCTACCCCAAGCTGCGTGATTTGAATGGCATCGCCCGCAGCATGGAAACGCGCCTGCATGCCGCCGGAATTCACACCGTCACCAACTCGATCCGCTTCCTGAAGATTCCCGGTGGCCGCTTCCACATGGGTGGCATGAATACCATCTGGCAACTCCAGCGATACCTCGCTGGCGTGATCCGTCGCACCACGCACGTATGAAGAAAAACTTTTTTCTTCATACTGGCACCGCCGCTGCTACAGACTCACCGGCGATGCCCAAGGAACACCACAGCGACGGCGTGAAACGGATCACCGTTTCCATGCCTGATGAAACCTACCAGGCGCTCGACCGCCTGGTGCAGCAGCGCGGTTTCGACAACCGCTCGCAGGCGGTTTCCGAGATGATCCATCAACACGCCGCGCAGCACTTGGAAAAAATCGGCACCGAGGTGATGGCCGGCACGCTCACGCTGGTCTATGACGAATCGAAAAGCGCACTTCTGCGCGACCTATCGCGGATTTTCCGCGAACACATCGCCGAGGTTATCTCGTCCCAGCACGTTCTGCTCGAGGAAGATCACGTGCTCGAAGTGATCCTCATGCAGGGCCCGGCCAAAACGCTGCGCGAGATCGCCAACAAACTCATCACTTGCAAGGGGGTCAAAACCGCCCAGCTCACACTCACCCCGCACCTGATCCCGCCGCTGCACGCCAAGCGGGCGAGGGATTGAAGATTGTGGATTTAGATTGTAGATTAAAGATGAAGAAGATTTTCCAAAGAACCCTGTGTGGGGCCGGCATGTGGTCGGCCGTGGTTTCCAAAAACAAACGTCTGCGCTTCACCGATCTCGATGGCGGCGCGAATGTCTCGATGCTGCTCTACAACGCGGCCGAACGCAGCGAGCGCTATAACATGCCGGACACGCTCAAGGGCCAGCACATCTTCTTCCTGCGCACGCCTTACTGCCTGCACTCAGACATGGGACGTCTCCTCGCCTCCATCACCGCCGATACCGTCGGTTGGCACGACACGGTCTGCGGCCACAGCGACGCCGCAAAGGTGCTTGAGAAATTCGGCTCTAACAATTTCCAGCAGGCCCGCAACGACTGGCACCGAAACGGCCGAGATTGCTTTCTCATCGAACTCGCCAAGTGGGGCCTCGGCAAAAAAGACCTTGTTCCCAACCTGAACCTCTTCAGCAAGGCCGCACCGGACGAAGAGGGACACCTGTCATTCGTTCCCGGAAACTCGAAGCCCGGCGACATCATCGAACTGCGCTTTGAAATGGACACGCTCGTCGTGCTCAACACCTGCCAACACCCGCTCGATCCAGATTCGCAATACCGCCAGCGCCACGTGTTGCTTGAAGTCCTCGCGGGCGATCCCGCCACGGCAGAGGATCCTTGTTTCGCCATCCGCCCCGAAAACCTCCGCGCCTGGGAGAACAATCAAACCTATCACACCCTGCGTTTCTAACATGAAGGAAAGCACACTCGATCCCAAGAACGCCGTGTTCCGAGAAGTCATTCCCGCAGGCGACTGGTGGGTTCACGAAATCAAACAAGGCCAGACGCTGCGCATCCTCGATCTTGAGGGCAACCAGGCTGCCGACACGCTGTTTTTCAGCGCCGCAGACTCCACCGAGCGCTACAGCGCGGATCGCACCATTCAGGAGCAGGCCGCTCTTTACCTGACCACCGGCACCAAGCTCATGAGCACCGAGGGCCGCGCGCTGCTGACCATCACCGCCGACACCTGCGGCCGCCACGACACGCTCGGCGGCGCATGCTCGCGCGAGAGCAACACCATGCGCTACGCCCACGACAAGGAGTGCATGCACGCCTGCCGCGATTCGTTCATTCGTGGCGCACAGGAATGGAACATCGAACTCACCAAGCGAGACATCACCTGCAATATCAATTTCTTTCACAGCCGTCCCACAGGACGGCTTAGCTAGGGAAAAAAGCGGGCTGGTGTTGAGTTGAAATCCCTGCCACTCGGTAGGGTGTTATGAACAAAACTACACCAACCCGGGCCAATGTGGTCGTCCTCAAGCAGATTCTCAACCTCATT
>CANLKN010000019.1 GCA_947491475.1 Akkermansiaceae bacterium | reverse complement strand
TGGGCACTGCCTGCGAGCAAACGCGAATTGGCCACAACGATCCATCCGGTGTTGGTGTTGTTGCCCGAGAGTATCACGTGTCCGCCGCCGCTGGCGTCCACCTGAACGGTCCCGCCTTGAGCGAGATTTCCAGAGACGACAAGGTTTCCGGCTCCGGTTGCACTGAAGCGGGTTTGTGCCCAGAGGTTAATGGCTCCGGTCCATGTTGCGGTCGTGGCCGAGGAATTCAGAAGTTGGCTGTTTACGAACTCATTGCCGAGGGTTTCGCCCGTGACGGTATGCCCGTTGAGGTCGAGATAGGAGGCTGCTCCGTTCCAAGTAACCATGTTGGTGCCGCCAGCTGTTGTGCCAAGTGCCGAGTCGTTGCCGATGCGCATCCATGCGCCATTGAGGTTGAGCGCGCCGGCAAACGAATTGGCACCATTAAAGATGACCGGATTGCTGCTCGTGGGCTGGACCTGGATGCCGTTGACCCCGGAGATCACGCCGTCGAAGGTGAGCGGCCCGCTGGCGGTGCTGGGCGAGATGAGGAACTGGCTGGCGGCGTCGAAGGTGCCGGTGAAGGTGCCCCAGCCGTTGACCCCGGCGTTGACGGCGGTGACGGTGTAGTTGTTGGCGTCCGTGCCGCCGGTGAGGGCGACATCCGGCGGAATGGTGACGGCGAAGGCGGTGGCGGTGAAGCCGCAGCAAATGGCGGCGAAGGGGCGGAACGTGGATTTATTTTTCATCAGTGTTGGTGGATTTTTTAGATTCAGACGATTCAAGCTGTCATTCCCCGAAAGATTGTCCATTCACGTAAACACGGGATGGAGGGGCGTTGAACGTTGAACTTCCAACGTCGAACATCGAAATTGGAGCGGATCCGTCCCGCCATGCGACCGTCCGGAGTTCAAGCTTCAGCTTGATCCCGCAGGGCGGGGCGAAAGAAACGAAGAATCACGCTAAAGCGCGAACTCCGGACCGTCTTTTCCCACGGACAGGACCGTCCGGAGTTCAAGCTTCAGCTTGATCCCGCAGGGCGGGGCGAAAGAAACGAAGAATCACGCTGAAGCGCGAACTCCGGACCGTCTTTTCCCCACGGACAGGACCGTCCGGAGTTCAAGCTTCAGCTTGATCCCGCAGGGCGGAGCGCCAGAAGTGAAGAATTCACGCTAAAGCGCGAACTCCGGACGCTTTTTTCTCCGTTAAAATGATTTCCGTGAGGCGGCGGGTTCAAAACATCCGTTCGTTGAGGGCGCGGGCGACGGCCTCGGAGCGCGAGTGAACTTTGAGCTTGGTGTAGATGTTGCGGACGTGGGTGTCGATGGTGTGATAGCTGAGCTTGAGGGTATCCGCGATCTGTTTGGTGGAGAGGCCCTGGCACATCAGGCGGAGCACGTCGCGTTCGCGTTCGGTGAGCTTGTTCTGGGTGAGCGGGGCGGTCATTTTAGCCAACAGGTCCATGACGGTGCGTGTGACCCGTGGATTCATCGGGGAGCCGCCGGCGCGCACCTCGTGGATGGCCTCGATGATCTGCTGGGGTGTGGAGGTTTTGAGCAGGTAGCCCGAGGCTCCCATGCGCACGGACTCGTAGATTTTTTCCGCATCGTCAAATACGGTGAGAATTACGACTTGGACGTCGGGGGCAAGGGCTTTCAAGGTATGAAGCGCTTCCAGCCCGCTCTGGCCCGGGAGGTTGACGTCGAGCAGGATCACGTCCGGCACCTGACCCGCGTGTAGGGCGTCGATGGTGTCCTCCGAGGAGGTAAAGGAGCCACTGCATTCAATACCGGGCACACCGTTGATCACACGGGCGACGGCGGTGCGGAAGCCGAGGTTGTCATCGACGAGCCAGACACGGATCGTTTCACTTTGAGGGGTGGGTTTTTTTGACCGGTCCGAAGGACTCATGATGTGACTGTGGTGTATTTCCGGTTCTACGCGTATCCCGAATTTACGTGAGGGGCGCGGCAAAGGTGACCCGCGTGCCATGGCCGGGGCGGCTTTCGATGGTGACCTCTCCGCCTAGATCCGCAGCACGGCGGCGGAGGCTGCGCAAGCCATTACCGAGTTTTACCCCCGCCTCCACGAAGCCGATGCCGTTGTCGCTCACGCAGAACTCAAAATTTCCGCCTGCCACCCGGATGGCCACCTCCACTTCGGAAGCCCGGGCGTGGTGTGCGGCGTTGTGAAGGGTTTCCTTGAAGGCCGGGAAGACGTTGCGACGGAAAATAGGGGAGAGTTTCACATCCGGCGGGATCCTCTCGCTCTGGAACTCATGCGGGATGCCGTGAAGCAAATCGTTGGTGGCCGCCTCCATACGCACGACCATGTCGGACAGACTGTCGAATGCGGGATTGATGAACCAAACGATGTCCCGCAGGGAGTCGATGGTTTCGGAGGCGATGCGGCGGATGTCGGAAACATCGGCTGGCGATGGGGGCTCGGAGATTTGGGAGAGCAGGACGATGCTGCTGAGATTGCTGCCGACGTCGTCGTGCAGGTCGCGGGCGATGCGCATCCGCTCGCGCTCGACGGCCTCGCGTTGTTCGAGGGTTTGGAGTTTGCGGCGCAGACGGCGGACCATGCCGTAGCGCACGGCGGAGGCCACGCCAGCAGTGGCCACGGAGCCCGCCAATATGAGAAACCATGTGGTTTGCCAAAAGCGCGGTGCGACGGCAAATGCAAGACTCGCCATTCCCTCATGGCCGTCTGAGGTGGTATCAGCGATTCCGACGCGGAAAAGATGCCGGCCGGGCGGAAGATTCCTGTAATTGGCTACAGATGAGCCGCCTCCATCCCTCCAGTCGGTATCCACCCCCTCCAGTTTGTGGCGGAATCTCAAGCGTCCCGGCGCGCCGAATCCTGGGGAAGCAAAATGAATTTCGAGATCCTCGACACCGGCCGCCAGGCGGATGTTGTCGGAAATTGCCACGGGCTGGCCATTGCAGCGGAGTTCTTCGATCACCATTTTGGGTGCTTGCCGCAGTGGTGGGATGCGCGCGGGATGGAAAAACACCAGTCCTTTCACACTGGCCATCCAGAAAGTGCCGTCGCGGGCCTTCCATGCCACGGGTTGGAAGCCGCCCATGAATTGCATGGCTTGCAAGCCATCGCTGCGGTCGAAGATTTCCAACGGTGTGAACCGGGCACGGCCGTCGGCCACGGCGTTGAGATTGCGCAGCGCCGCCCGGAACAAGCCTTGGTCGGTGCCGCCCCAGAGATTGCCGTCGCCATCCAGCAGCAACTGGGAAACCGTATCACCCGGCAAGCCCTCGCGTGCGGTGATGCGGGAGAGTTTGGCGTCCTTCAACCGGAACAGTCCGCCCGATACCGTTCCAATCCAGAGCGCGCCATCCCCGGAAGGACAAAGGGTGCGGATTGGGAATCCAGGGCACAAGTGCTGCGGGAGCGCCTCGAAACGCCCGTCGCGCAGAAAGGCCAGGCTTCCCCTGCCGCCCATGCCGATCCAGAGCGACCCGCCGACATCCTCCACCACCGCGCGGACATCATCCTCCGGCAACCCTTGCTCCTTTCCATAAAGTTTCACTCCATCAGACTCGATACAGGCCAGACCGGCGGTGGAAAAACCCGCCCAAAGCCGCCCGCCGCGATCCGCGAACAAGGCCATGATCGCGCTGGGTGGCAGTTTCCCTCCGTGTTCGTAGGGAAGAATCCGGTCGTTTTTCCAATAAAACAGCCCGCGGTCCAAAGTGCCGATCCACATCCGGCCATCGGGCGTCGGAGACAGGCAGGTGGCATCCACACCGGGCCATCCCTGTTCGGCAGCGAGCGGCCGCCATGAGTGGTTGTCCGCGATGAAGCCCAGCCCACCGAACAGCGTGGAGGCCCAGATCCGTCCGGCCGCGTCCTGAGCGACGGAATAGACAATCTCATTGGTCAAGCCCCGCTCCAGAGTCACGAAAAGCTGACGGTGGAGCCGGTTGACGCCTCCGCCCTGCAAGCCGATCCACATATTTTCGTCCACATCCTGCGCGATGCAGAAGATATTGTTTTGGGCGCTTGGCACCGACTGGAACGCTCCATCGGCGAAGCGGTAAAGCCCCTTGCGGTTGGTGCCGATCCAAAGCGCCCCCGAGGCATCCTCAAACACCTGCCGCACGGTGATCCCGTCCTCAGTCCAGGGGACGGCCCCGAGATCGCCGATTCGGCCATTGGAATCCACGGACTGGAGCCGTGAGCCCGCCACCAGCCACACGCCGCCCGCCCGCCGCGCCCCGGCCACCACGGGGATCGGCATGCCCCGGGCCATCTCATCCCAACGACCCGCACGATGGCGGAGCATCGAGGACGCGGTGGAAATCCACACCGCGCCGCCCCCGTCCACGACCATGCCCGTCGCGCCCGGGCAATCCTCCATTCTGCGGAAATCCCCATCCACGAAACGCGAGACTCTTCCGGCGGCCTCAAGAATCCAAAGTCCCCCGGCGGGATCCGCGGCCAGGGCAATCACCGGCGAGGCAAAATCCGGCAGGCCTGCGGGGAGCGGCTCCAAGCCGCGCTGCCCGGCCAGGCCCAGTTTCCCGGCGGCATTCGCAAACCACAGCCGTCCCCCGCGGTCCACGCACAGGGCCAGGATCTGCCGTTCAGGCCCGGGCTGGCTGTCGGGGGGTAGGAAAACCTTGAAGCGCGTGCCATTGAAGCGGGCCAGCCCCTGGTCCGTGCCGAACCAGATATAACCATCAGGCGTCTGCGCGATGGCGGAAACAATATTTCCGGGCAGCCCCTTGTCCGCCTGCCAGGTTTCCAGACTGAAGCGTGCGATTCCGGGTTTCGGCTCAACGGACTCCGCACTCACGCCCCACCCCGCCAGCAGTGCCGCCGCAAGAAGCGCAAACACGGCGAACCATCGTGAGGCGGGAAAGTTCATGGAGGCGCAAACTACCCACATTCCATGCCTGCGGCGAAAGCTGAAAATTTCAATACCCCGGAATGAAGCCGTCACGCTTGAAAATACCGCACATCACGCGAATACGCGAGTGGCGGCGGGGAGGGGAGTTCTGATAGCGTCATTTTCATGAATCCTTCTCCCTACCCCGACGGGCGTCCTGCCGCGAGTTTGCGCATGGATGCCAGCAACCAGGGCATCGTTTTCCGCCACGGTGGCGGGCCGGACGGCTGCGATGCCTCCGGGGCGCGGGAGGCCAGTGTCGTAATCGAAGACGGGATTTTTCATCTTTTTTATGATGGGGCAAAGCCCGGACATGGATGGCGGGCGTGTCTGGCGGTGAGCCGGGATTTGAAAGAGTGGCAACATCACGGGCCGATGCTGGAACTCGGCGCCATGAATGAGCCCGATTCCGGCACCACCACATCTCCCTGGTTTCTGAAAAGCCAAGACCAGTGGCACATGTTTTACCTTGGCAGCAACCGCACCACTCCGGATCAGGACCGGGTTCCCATCCCGCCCTACACCACTCATTATGCGACGGCTCCGGCATTGGCAGGCCCTTGGACAAAACACCCGGAGCGAGTGCCGTTTCTCCCGATGGCGGGGACCTTCCATGCGGATACCGCATGTCCGGGTTATGTCCTCCGACATGGTGAGCGCTGCCTCATGTTTTTCGGTGCGGCGGCTTTCGATGATCCTGGCGACGAGACCAGCACGCTGCGCCGGACGCTCGGACTTGCCACCGCGCCGGCTCCGGAAGGCCCTTGGGCGGTTGCCGGGTCGCCTTTGTTTCCACCGGAAGAGCAGATCGAAAACAGTTCGGTCTATTTTGAACCGGCCAACCAACTTTGGTTTCTCTTCACCAACCACATCGGTCTCGATCACCGGGGCGAATACACCGATGCGGTCTGGGTTTATTGGAGCGCGGATCCCGAAACATGGGACCCTGCCAACAAGGCAGTCGTGCTCGATCATAAAAATACCGGCTTGGACTGCGTCGGGATGCCGAGCGTCGTTCCCGTCGGCGACCGGTTGGCGATCTTTTACGATGCTCCCGAGCCGGGCAGCACCTCACACATGGGCCGCGATATCGGCCTGGCTTGGCTGCAATTGCCGCTCCGCCCCCCGCCACTGCGGGCAAGTGCATCTCCTGTTCGCATCTTGAACGCTTAGCCCCAAAAAACAGACTATGAGCCACGACCATCCTGGCGGTATCGCCGCCCTTGCCAAGCCTCCCGTCCATCTCGACCACTCGCTGATCGTGGCTTGATTGTAGCGCCTGGCACGCTCTGAAAAATCGTAAAATACAGCAACACATGAAAAAACTCTGGCTAATCGTATTGGTGCTGGTCCCCGGTTTGGCCTCTTGTCAGAAGAGCCCTCCGATGAACAGTAATGCCGCGGTGAAAGAAGAAGTATTCGGCAAGATGCCCGACGGAAAAGAAGTCAAAATTTTCACTCTCACCAACAAAAACGGCCTCAAGGCCCGCGTGATGGAATACGGAGCGATCCTCGTCTCCATGGAGACCCCCGACAAGTCCGGACAGTTCGCCGACATCACGCATGGCTATGACGATCTCGCTGGCTGGCTGACCAACACCTCATACTTCGGCTCCACGGTCGGACGCTTCGGAAACCGCATCAAGGACGGAAAATTCACGCTCGACGGCAAGGAATACACGCTCGCCAAGAACGACAAGCCCGGCGAGATTCCCTGCCATTTGCACGGTGGGATCAAAGGCTTCGACAAGGTGCTCTGGAGCGGCAAGCCCACCGCCACGAATGGCGTCGAGTTCACCTACCTCTCCAAGGACGGCGAGGAAGGCTATCCCGGAAACCTCACCGTCAAGGTCACTTACACCCTCAACGATGACAACGAACTCAAGTGGGAGGCCGAAGCCACCACGGACGCCCCGACGATCCTCAACCTCGTCCACCACAGCTACTGGAATCTATCAGGCGATCCCGCCACATCGATCAATGATCATGTTCTGACGCTCGCCGCTCCGGGATATCTGCCCACCGACGCGGGACTCATTCCCACGGGTGAAATCGCGCCGGTGGCTGGAACGCCGATGGATTTCACCAAGCCCGCTGCCATCGGGGAGCGGGTGGATGCGAATTTCGAAGCTCTCAAGCTCGCCGGCGGTTATGATCATTGCTGGGTGCTTGAAAAAGCTGATGGCATGCGCCGCGCCGCACACCTGAGGGATCCTGAATCAGGTCGCGTGATGGAAATCTTCACTGACCAGCCCGCCATCCAGTTCTATGGCGGGAATTTCCTTGATGGCACGGTGGCTGGAAAAGGCGGCGTGAAGTATGCCAAACGCAGTGCGTTGTGTCTTGAGACCGAAGGTTTCCCGGATGCTCCTAACAAGCCGGCATTCCCGTCCTGTGTGCTCCGCCCCGGAGAAACCTACTCCCACATGATGATCCACAGGTTCTCGATCGAATGACGTCCCTCCGTTCCCGAATCATCCGCGCAGTCAGTCATGTTCCGTCTCCAGCCAGCAAATAATCCGGCCGCAATCTCCTCGATGGTTTCGCAACGCGAATATATGCCTGTAAGAACCTGTGAAATATCGTTTCGCCATGTTCTGCGTTTCGTATTGATTGGGCTGGTCCTCCATCTTCCCTGGAGCGGCCTGGCCGCCAATCCGGATGCCGTCACTTTTGTCAACCCCATCTGCGAACAAGCCGATCCCTGGTTCACGCAGGACGGCAACCGGTATATAGCCTGCTTTTCCGAAGGCAACCGGGCCATTAGCATTCATGTCTCGGATCGGCTGACCCGGCTCGGTGAAAAACGGGTGATCTGGACCGCTCCCGCCAGCGGCATGGCAGCGCGGGAAGTCTGGGCACCAGAGCTGCACAAACTGGATGGCCGCTGGTATGTTTACTTCGCCGCCTCCGATGGCGACAACCGCAACCATAAGGCCTGGGTGCTGGACTCGGCCGGGGCCGATCCCCTGGGGCCTTGCGAACTGCATGGCCCGCTCTACACCGGCGATGATCCCGCTTTGGCCAAAGATAATCACTGGGCCATCGACCTGACCGTGCTGAACCATGGCAGCCAGCGCTATGCCATCTGGTCCGGCTGGCCGGACGAGCGGGATGTGCAATATCTTTACATCGCCCGCATGAAATCCCCCACCGAGCTGGCCGGTCCCCGCGTGAGGTTGTGCGCCAATGACGATTACCTCTGGGAACGCGTGGATGAAACGCCTTCCGGCAGGGGATTGAATGAAGCCCCCCAGGTTTTGCAGCATGATGGCCGCACCTTTGTCACCTATTCTTGCAGCGGTTCCTGGCAGCCTTCCTACAAGCTCGGCATGTTGGAACTCCGACAAGGTGGCGACCCCATGAACCCCGCAGATTGGAAAAAATTTCCTGCCCCGGTATTCCAATCCACCGAGCACACGTTTGGGGTTGGCCACAACGGCTTTCTAAAATCCCCCGATGGCACCGAAGACTGGCTGGTCTATCACGCCAAAATCAGCCGCGAGCATGGCTGGCAGCGGGCGGTTTTTGCCCAACCTTTCCAATGGGGCGCTGACGGACTCCCCCAACTGGGCACCCCGGTTGCCCCTGGCGTCGCCCTGGCGCTGCCCGCAGGCGAACATGTGCCCGAAATCACCGGAGCCAAAACCTATGCTTTCAGCCATCCCCAGCCGTTGGCGGATTGGAGCTATTTCGGGCATCATCAATACATGGCTCTGAAAGATGGACAATTGCGCCTGGGTGAAGCCACAGGCGAAATGCTCAACAGTTTCCGTTCCGGCGAAAAAGTTGTGATCGCGGGCGGGCGATGGGCCGATTTCACCGCAACCGTGGAACAACAGGCGTTGCAAGCGAGTGGCGACATCGGCCTGCTCTTCCGCGTGCAACAGCCGGCGCTGGGCTTTGATGCCCAGAGGGGTTATTTTGCGGGATATTCGCCGGAAAAATCCGCAGTGATTGTTGGCCGCATGGATGGTTTCCAATGGAAGGAAATCGCCCGAGGCATCGTGCCGTTCCCCGTTCCCGAAAAGATGCGACTTACTGTCACCGCCATCGGGCCCAGAATCACGGTAAAAATCCAAGATCAAACCGTTGTCACTGTTGAAGACAGCACCTACTCCGAAGGCGCCATCGGGCTGCGTGTGGTTCATACCAGCGCCGCTTTTTCCAGATTGATCATCCAGCCCGAAGATGCCGCTCCCACCACCGGTGAAGCCACCACCTACACCAACCCGGTTTATTCCGGCAACTTTCCGGATCCTAGCGTGGCACGCTTTGGCGAGTATTATTACGCCGCCGGCACCACCGGCACCAGTCGAACGCCGGATGGCCGTATTTTCACCCTGCTGCGCTCCAGCAACCTGGTGGATTGGGATTCTCTCGGCGGGGCGATGATTCCCCCGCTGCCCGAAAAACAGCGCGAATACTGGGCGCCCGAACTCGCTACCGATGGCAGGAAATTTTATCTCTACTATTGCACAGGGGGTATCAAACCCGAGAATTTCGCCCTGCGCGTGGCGGTGAGCGACCGCCCGGAAGGCCCGTATGTGGACAACGGCGGATCACTGCTCGACAGCGACACAAACCATTTCACCATTGACCCCTTTCCATTCCGGGATGACGACGGCCAATGGTATCTTTTTTACGCCCGCAATTTTACCGACCATACCTCCACCGTGCATCCCGGCACGGCTCTGGTGGTGGATCGTTTGGTCAACATGACCCAACTCGCCGGGGATGCCCGCGTGGTCGTGCGGGCCAAACATGACTGGACCTTATATGAAGCCCGGCGGCACATGGAAGTCTATCAACAAACCTTCGACTGGCACACCATTGAAGGCCCCTGCGTCGTCAAGCATGAGGGGCGTTATTACTGCTTCTATAGCGGTGCCAACTGGCAAACACCCCGCTATGGCGTGGATTATGTGGTGGCCGACCACCCCCTCGGCCCCTACTCCGAGGGCGGCGATCATGCCCGGGTGCTCAGCGGGATTCCCGGCCATGTGCGCGGCCCCGGCCACCACTCCATCGTTTTGGGTCCTGACCAGCGCACCCCATACTTCCTCTACCACGCATGGGATGTCGGCATGACCAAGCGCCAGCTCTGCCTCGACCGCCTGCAATGGACGCCTGAGGGACCCATCTGCCTGCCCACCGACATGCCGCAACCCAGACCTTGAGCCCGAATTCCTGCGTTAGCGGGCGGGAATTTCCTGGAACCTCATCGTTGGCATCCACGCTGGCTCGTAGTGCCAAAACTTCAAAGGTAAGAATTGTCGGTCTCATTCGTATCCGATCACTTTGAGTTGGGCATCGAAATCCGCAGGGAGAGGGGCGAGCGGAGCGCTCGTCCCAGACTCCGCCCACACCAGCATGTTTCGGAGTATCCGCTCAGCAACGGGATGAGACGTCGTGCCCGACAGGGTGTCCCGTAGCTGCAGAGAGCTCAGCATGAACTTGCCCTCACCGAATCTGTAGGCGCAGACCGTGAGTCCAGACACGTAGCCTAACGATGTGTTCATCATCCCGCTTACGATCTCGTCCGGAATGTCCTGACCGGACCAGAATGATTTCCCAAGTATCTCACGGTAGAACTGGTAGTCCATCACGCCTTTCGGCAGACCGGCGAAGGCGGGATGGTTCTTCGCCCAGTCGTTGTTCGGGTAGAGAAAGGGGCTCGAAATTACTATGCCGCCTTTGTTCTTCAGCGGAAGCATAGCCGTGGGGTTCCCTCCTTTGCCAAAGACTTCCGGACTCAGGAATACGGCGGCCGACCCTCTCGCAATATGCTTCGCAAGCTCGGTGAAATCGGCACCCGCCGCACAGCCGACCAGGATAACTTCGCGCTCGGTCTGGTTCGCATCAAACGGCTTCGTCTTGATTCCTCTCGACGCCAGCCATGCCGCGACATTCTTGTCGTCTCCCCAGAGCGTGATGGTGGACGCCACGGCCGGCATCGCCGCCGGGTCAGCGACCCAGAACTTATACTCTCCGCCTTCCGCCGCCGCGCCCTTGTCGAAGAAAGCGTAGAACGCATACTCGCCTGCGGGACCGTCGATCTTCACGTCCTGCTTGAATACGAGCTGCGCGAACGGAGGCTCCGGCCTCTTGGTTATGGCGGTTATCTCAACCTCGAACGTTGTATCGAGCGCCCGGTAGCCATCAGGTCCGATAACCTGCACCCGGACCGGATACTTGCCGGGCTTGAGCACGTCTTCGTTCACAAGCACCGCTTCGACATGGACGCTTCCACCCTTGTAGACCTGCACCGGCTCCACAAACACGGAAAACCGCAGTGGTGCCCAGGCGTCGGTCATTGCGTCTGACATTCCCGGCTTGGGCTCTCGGAACGAAGTGATCAGGCCCTCGGCGGCGAGAACCGTATCGTGGCAGGCCGTCAGGCTGTGCGCGACGACATTGGGGTTGGAGCGGATCGCGCTCGTTCCGATCAGCCGCCCTTCGGCCGACAGAGCGATGCACTGCCTGAAGTAGTTCTCCATATTGCCGAACGTGTCGGCGAGATTCCAGCGGTTCCAGTCGCCGCTGAAGCCGGCATAGAGATTGTTGAGCGCGGCACGGTCGAAGACGTATTTGATGTCCAGTTGATCGTAGTGCCCGAGCAAATGGAACAGGTTGTTCGCGCTGCCGAAGCCGTATTCCGATATGAAGAGCGGATTCGTGCCTCCACCGATGGTCCGCAGGGTGTTGATCACTTCCGCGTTAAGACTTGTCTGGTAGGGATGCTTGTCCGCGAGCACGTCCTCCCAATCCTTGGACCCTGGGTTGCTGAGGCTCCCAATGCTCTGCCTTTTGCCGTCGAATGCGCCATCGAACTTGGCAAACTTGCCCACGTCCTGGCTGTTCTCCGTGACATAACCATAAGTCCAAACTCCGTTTGGGTTCTTGTTCGCGACCGACCAGCTCGACGCGGCGTCATAGACCTTCCCGTCAGGACCGGTCATCTTGAAGTCGATCCCCGTCGTGTCGCTTTTGAAGGCTCCATCGCCCGACCCGGAGAGGATCTCAACGGTCTGGCCCTTCTTCAGCGCAACCTTACCCTCGTAAGCGGTCTCGTTGCCCTTACCACCGCAGTTGATCCTGTCCGAGAACACCTTCTCACCATTGGCGACGACGTAAATCGCAGCCGTCGCGAAGGGACCTGTCGCGGGCGGCCCGGCTATGCCTTTGAAGGCTCCCTTTACCTGGTATTCACCATCGGCGGGAGCAGTGAACCTGAGGGCGGCCGGTTCGCCGCTGGGACCGACGTGCATGGCAATCATCCCAGCGGGGTAGAGCGTGCCGTCTGTATTGATCGGGGACCCGCTCTGGTTGCACGCAACAAACGGGACCACGAAGCCCCGACCGGTGGCCCACGCCTGCGGCAAGAGCATCTTGCCGGCCTCAGCCTGGCCTTCATCCATCTGGTTGTCCCACCGTCCGCTGTTCAGCATCACGACTCTGGTGTCATCGATGGCTTTCACAAAGCCGAGCGAGTTGACTGCCTGCATAAACACCGGGCCATAGTTCGTCTCGTTCAGCAAACCCCACATAATGACGCAGGGATGGTTGCGGTCGCGCCGGATCATCCCCTCCGTGGCCTGCTTCCACCGCTCGGCCAACTTCGGCGATGCTACCAGGCCCCATGACGCATAACTTTCATCATAGACCATCAGCCCGATCTCGTCGGCGAGGTCCATGATCGATCTCCGGCCGAGTCCCGCGATGCACCGGGCCGTATTGAATCCCATCAGCTTCAGATTGAGGAAGTCTTTCCGAACGAGGCCCGGATCAAACGGCGCCATCGACGTTGCCGGCACTTCACCGCCGAAGTGGGCGCTCTTGATGAAGATGCGCTTTCCGTTGAGCCTGAAGTATCCATCCTCAAAGCGGAAATCCCGGAATCCGCACTTGGTGGACTTCTCATCCACGGAGTTCGATCCGCCGTGGCCCACCCTGGCTGTCACTCGGTATAGGTAGGGGTCGTTCACGTCCCAAAGCCTGAAGTCATTGACTGGCACGCTCACCTTCACCAGGGTATCTCCCGGCTTGAAGTCCTGCGCGACCGACTTGAGGTGAACCGTCTCGCCGCTCGCGGCTGCAGAGACCGTAGCGACGACATGACCTTTCACGGCCTTGTCGAGCGCGTTGCGCACGTTAACCTCCACCTCGATGACTCCGCTCTTCGCGTTCGGTTTGACGTAGAGATCTTCGACTCGGACGGGAGCCGTGACGAGGATCTCTGCTGAGTCCATAATCCCGCCAGCGTTGTAGCTAAAGCCTTGACTCCAGTTGGCTATCCGGTTCCTGCCCGGGGTTTGGCCGATCACAAAACCCTCGATGTCCTTGTCCGTAGGGTTGATCACCCGCACCGCTATCAGGTTCTCTGCGTTCGGTTTGACTGCTGAGGTGATGTCCAGCTCGAACATCGTGTCGGCGGCCTCATGGTTGCCCACGAACTGGCCGTTGACGTAGATGTCGGCGTAGTAGTCGATGCTCCAGAAACGGATGATGTATCTGCCGTTCTGATGAGGGTTCTCCGCGATGTTGACCGTCCGCCAATACCACGCGACTCCGTGATATTCGCCCAGGGTCTCCTGCATCATCCCCGGAACCCTGATGGGCTTCGCATCCGGCCTCGGAGAGGTGAACCATTTCTCCGTTTTGCCGACGTTCGCAGGATCGGCTGAGACCACCCAAGCGTCCTTGCTGTCAAGAGAGATCACCTGTCCGATGATCGGCGCCGCGCAATACGCCGCAATGCCAGCGAACCTCTCCTCGGGGTTTTTTCCATCGATGTAAGTAGCGGGATCCGAAACGACGTGAGGCGCGGCGGAGAGCGGTAGGGGCAGAAAGAGGGCCGCCACACCGACGAATGGTGCAATGTAATTTATGATCATAATATAGAAACGGGTGTCAGACGAGTTCATTGGGTGTGGGGATCGAGGAAAAGGCCGGACAAGACGGCGTTGGGTCCCTTGGATTTGCGAATGGTGACACGGATATTTCCCTGCACATCCCAGCACAAATACTTGCCGTCCTCAAAGTTCGACACTTTCTGCTCGTCCAACAGACGACCATCGATTGAGTCATGAATTTCCACGACCTGCTCGCGGTCCTGATGGTCCCAATCCAATTGATAGATCGTCATCCGTCGTGGATGGGGTCCCGCATCCATTTCGTATGAGACCTCATTGCCATATTGTGCTGCGGCGATGCGATCCCTGTTGGTGGGGGGCGTTTCGTTTTGAAAGAACTCCAGGGCGCGGACATCGCTCGTCTGTTTTTCATAGACCCAGACACTGCCGCTCTTCCAAGTAAAGCTGGCGAAGCCCGGCATTTCGTTTTCCCGGCCGACCAGGAGATGTCCTTCCATGCCGAGCTTGCCCCGCCAGTTTCCATCGGCGGGTCCGGCAAGGGCGACCAGGCGTGCGGAACTGGCACTCTCCTTTGCGAGAACATTGAAGCAGAGCGTGTCATCCCGGAAAACCACCCGACCGTCCTTGGTGGATTGCAGAACCAGATAGAGGTTCCGCTTTTCCCTGCCACCTTCCAACATCGGAGCAGCAAAGGTGATCTTCGGTGTGGCATGGAACCCAGGCTCAATCGAGCACTCGACCTTCCCTCCCGCTGCGGCCTGTGGGCCATCCGGTTGATCCCAATGCAGTTCCCATGAAAGCGTGAGACGGTTGCCTTCGAGTCCGCCATTAAAGACCGCGATGCTTCGTTCCACCGGTCTTCCCGCGATGCAAACAGGATTCTGATAGGGCCATTGAATGCCACCGCCGGAGAGTTCGATGGGAACGCCTGGGTTCTGTTTGAGAATATCTAGATCCTGGACCAAATAGGGATCGAGGCTGCGGCGGGTGAATTCCACGATCGGAGAGTTCCATCCGTCAATTCCGTCACGGCGGTCAGCATGGTTCTGCGGCTTCCAGGCGTGAAGGTCATGGTTCATGCCTTGAAGGAAATTCGGCCAGTAGTTCAACCAACTCCAGCCCGAGAGATAGCACCAGCCGTTCACCCGCAAGGTCCGGGCACCCACGGCGAATTCGCCCATGCTGTTGCGTCCCCAGAAATGCTCACCCATCCCGCGGATGCCTTTGTCTGCTCCGATCTTTTCATGGATGTCGGTGTAATGTTCCATGATGAACGCATGTCCGCCCTTGATCCCATCGATTTTTCCCGAGGACTGAAGGTGAAGTTCGTAAACCAGCGGGTGAATGTCATCCACCTCACGCAGGTCGTCGATGGCGGCGCGCCACGGCCATTTTTCCTTCAACTCGGAGCGTGGCTCGCGCACTTCATTGGTGAGCGAGTATCGTGCGGTGCTCGGATGGTTCCGGCAGGCGCGGGCGAGATCGTGATAGGTTTGCGGAGTGTATCGCACGCTGTAGCGGCTCAAATTATTGCCCCAGATCGGGGCTTCGGGAATCAGCAGGAACCCCACCTCGTCCGCCGCCTGCATCATATATTCGGTCGGCGGCGAACAATGAAGGCGATTCGTATTGATGCCGACCCGCATGTATCTCCGCCATGACTCCGGCGCACCGGTGCCCGGACCGGTCGGCGACAACCACGCGGGTGAGCTGTAGGAATCAAAATGACTGACTTGCCCTTCCGCGCTTGCATCGCTGAATCCATTCACCCTCACGCCATTGACTTGGTAGTAATGACTTCCTTCTGAATGTTCGACGAAACCAAAGCGCTGCGGATACCGTTGCAACAGGATTTCGCCATCCTTAATTTCGAGATTTAGGAAATGTAGCTGCGCTAGGTAATCCTCGCGGAATGGAATGTTAGGCCACCAGTAGCTTTCTCGTCCGGCGATCCATGGAACAGGCCCGAGAGTCACCTTCACCGTCGATTGAGGCGGAATCGCAACCACTGCCTGTGGCACAGTGGGATATTTCCACTCGCGCTGGTTCCATGAAGAAAACGCGCCGCCCACATTGAAAGTCCGCCTTGTGTCTGTGGTGTTGCGAACCCAGACATCCGCGGAAAACTCCTGCTTGGCCACCGATGGTCGCACGAACATTTCCGTCACATGCACCGCAGGCAGGATGACCAGATCCACCGAGCGGCAGATGCCATAAGCAACCTTCGATTGACCGTGCCAGTCATGACACCATGCATTGGCCTCGGCCACACTAGCGTCGTCATCCCCATTCGGGAAGTCCCAGCCTACCGCGACATCGGCGGTCTTATCGCCTGAAGGAATATAGTGCCGCCGGTGATACGCCTTCACTTGCAAGGCTTGGATTTTACCGGGTGCCGCAAAGGCAGTCAGATCCATTTCGAAAGCCACCTGCGGCCCATGGTGCTCCCCTACTTTTTGCCCATCAAGAAACACCTCGCAACCATGGGCGACCGCACCGAAGCGGAGTCTCACCGCCTTGCCAGCCGCACTTTCGGGTAGAGTGAATTCCCGTTCATATCGAACGAAGTCTTTTACCTCCCGCATGACCTGAATGGGGGGATTCTGCAGATCCGAATTCCAACCACCACCCGGCACCTTGATGGGCCGCGGTGCACCGTCGTCCAACCGGAGCGTCCACTCCGTATCGGACGCGAGATCGATCACGTCAATCGCACCGGGAACCGGCAGGGATGTCGACTGTGGCGGCATGGCCGCACCGAAGATCGTGGTGGCGAGGAGGGCTAGACTGGTTAAGGCAATTTTTATGTGTTGTTGTCCTTTCATTTTGAGGGGCTGGGACTTACTTGGGCCTGATGCTTAGCACGGTGGAAGTGCCTGCCTCTGGCAGGCTGACCTCCAAACCAGTCATCAAATTCGAGCCTTTGCGCGTAAAAGCTTCCTTGCCCATCGGCGCGACGAGGTAATCCCGATCGGGTTGGAACCCGTGCAGGGGAAGGATGGCGCTGCCATACGGGGAGGTTTCGGGACGCACTAAAACGCAGAGTGCCTCATCGGTTGACGGATCGTGAAACTGCCAGCCAGTCCAAGTTGCCCCACCGAGTGATTGTGGCAAAAGAGCGTAGAAGTCCTTGTTGAGCAGATGTCGAATGTTCTTAAAGTAAGCAATCTGTTCCTTTACCATGGCGAGCTTGTCGGGTGGGACATTGAGCCAATCCGCGCCGAACCCGAGCGGACCGCAGAAGAGGCTCTGAACATCTTTCACACTGCCGATTTCGAGTAGATTTGCATTGAGCAACCCGCCGGGCAAAAACTGGTTTGCCCCCGTTCCCTGGAACAAAAAGGTGGAGACATCATCAGTCTTATCGCTCTTCCAAAGAGTGTGGGAGCGCTTGAGCGTCTCTAAATCGATCCGGCGCCCGCCCGAGGAGCATCCTTCAATCACGAGGTCGGGATATTTAGCCTTCAAACGATCCAAGAGATTATACAACGCCGCAATGTAGCGTGCCTGAGCCAATCCTTTGCTATCCGGGGTATCCATTTGCTCCCATAAGGCGAGCGGGTCTCTATTGAAGTCGAAGCGCACCCACTGGGCTCCTATCCCATTGATTATCTCCGTCATTGCATGGAACAGCCATTCGCTCGCCTCCGGATTCGCAAGATGAACGAGGATGTCCTGAAGCCATTCCGGGTGCTCGCGGGAAAACTGAGTGCCATGGTTGGCTCTCTCGGGCTCCATCCATATCCCCACTTTCATGCCTTTTGACCGGACGTAATCACCGATCCCGCGCAGGCCTTGGGGAAAGCGTGCGGGATCTGGCTGCCAATTCCCTACATCCCGGTCGAAATCGCCGAACCATCCCGCATCGATGCAGAAGTATTCTATTCCGAGTTCTGCTGCCACGTCGGCTTGGCGTTTGAGAACTTCCTCACTAATGGTGTTCCCCAGCACAAACCAGGAATTCCAAGAAACCGGAGGCAGAGGTTTGGTTCCACTTAGCTTTGGAACGTAGTTTTCAAATAGAATGCGTCGCAGTGCATTTCCACCTTCGGCGAAGCTTCCGGAAAACGTGCCGAGGAGCACTGAAGGGGTCAACAGGGTTTCACCTGGAGGCAGCACCAGTGTCGTCCCGGGCACATGAATTTTCAGCTCGAGATCGTGGGGAGATGATGGGTAGCCGAAGTCGGCCTGCCACTGCCCTGACCAACCTACTCCGATCAATATGCCTTCATTCGCGTGTTGTGCCCTGAGGAGGAAGAAGGGGAGGTCGCGATTGGAGGAGCGCCCGCCTTCAGCAGAAAGAATCACGTTTTCTAAAGGGAGTTCGGTGACGGTAAAGCCCGTTTCCAGCAACCCGCCCAGACTTTTTAGAAGCCTGGCGTTGCCTCTGGTAACACGGGAAGTGAGATTCATCGCACGGATTTCGGACAATGTCTTTGTCGGCTGATTACCTTCATTTCTGAAAATCCAGCGGAACTCCATTGCCGATGCATGCGGAAGCACCTCGACACGCCACGTTGCCACCAGCCCTCCTCCCGGTTCGCGCCATGTCAGTTCATGCACGGTTCGTCCGTCCTCCTCTGTCCGCTGGGTCGCTTCACGGGGCCACTGTGTGAGGAGTTTTTGGGAGGCTTGTCCATCGTATACGAATGATGCAGGGATTCCCTGCTGGCTCAGGAACGGCGAGTCAGAAGAAAGCACATCTCCCAGATAGACAACATTCCCGCTCGAATCGATGACCCGTGCCTCTGCCCAATCCGCTTGGTCGTAATCAATCCCGTCCCCCGCGTCCGTGGTGATCAGCGATAATTCCTTAACCCCGTCAAGCGGCACGTCGATTCGATAGGCCGCGTCTGAACCGCGCATCACAGGCGACCTCGCGACCTCTTGGTCGCCCGCTTTGACCACGAACTCGACACTGCCGCGATGCTTCGCCGTTTCGATGTTGTTGTCGATGCCAACATCCGCAACAAAACGCACGAATGGGGTGTTGAACCGGAAGACGGCCAGGCCCTTTGAGTGTGCCCCGAGTCCCTTTTCATAGGACTGATCTCCAATTTTCAGTTGCGAGAGCAGGTGGGAACTTTTGTTGGGGGTGAGTTGTTTCCACTCCTGGCTCGACTGCTGCAGAACGACCGGAGTGTGAGGTGTTGCGGTCGTTGTCACACCGATTCGCGACAAAAAGCGTTCTATGGCATTATCGCGGAGCGTGCTATTGGCCGCATCGGAGGGCAAAGAGGCATCAGCGTTACTGACGGTGCTTCCAGCCAAGTAGAGGGAGGCGCTAAGGATCATGAGCAGGAATTTCATAACGAGAACTTCTGGTATTCCAAAATAACAGAGCCGGGCATCAGCGGGATTTCCAGGCTCAGCCGCTGGAGATCGGCACCTTTCATTTCGAACGGTGCCTCCTGCTTGGACGCCAGCGAGCGGGTGACTTTGTAGTTGGCCGCTGGATCGATGCCCTTCAGCTCGCATTGGATGGCGGTGAAGGGAGAGTTGTGCCTGCGGAATCCGATGACAACTCCTTCATTCGTCTCGGGAAGATGGTATTGCATCACCGTCCAATCGCGCGGATCGGTGGTGACATCCGACAGGGGATAGAAGTCACCCATATAGTATTTCCGCAGGCGTTTGCCCTCGGCGATCGCGTCGCGGAGCTGCTCCCGTGGATAATCAGCGGGCCTGGTATCCTCGCAGAAGGCGATGCCGCCATTGTAACCGCTACGGAAATGGTAGGGGCTGTAGCCCATCTGGCCGCTCACGCTGAATGGCAGGTAGCGGTTCAGTCCGGCGGTCATAACCTGGTTGCGGAGCGCAGCCTCATCGTAGTCCTTTCGTAGAAGCGGATCGATGGTGTAATCGGTGCGCCACAACGTGATGGCGCGGGAAACGGTTTCCAGATCCACGCGCATGCCGCCGCTTGCGCAGTTGTCGATGTCGAGTTTGGGGAATGCTGAGCGGAGTTCATCCCACATTTGATAGAGTCCCTCGACGTAGCGGATTTCCGAAATGCCGACACGCTCCGGGTTCTTGCGGTTGGCTTCCTGCCAGTAGGGAAGCGGGTCGATGTTGTAGTCGAAGCGCAGAATATCGATGCCATACTCCTTGACGGCGGCTTTGAGGTAGCGGGTCATGAATTCCCGCGCGTCCGGATTCCCCACGTCATACAATCCTCCATTTGGTGCGACGTGCTTCAGCACCCATTCCGGGTGCTCACGGTCAATCGCCGTGCCAGCGACCACTCGCTCGGGTTCGAACCACAATATGAATTTGAGGCCCTCTTTCTGAACAGCGTCCGTGACGGGCTTCAAGCCGCGCGGAAAACGCAGTGGGTCGCCCACCCGATCAAGCGGAAACCCATAGTTGCCGATCCCCGCCGGGAAGCCACCGCGGTGCCAATAGGCATCGAGCCAGAATGCCTCGAAGCCAAGCCCGTCCATCGACGCGATATGCGAAAGCGTGGCGGCTTCATCGGTGGCATTCTCTTCATAAAACGATGTGCCCGTATGCGCCATGGGCGGTAAGACAGGCTTGCCGTCGCGCTGCGGAATGATGTGAGCGAACACCGTGTGGCGGAATTGGTTGTGCGCCCAGTCGAGATCGCCGCCCTCCCAGAATACCTGAAGGATGCGCGGGCTGCGGATGCTTTCTCCGGGCTGGAGACTTACGTGCAGGAATTCCATGCCGGCCTCGATCCGCAGGGCGTTCAGATCAGTTACCACCGAGCCGTTCCACTGGCCGGACCAACCGACGGCGGTAATGACACCGCCACTGGCCCAGTTCACAGTGAAAAACGGGCTGTCAACTTTTGCCGGGCGGCCCCCATCCGCGCCGAATGCAACCGGCGTGCCAGGCATGACCGCCTGCTTGATCGGCTGCCATGAGGCAGCCCCGTGGTGGCAGCCCCGCACGCGGTTCAGCATCACCTGCGTGCCAAGCGGCGGGATGATTGCGATATCCACGGCGCGCACTTTTTCGAGAATCGGCGTGGGCTTCGAGCCCTTGTTGGAAAAATACAGGGTCCAATCCACACCCGGCGTGTCGCGGTAGATCGTGGCGATGGCTTTGACGACCAGTCCGGTTTCCGGATCGGTGAAACTCAGCGTCTTGATGGTGCGCGTCGCGTCCGCTTGGTCCTCTTTGGTTTCGCGTTTCCATTTCGGCAGCAACTCGGACGAGGGCTTGCCGCCATACACAAATGAAAATGGGATTCCCGGAACCGGGCCGCCCTGTTCAGCCAGTTCGTCCAATGCCAGCGTCGTGCCATCTTCCAGCTCGATGCGCGGATCACCCCAGTTCGCCTGATCCCAAGCACGCCCGTCGCCACCGTCGTCCACGATGAGATCCAACGTCTTCGCGCCGTCCAGAGGCACGTCGATGCTCTGCTGGCTGCCGGGCCGCAAGACGTCGGAGACAAACAGCTCTTTGCCACCCACAGAAACACGGAACCGCACCGAGGCGACCTGTCGGTCCGCATTGCGGTCCACACCGATGTCCGCCAACAAGCGCCGCGCGGGCTTTTCAAGCACCACGTGCAGCACGACTTTCGCATTCAGTCCAAATCCGCGGGTGTAGGTCTTATCCGCCAGCCGCAACGGCTTGCCGGTCGCCGACTGGTTGAGCTTCACCTGTGAGAGAACCGGATCGTCGTTGTGGACCACGGTCAACTGGTTTCCCTGCACCTTGGCCGGGCTCCCCGAGAATGCCTGTTCCGCCCAGCGCGCGGTCGCGTCGATGGCTTCGGGCGCGGCCATGACGTGGCCGCCATAGGCGAGCATGGTGACAATCAGACACAGTCGAATTCCCGATTTATGGATAGAGGATGATTTTATTTTCTGCATAAGAATGGAATGATGGGGATTGGCTTTGACTGGAGGATCCACAAAAGCCGTTGGGAGGGGCCTGCTGAATGCTTTTCCAGAACCATAACTTTGCATAGTCCCGAAGATACGGGATGGGAGCATTTCGCTTTTCGGACAGCTTCCATGCTAAACGACGTCCATGCCCGATGGCCGACAGAATCATTCTTGCCCGGCCTCCCCATATGGCGGAGTCGAGATCCACGGTAACACGCGATGTGTCCGTGCCCACTTTTCCCATTGAGCGGTCATGGCGGAAACACGCTCGGATTCGCGCCCGGAGAGGTCGTACATTTCGGTGCGATCCGCATCCATGTCGTAAAGTTCCCACGGCCCGGTCGGACTTTTGGAGACGAGTTTCCACTTGCCATCGCGCACCGCGCGGTTGCCTTCGTGCTCCCAGAAGATTGGCTCTGGCCGAACCAGTGGCATGGCAGTGAACGTGGGGCGCAGGCTTATTCCCGAAAGGGGATGAATCTTCCCCGAATCCGCAACAACCGGATATTTCGCGCCCGCCACATCCACGCAGGTCGCCATGATATCAACGAGATTGCCGGGATCTTTTACCAAAGTGTTGCGAAGGCGCGACTCAACACCACGGGGCCAGTGAACGATCAGTGGCGTGGAGATGCCACCCTCGTGAACCCAATGTTTGTATAAACGAAAAGGGGTCGCCGAGACATTGGCCCAACTTTCCCCATAGCCAACATAAGTGTCGGCAGGTCCGGGCATCACCTCCGGCCCGCTGCGCACCGGACGACCATCCCGCGTTTGCATCGGCGGCCAGATCATGGTCTGCAAATCATCCGACCCCATCGGCTGGGGATCGTCCGGCAACATGGAGGCGCTGCGGCCCATCGGCTCGGCACACGCACCGTTATCCTGGAGAAATAATATCAGCGTGTTGTCCAATTGCCCTTGCGAATCCAACTGGTCGATCAGTCTGCCGATGTTTTGATCCATGCAATCCACCATCGCAGCGTAAACTTCCATGCACCGTTCTTCCCAGGATGGGTGCTCGACCTTCTGCCAATCGCCGACTGTGGCGGACGGTTTCCAGCGCGGATCAATCAAGCCAAGCTTTGTCATTTTCTCGATCCGTGCCTGGCGGATTGCATCGTATCCTGCGTGATACTTGCCGCGATAACGCACGATGTCCTCGGGCTTCGCGTGCAATGGCCAATGGGCCGCAGTGTAGGAGACATAAAGAAAGAACGGCCTGCCCGCGGATTCAGCCTGATGTCGTCGGAGATAGTTGATGGCATTATCGGTCAGCGCATCTGTGTAATAAAACGACTTGGGACGATACTCAGGATCGTTTTCCGGAGTGATGAACTTGTTGCCCCGACATAAACTGGCCGGATCATAGAAACTGCCAGCACCGGTAATCGTGCCGTAAAACTGATCAAACCCGCGCTGCATCGGCCAGTTGTCGTTGGGAGAATTCCGTGTGTCCGGATGCGCCACATGCCACTTGCCCACCATGTAGGTGCCATAGCCAGCTCCGCGCAACACCTCGGCAATAGTTCGGCATTCTTGATTCAAACTACCCGTGTAACCAGGAAACTGTGGGCCATGCTTATCTCCCATGTGCCCAACCCCAGCCATGTGCGGATACAAACCGGTCAGCAGCGAAGCGCGGGTCGGACAGCATCGAGCTCCATTGTAAAACTGCGTATAGCGCAATCCTCCGTTCGCAAGTTTGTCCAGATTTGGCGTGTTGATTTCGCCGCCATAGCAGCCCAAATCGGAATAGCCCATGTCATCCGACATGATGAGGACGATATTTGGCCGCGCATTCGCGCCAGCACCTGCAGTCTCCGCTCCAACATTAGAAAAGCTGCCAATTGCGCCGGCGCATACACATAGCAGGCTAGGGAATATTCTGAAACGATGGTGGTCGATCACGGAGTAACAATTTGCTTGTATCCAACCTCCCTTACTCAGGAACCTTTTTATATTCAACGACCACCGATCCGGGGCAATCGTCAATTTCGAGTTTCAGCTTTTGCAGTGCGCGGCCAGACATCCTGACCGTGGCTTCAGGCGTGTATCCGCTCGAACGCGTCACCTCATAATTGCCCGCCTCATCGATCCCCCGCAGCGCGCATTGGTAGGACGTAAAGGGGGAAAGCTGCCGCCGGAAACCAACAATCATGCCTTCATCTGTCTCCGCAAGGTGATACTGCGTCACGCACCATTCGCGGAGATCGGGTTTTATTACCGAAAGCGGATAGAAGTCGCCCGCATAATATTTGCGAAGGCGTTTGCCTTCCAGAATTGCCTGCCGCAGCTCCTCGCGGGGATATTCCGAAGGTCGCGTGTCTTCGCCAAAAGTGATCCCCCCGTTGAAACCACTGCGGAAATGATAAGGAGCGGACCCCATTTGACCGCCGAGGCTGAATGGCACATATCGGTTCAGCCCGGCCGTCATTACCTGATGCTGGAGCGCAGCCTGGTCCAAGTCGCGTCGAAACATAGGTCCTTCGATGTCGTCCGTGCGATACAGAGCTACGGAGCGCGCGCTGGTTTCCAACTCAATGCGGGTTCCGCCGCTGGCGCAATTATCGATCACGAGGTTCGGAAACTCGGCACGCAATTCGTCCCACATTTGGTAGAGTCCCTCAACATAGCGAATCTCAGCTATCCCCACACGGTCAGGCTGCTGGCTGTTGCGCACCTGCCAAAACGGCAACGGGTCGATATTGAAGTCAATGCGCAAGACATCCATGTGATATTCACGAATCGCCTCTTTGAGATATCGGGTCATGAATTCACGGGCCGCAGGCGATCCGAGATCGAAGAGTCCGCCCTGGGACATTGGATCACCGTTCGTAGTGATGATCCATTCCGGATGCTCGCTGGCGAGGGTAGTCCCCGGGCTGACGCGCTCGGGTTCGAACCAAAGCAGGAATTTCAAACCTGCCTCATGCACGGCTTTGCCCAAAGGTTCCACGCCGTTGGGGAAACGATCGGGTGCCGGAACCCGGTTCAATGGAAAGCCGTAATTGCCAACGCCAGCTGGAAAACCATTCTTGATCCAATAGGCGTCCAGCCAGAACGTCTCAAACCCTAAACCGCGCAGGCCCGCCAGGTGCGCGAACATGTCTGCTTCGGTCGATTTGTTATTCTCATAATATGCACTGGTCGTATGCGCAATCGGAGGGAACATGGGCTTGCCCTCGAGCTGGGGCACGATGTGCGCAAGCATGGTGCGCTGGAACTGCACATGCGCCAAGTCACGGTCCCCGCCGCTCCAGTAAACCTGTAGGATTCTTGGGCTGCGGATTTCTTCGCCAGGTTTAAGGCGAAGCCGGAGAAATTGCATGCCCGCCTGCAATCGTGCCCCGCCATTGGCTTGGCGCGCCACATTTGCGAGCCATTGTCCGGACCACCCTACGGCTGTGATGACGCCGCCCGAACCCCAATCCAGGGTGAAAAACGGGCTGTTCGTCCGGGCCGGCTTGCCCCCATCTGCGCCAAACGCGACTTGGTTGCCGGGAGCGACGATTTCATCAAACGGCATCCACGCCTCTACCCCGGCCGCGCTGCCGCGCAAGCGATGGAGGGTAAGCGGTTGGCCAAGTGGCATCAGGCTGACGTCCACCACCTGCACGTTCTCAATGATGGGCGTATCGGAAGACCCGCCGTTCGTGAAATAAAGCGTCCAGTCCACCCCCGGGGTGTCCTGGTAAATCGTGGCCACCGCCTTGACCACCAAACCGGTTTCAGGATCGGTAAACGACAAGGTCCGGACCTGGCGCGTTGCGTCCGGTTGCTCCACCTTGATCTCGCTTTTCCACTTGGGTAGTAACTCAGCGGACGTTTTGCCGCCATAGTTAAATGAGAAAGGTAAATTGGGAGCGACCACGCCAGCGTTAGCAAGGGCGTCGAGCCACACAGTGCTCCCGTCTTTCAATACAACACGGGCATCACACCAGTCACCCTGGTCGTAATCCCGGCCATCGCCGCCATCGTTCATGATCAGGTCAAATTCGGTCGCCCCATTGAGCGGCACGTCAATGCTTAGAGCTTTGCTGTTGGGCCGAATCACATCACTGCAAAAAGCCTCCTTGCCATTGGCGAGCACCTGAAACTGAACCGACCCCGGCGTGCCGTTTACATTGCGGTCCAGCCCAATGTCCGCCAGGAATCTCTCCGCCGGGCGGCTTAACCGCACCCGCATTTCACAGCGAGAATTGCTCCCGATCCCCCTTGCATACGTTTTGCCGCCGAGTCGCAGAGGCGAACCAACTGCCGCAGAGTTCACTTTCGTGTTACCGGGAGCATCCTCGTGCAGCAGGACCAGTTGATCAACCTTCGGCGCTGCATTTTGTGCCGCAAAAACCGTTTCGCCCCACTGTTGATTCAATGCGACGGTTTCCTTGGAGAATGGGTCGGTCGCGGCTGTGGCAACACCGCTGGCAAGCATGGTGACAAGCACACACAGTCGAGTTCCCCATCTTTGGATAAAGGCCGCCTTTGATTTTTGCATCAGACGGACTTTATAAGACGGAGCCTGAAATTGGCATAGTCCCGTATTCGCGGGATGGAAAACATTTCGCTGTTCGGACATCCCCGAGTTCCTCGAATACCGTTACGGCGTCTTCGCGCGGACAGTGATGGCGGCGGCCACGCTCGTGATCCTTGTCGGCGTGCCAACGGCCTCGGTTATCTATTCCAGTGCCAAGGTGGTGTCGGTGTTTTTTGGGTATTCCGTCTTGGGACTTGATCTGGGCGATATCACCACCGGGGCGAATACACCGACGCGGTCTGGGTTTATTGGAGTGCGGATCCCGAAACATGGGATCCTGCCAACAAGGCCGTCGTGCTGGATCATGAGAATACCGGCTTGGATTGCGTCGGGATGCCGAGCGTCGTTCCCGTCGGCGACCGGTTGGCGATCTTTTACGATGCTCCCGAGCCTGGCAGCACCTCGCACATGGGCCGCGATATCGGCCTGGCATGGCTGCCATTGCCGTTGAAGCCAGCGGCTTTCAGGAGTGAACCGGTCTGACGTAGCCGGGGTAGCGGTGATCGCGCGGGAATGGCGCGCTGTCGTCCGGAACCGGCAAGCCGCATGCGCAGGGCTGGATGGAGATCCCGCCTTGCCCGTCGATTTCCACCAGCAACGATTCGTTCCAGCCGAAGTCGAGCGTCAGGGGAATCGCGAGCCCGCCAACGTGCAGCACAATCATACGTTGTGTGGGTCCGGCCGCGGCGGCTTGTCCTTGCCGCATCGGGTAGGTCACCTGGCGGGTCGCGGGATGGGCGAAAAAGAGGCGCGATGTTTCTCCGATGATCCGGCAGCGGAACTCGGGCACATCATCGCCGGTGACGAGCGGGATCAAGTCCCCCACCCCGGCCCGCGCGGCGGTCTCAAGACGATCCATCAATGTGGGAAACTCCTCATGCCGAACATACCCCGGCTCCTGTGGTGATTGGCGCATCATGATCCGTCCTCCTGCTTCTGCCAGGCGTATGAGCTCGCGCAGGCTGCCCAGGTCGAGCCATTCGCAATCCAGCCAGAGCGCCTCGAAGGAAGCGGTGTCATGAATGATCCTGCCATCCGTCACCCGGCACCGCGGCAGGAATTCCCCGGTGATCCAGCAAGGCTGGAACCCGCGCAACTCTTCCGGGAAACGCACGTATTGAAGTTCCCAGTGATAATGCGCGCTCGGACGCATGATTTCATCCGGCAGCAGGTGCCGCATCCACTGGTCTTCCAGCGGCAGATAAACCGCGACGTCTGTGCGGGGACGACCTTCGCGCAGTGCGGCGCTCATCCCATCAAGATAACGGTTGAGCTCCGGCAGATGCGGGGCGAGCGCACCATCCGGCGCGACATGGCAGGTCGCTCCAAAGCGGTTTTTCCCGAGCGGCATGCCGTGCCAGATGATCTGGTTCACGCCGTGCGCGAACATCGCGTCGGCAAGCAGTTTCACATCGGCGGCCTCTTCCACCGCGTGTCCCGGTGCGGCTTGCCAGCCCAACCCGTAAAGTGCGGTGAAGCTCTCCGCAGAGATGATCTGCCTGTCCGCCAATACGCCGGCGGAGGCCGCGAACGAGGTGAAATGCGCGTCGAAAAGAATCGTCTCCGTCTCGGGAATATCCGTCGCGGCATAGGCAGCCACGATGTCGCAGGGAGCGCCATGGCACTGCGAGCGCGACAAGGTCCCGAGCGCGTGGCATTCGGCGGTGAAGGGCCGGTAAAATTCCTCGATCACCAGCTTGGAGAGCACCTTGCGGTAATCGTAGCGGGCGTGAGTGTGATATTCGAGATAGTTCATCAAATGCGTGATGTCATAACCGCACTCTTTCTCGAAACGCACCGCGAAATTTTCCGACCACATCGGTGGACTGGTCGGCACTTCCCATGAATCACAAAACAACGCGGTCGCTCCTGCGGCGGCTTCGCGGATGGCCGGTCCGAGTCCCGACGCCATCGTGGCCGCATAGCGGTGGAGTGCGCCGCGGTCGAGATGGTTCAGGACCCGCGGTGGTTCCCCGGCAGGTTCCATTTTCCAATGGAACTGCAAATAATAGCGCGAGGGGCCGTTCCATGTCTGCGTCGAGTCCTCCTCCGTCACGAAATTCCCGCCGAAGGGCCACTGGCTGCCAAAGGTGAAATCCATGCGCAAGCCTCTTGCACGGGCCGCGCGGGCCGCGTGCGCCATCATCGCCGCCCAGGCGGGTGTTAGAAACGCCGGTGCCTCGCCGTGGTTTTCCGTGTTCCTGTTGAGCCATGCCACTTCCACGCCGCCGAAGCCCATAGCCGCCACCCAGTCGAGTTGCTCCTCCACTTCTGCGGTCGGGACAGCATCCTCAAACCACCACCAGCGCACCAGCGGGCGGAAGTCGGCGGCAAGATCATCAGCTGGCGTTTTCATGGGCGGGTGATTCTGACGTCGAAGGAGCCTTCGATTTTTTGTCCGGGGCTGAGCGTGTCCGTCGCGGGCAGGGTGAGGGTGAGGAAGGCTCGCGTGCCCCCGGGGGTGAGCTTCGGGCGGATCCCGCGGTCGCCGTTGGCAAAAAGTTCCAACGCTCCAGCCGAGCCCGTGAGCCTGGCGTGCAGGATGCGGTTTTTTGTGGCCCGGAAGTCCTTGGTGCCGGCGGCGTTTTCATCCAGTTCCCATAGATTGGCGGGCGTCGTGAGCGGAATCCCGAGGTGTTTGCCGGAGGTGCTGACCGCCTGGGTCGCGCCGCTCCGGGCTTGGGCGGTTCCGTGGGTTCTCCCGATGTGAGTGTCGGGATAGCGCGGCCAGAGCCCAAGGGCAATCCATTCGATTTGATCAAACCCAGGCTTCAGATCACATCGCAAGCCGAGCTTGGATATCTGCACCGGGGCCACTCCGGAATATGAATAATTTAGAGCGAATTCCTGACGACCGGCCTTGTCGAGTTTCCATGTCAGAGTGCCCTGAAAATCCTGATACGTTTCGCGGACGACGAGTTGCGTGAAGCCGGGAGTTTCCGAGACCGTGACGCTTTCGATTTTGCGGGTGGAGGAGTCCGGGAATTCGAGGTAGGGCGGTGCCTGGGGTGCGAACCAACTGCGCAGCTCGCGCTGGGCGACATGGAGGATCGGAAGCGCGACGAGCGGGAACGACGGGCTCTCGATGTTTCCGGTTTTTTCATCCAGGCGGAAGGAAAACGATGCGCCCGAGATTTCGTAGCTGTCTTCATTTTGCTTGATGGCTGCGGGGCCGGACCATGATGGCGCGGCCATGACATCGGTGTTTGTGCTCCCGAGGCGCAGCCCCCATTCCGCGAATTGGCGTCCATCCGGCGCGACAAAGTCGAGTTCGAGCATCGAGCCCGGCGTGGTATTTTCCGGCAGGGGGAAACTCCAGGTAGCCTGTTTGCCCGGCGCGATTTCCGGACCGCTGAGCGTGCCCTTCGCATCCCCGAGCCTCCAATGGACTTTGCAGTCGTTGAGGGCGGTGAATGCGAAGCGATTTTCGACGGGAATTTCGAGCGTGCGCTGGCCCGTCGCGAAGGCTGCCTCGCGGGCGGGGATGAAGACCGGCGAGTAGAGCATCCGGGTGTGCCAGTGCTCGGGTTTTTTCCGCCGCCACACGTCCACGAATCCCCACGGGCCGTAGCCGGTGGCCTCGCCTCCGGGCAGGAGAAAAACCTCATCGATGCCGGCCCAGATCGCGCCGCCGAGGAACAGCGGGTTGCTGTAGAGGCGGTTCACGGTGGAGTCCGGCGAGAGCGGGTCCTGGGGGTTCGCCGGGCAGAAGCTCAGGCGTCCGAGCGGCCAGTCCTCGCTGATCCCCGGGTCTTCCTCGAGCTCCTGCACGTTGTAGCAATGGTTGTGCATGTGCTCGTCGATGAGGACCGGGCGGGTCTCGCCGGCGAGGTCCGGGTTCGCCTCCCAGAGGTTCGGCGGGTAGTGGATGTTGGCGATGCTGGTGAGCCCGCCATTGTTGTTCCATTCGTTGTTGATCGTGGTCGGGCGGGTAGGGTCGGCGACGAGCACCCACTCGTTGAGCTTGCGGTAATTTTCCAGCAGCCCGGTTTTTTCCACAGGGTTGGATTCATTGGCGATCGACCAGATGATCACCGAGGGATGGTTCCGCTGGGTGGCGAGCATGGTGGCGGTGGCTTCCAGCCAGACCGGGAAAAGCGCGGGGTTGTCCTCGCCTTTGCCTCGTGTCCAACAGAACGGACCCTCCGCTTCGACGTAGAGCCCGATCCGGTCGCAGGCATCAAGAAACTCTCGGGTATGCGGGTAATGCGAGGTGCGCACATAGTTGACATTCGCCTCCTTGAATAGCTTGGCATCAATCTCGGCCCATTGGACGGTATCGGCCCGTCCGGCGAGCGGGTCGATCTCATGACGGTTCGCTCCGAAAAGCTTGACCGGGCGCCCGTTGACAAGGAGTTGGGAGCCGGAAACCTTAATCTCCCGGAAACCAACATTTCTCTCCAGTGCGGCGACGGGCTTGTTGCCATCGAGAACCTCGATTTCCATGCGGTAGAGGTTCGGAGTTTCCGCCGTCCAGAGCGCAGGAGCGGCTACAGGCAGCGATGCCTGATACCTTCCATCGTCGGTCTTCCACTCCGCAAGCGGTCGGGTCACCTCCGCCACCGTCTTGCCGCCAGAGTCTTTCAGACGAATCCGCGCGGCTGATGCCTTCGGTTTCTCGCCGAACGGTTCCAGTTGGAAGCCGACCTCAAGAACTGCATCCCGATACTGCGCATCGAGGACGGTCTTCACCACCAGGTTTCGGAATGCGGTCACGGGCAGGCATCGGGCGAAAACCGAACGGGGAATTCCCAGCAGGCTGTGTGAGGCATAGGCGGAGGCATGGGCCAGGCGCTCGGCGTCCGATTCCAGTTTCATGGCGATCACCAACTCGGCCTCCTTGCCGGGTGTGACGAGGTCGGTGATGTTCAGGTCAACCGGGTTGAAGAGCCGCTCGCTGGCTCCTGCGAATTTTCCGTTCACCCAGTATTGGCTGTTGCCATGCACCGCTTCAAAGCGCAGGGAAACCGGGTGCCCGGCCCAGTCGGCAGGCACTTGGAACCGCTTCTTGAGATAGGCATACTGGTCCGGCTCCAGCTTGAACCCTTGCTGGGCGAGCTGGCCGGGGATCTTCACCGGCTTCCCGCCTGAGGCGGGCAGCTTTTCCGGCGACAGGAGTGTGGTGTCGCCGACGATGGCCTCCCAGGTCCCGTCCAGCGAAAGCGGCGAGGATGCGATGCCGGGGACCGTCTGCGGCATCTCGTAAAGCAGGGGGTTGCCCGTGAAAAGGCGGCTCAGTGCCACCGTCGCGGCCTGCTCGAGGGGGGGAGCACCGGCCCTCAGGGTGATCCGCTTCAGGGTCGGCGCGTCCCTCCAGGCCTTGCCGTCGAAGAGGAACTTTCCATCCTTGTCGGTCTCCGCGCGGGCGAGGAGCTTTTCGCCATCGAAGGCGGCGACTCCGGTTTTTGGAACGCCCTGCAGGGTGTTGGAATTGATGACCTGGCCGGCGAGTTCTCCGCTCATTCCCGGTGACCATTGCAGGCTCATTCGCATCGGAGCAGGCTCAGGCCCCCACAGCTTCAACTCCGAAACCACGCAGTTGTGGCCCCCATGATTGGTGAATGTCAGAACAAGCTGCTTGTCCGTGATCGCCTCCTGCGGAATTTTAAAAATGAAAGTTGCCGGCACTCCCGTTGGCGGCGTCCACTTTTCGTAAAGATATACCGGGCCAGCCCGCAGGCTCTGGAGCCGGGGAATGTTCGGATCGGCCGAAACCGTCATTTCCAAAAAATACGGGGCGTTTCCGGGGAGATTGTCATAAACCGCCCGCATCTCGGATAGGGAAAAGGCGACACTCCGTTGCGCATCGCTTCCGGTCACCGAGGATGTCGGGAAAGTGAAATCAAGCGAGTCGCGCATGTGTGGCTGGCGACCGGGAATGCCGCAGTCATCGTAAGCGATGATGTGATAATTCTTGGGAACCTCCACATCGGCGGAGAGATTGATGTTGGATCCTGGAGGCACCGCATCCGCAGGGGAAGCCCCATGCGACATGGAGGACAAGGCAACCAGGAATGCACCGAGGCTGCCGAACAAGGGGATAATGTGGTATTTCATGATCAATAGTTTGATATTCTATCCGCTATTACGCATCCTGCAATACAGCGAGACGTCCGCCATCGATGACATAGGTGCTTGCCGTGGCGAAGGCGGCATGACTGCTCGCGAGGAAGGCGCACCAGGCACCGATCTGCTCGCAAGTGCCCAAGCGTCCGGCGGGATGGAGTTTCTCCGTGCGCTGGCGTTCGGCGGATGGATCGGCGAATGAATCGAACCAGCGGTCATTGCCCGGAGTTTCAATGAAGCCCGGAGCAATGCCGACCACCCGTATGCCGGGCCCCCATTCGAGGGCGAGGCTGCGCACCAGACCGGTGAGCGCCGACTTGGCGACATTGTATGGGAAACATCCCGGGATGGTCGCGAATGCATGGTTCGAAGTCATGATCTCGATCACCGGCGCGTCCGACCGTTCCAGGTGGGGCTTGCAAAGCGCGGCCAGTCGCCAGTGGCTTGCAAGATTGAGGTTGATGTTGTGTTCCCATTGTTCTTCGGAGCATTGGGCGGCTCCTTCAAAGACGTTGCGACCGGCGTTTGAGATCACGATATCCAATCGCCCGAAGCGTTCCATTGTGGCCGCGACGAGATGCTGGAGTTGTTCGGGTTTTGCCACATCAGTGGCAACATAGAGAGCGTCTCGCCCCTCCGCACGCACGGTGTTTTCAAAAGTCTCCGATGCCGGTGACTGGCCGCATCCGGCGACATCCGCCCCTGCCCGCGCAAGCATCCGGGCGACACCCGCACCGATGCCGTTGCTCACGCCCGTGACCAGCGCCACGCGTCCTGTCAGATCAATGGAAAGCGCCATGATTTCACACGTAAAAGTTATTCCGTTCACCAAACTCGCGGATGCCCGGATGTTTTTCCAGCTCATCCTCGATCAGATCCACGCCCAGGCCTGGCCGCTCGCTCAGATGCAGGAAGCCGCCGCTCACATCCAGCGGATGGGAAAGCACCTCGTCGCGCCAGGGCACGTCATTGACCATGAACTCGCAGCGGAAGAAATTCGGAATGCTGGCGCAGACATGGGCGCTGGCCAGCGTGCTGAGCGGCCCGTTCGGATTGTGCGGCGCGATGAGCACGCCATACGCCTCCGCCATCGTGGCGATGCGTTTCATTTCGGAGGGACCGCCGCAGCGGGTGATGTCCGGCATGACCACGTCGCAGATATGATTCTCAAAAACCGGGCGAAAGCCATGGCGTGTGTAGTGGCGCTCTCCAACGCAGATCGGCACCTTCGCGGGCAGGCGCTCGCGGAACGCCCGCAAGGTCTGCGCGCTCTCCGGGCCGGCGGGTTCCTCATACCACGTCACGCCCAGCGGGGCGAGGCGCTCCGCCATTTTGACTGCCACCTCAAAGTTCAACATCGCGTGGGTTTCTATCATCATGTCGAATTCCGGGCCTACCGCTTCACGCACCGCCTTGGTCACCTCGAAGGCCCTGTCCTGTTGGGATGGCGTGAGCGTGAGGTTGGTGTGAAGGTCCTCGCCATAGAGATAGTTCGTGTGCGCGAACGGGTCGAACTTCAGTCCGGTGAAGCCGAGGTCCTTGACCCGCCGGGCCTGGCTGGCATAGGAATCCGCATCATGCCCGCCTCCGGTGAACCAGTAATTCGCATATAACAAAATGTCCTTCCGGAAAGCACCGCCGAGAAGTTCATAACACGGCACGCCAAGCACCTTGCCCTTGAGATCCAGCAATGCCATGTCCAGCCCGCTGATCGCGCACATCGACGCGCCATACGGCCCGATCCAGTTCAGATCGCGGTAGAGCTTGGTCCAGATGAAGTCGGTGCGCATGGGATCGAGCCCGATCACGCGTTCTCCGACATGGCGCGCGGCGGCCTCGATAATCGGGCTGCCCGGCCAGTTGGTGGCCTCGCCGACTCCGGTGTGTCCGGTGTCGGTAAAGACTTTCATCATCGTCCAGTTGTATTTCACGCCCTCGACGAGCCAGACTTTCACTTCGGTGATTTTCATAAGATCGGAATACTCATTGTTCACGCACCGCCTCGATGAATGCCACGATGTTTTCCCATGGCACATCGGGTTCGATGGTGTGGGTGGGCGCGAGCAGCAAACCTCCGCCGCTGCCGACCCGCGCGATGAGTTCGCGGCAGGTTTGTTGAATGCTTGCTGGCGTGCCGAATGGCAGAGTCGTCTGCGTGCCCACACATCCCCAGAATGCGAGACGGTCGCCATAGAGTTTTTTCATTTCAAAGGGATCCATGCACTCCGGTTGCACCGGGTTGAGGATCTCCACGCCGATCTCGATCAATTCGGGGACGATCCGCGCCATGTTTCCATCCCCATGGTAAAAGATCAGAATATCCGGGTTGGCGGCCTTGGCAGCGGCGATCACCCGCGCCAGGCGTGGCTTGAGGGCATCGCGCCAGAGTTGCGGGCTGATCATCATGTCCACCTGTGTGGCCACGTCGTCGCCAAGCATCAGGATATCCGCGCCGGCTTGAGCGTAGCGGGTGGCCATGCCGATCCGGATCTCGGTAAGCTTGTCGAGCAGGGCCTCCGCCATTTCCTCGCCGCAGACGAGTTCCTCCATGAACCGGTCCATCCCGCGAAGATACCATGCGATCTCGAAGAGGGTCATCTCCATGAATGCAGAGCAAACCAGATCGCGCTCCTTGATCGCCTGGATCCGGCCGGCCATGTGTTCCCACCGGTAGTCGGCAAGAAAATCCGGCCATGGATATTGCGCGATCTGCCCGACGGATTCGAATTTCTCCATGGGATGCATCATTTCCTGAAAATGTGCGGTCGGACCCGGCGCTCCCATGATTCCCCATTCGGGATTCCAGTCCAGCGGGCGCGTTCCCGGCGGCAGTGAATCAAAGAAAACCGTGTAATCGGTGGTCAGCCGGGTGGGATCGAGCTCGATGGTGCGGATCGGAAAGTCATAAAATTCCGCATAATCCGTGCGCTCGGTCCGGCGTTCGAATTCCTCCAGGAGTGCTGGAGAAAAGACGAAGTCGAAGCCGACCTTTTCAGGTTGCTGGCGGCGCAATGCACGAAGGATGTTATCTCGGTTGGTCATGGCTTTGGTTGGTTCGGTGGGAATCACATGATGCCGAATTTATCCCAGGCGTCCTGGGCCTTCATTCCATCCTTGATCGCCTCAAAGACCCGCTTCTCGCCGTAGGCTTTTTCCATGGCACCGCTGAGCACCTCGCGTTCGATGGATTTTGGGACGATGCATACACCGTCGAGATCGCCGAACACAATGTCGCCCGGACGCACCTCCACCGCCCCCATGCGCAGCGTGCAGCGGAAGTCGATCACCTTGCCGCGCGGCCGCTGGTCCTGCGCGTAGCGGCCGTAGGAAAAGCAGGGGAAATTCTGCGCCAGAATCCCCTTGGTGTCCCTCGAATAGCCATCCACCACCGCGCCGGCGGCTCCGTTGTTGATCGCGCACGTGCTCATCAACTCGCCCCACAGCGCGTAGGTCGGGCTTGAGCCCGAGCAGATATAGACTTCGTCGCGCTTGAGATCATCGAGCGCGCGCAGCATCAACCCGAAGGGACGACCCATCAGCGGATTGGCGCGCCCTTCGATTTCGCCGCCGTCATCATCGGCCTCCAGCACCGGCATCGCACGCCCGGCCACCACCATGTCGTCGCGCAAGGGCTGGATCCGCGGGGCGAGAAACTGGTTCTTGTATCCAAGCAGGTCCATCACGTCGCCAACCACCGCCGTGAACAGCTTGGTCCGCATCAGGGTGAAAAGGTCCGCGTCGTTTTCCGGAAGGGCTGTCGTTCGGGTTTGGCTCATGGGCAGGGCGTGAAATTCGAATGCGGAATGTTATGCGTTTTTCCCGGATGCGGAATGCACGAAACGGAAATTCTCTTGTGTTTTCCGGCATCGAATCAATCGTCGGCGCAATGCCCAAATCCACCCGGCCCGATGCGACGGCTTTCAACTTCCGCCATGCCTCCTCATCGCGGCTCGGCAAGATCACGCTGAGCGGATTCGGGCTGCGCCACGGGCGGATGATCGAGCGGCCGCGGCGATTCGGCCAATACGCCATCGTCTATATTCTCGACGGCCGCGGCAGCTATCACGACGCGAACGGCCGCGATCAAAAGCTCACTGCCGGCGACCTGATCCTGGTGTTCCCGGATTTGGAGCATCTTTACAACCCGGACCCCGGCAGCCGCTGGGTGACTTCCTACTTGTGTTTTCACGGGCCTGTTTTCGACCTCTGGCGGGAACATGGCATCCTCGACCCCCACACCCCGGTTCATCACCTGTCGCCCATCGATCTCTGGAACCGGCGCTTCGAGGCGGTTTTGGGGCCGGCGCGCGATTCCGGTTTCGCCCCGCCGCTGTTGGAGATCTGCCGCCTGCAGGAATTCCTCGCGCAAATCGTCACCGGAGCGGGACGTTCCGGAACCCATCAGGGCGATCTGGAGTGGGCCGCGCGCGCATGCCGGCTCGTCGAAAACATTCCCGGCGAAGAAAGCGACTGGTCGTCCGTCGCGCGACAACTCGGTGCCTCTTCCGAAAGCTTCCGCAAACGCTTCAAGCATCTCACCGGCCAGTCGCCGGCCCGCTTCCGCAACGCCCGCCGGATTGACCGCGCCTGCGAACTCATGCAGGAGGGCAAGCTGACCGATCGTCAGATTGCCACCATGCTCGGCTTTTGCGACGAGTTTTACTTTTCCCGCCGCTTCAAACAGATCACCGGCAAATCCCCCAGAGCGTTCCGCCAGTCCATGCCATTCGCGGATGCCGCGGCGGAGTCGTCCCGGGCCGGTCGCAAGTCATGAAACGAAGGACCTGGCCAGCGCTTCACCGATCAATTCCCTTTTGCAAACCGTCGTCGAGGAAGAGGAAATCGACGACGAAATCCGGCATCTATTCACCGTCTTCCAGACGCGGTGACCGGTCCTCGGTCCTACTCCGCGACGATGAGGTCGAGTTCTGCGAGAGCGGCCCAGGGCTTGCCTTGGAAATCGCTCTTGGCGATGAATTTCAGATAGCGGGCGGTCACTGGCAGGTCGAACCGGAGGCGCTGCACCCCGCCGCGATTTTCGAGTATGCCCGCTTTGGTCGGCGTGCCCCAGTTCTTGCCGTCCTTGCTGATATATATTTCGAAGTCCTTGATCCGGCCACTCGCGCCGTCACGACCGCCGCGACCGACGTAGATGAGGCCTTGGAAGGCCACATCCTTGCCGAAATCCACGACGAGCTGATGAGGAAATGGCGGTGCGCCGTTCTGCCACTGGGTGTGCCAATAGGTGGAATCGTCGCCATCAATCGCATTGGCTGACTCACCTTCGCCTTTTTGGACGCTGTCGCAGGAAACAATCGACCACAGGCTGCGGTCGCTGAAGGCGGCGAATTCCACGGTGCCGGCGTAGGGCAGGCCGTTGCCGGTGGCCCGCAATTGGACTTTGCCGGCCCGCCGCAGTTCGAAGGGGCCTGCGTAGGGCATGGGCGGGGAACCGTCGATCTGATAGACCAGCTTGGCATCGGCGGTCGCGCAGGCGAGCGTGACGATGCCCTTGCTGTCACGCGAAGCCAGGACCGGCTTGATGCGGGCGGGTGCGTCAAGGCGCGTGGTGGCAAGCTCAGGAGCTTCGCCAACCGGCAGCAACCGGAGGGTATAAGTCCAAGCCGCCGGGGCAGTGTAAACGATGAAGGGTTCGGGCAGGCGCGGGCCACAGCTATTGGAGCCGACGCCGGTGGTGCGATGGCCGAGCGTCAGCACCGTGACCGTGCTGGCGGGCAGGTCGATCTTGTATTCGTGCGGCATCATCTGCTCGTCCGTGTGCGGCAGGGCGGCCACTTGCATCAATTCGTCATCGCCCTGGATCAACAACGTCGGCTTGCCCTTGCCGGCCAATGCCGCCCAGCGGACGTCCTCGTGGTTGCCCCGCTCCATCGGTTTTTCATAAGTATATTGATCGTTGACGTTGAGCGTGTAGCGACCGACATCGAAGCCGCTCTTACGATCCGCATAGTTTTCAATCGGGCCGCGGCCGAGGAATTCCATCGTGTCGAGCGCGCGGTCGAGTTGCATGCGCACGCCGATCCGGGCGAGCGGGATCCGCACGCCCTGGAAGGTGACCGTATTGTCCACGGTGACGGTGCCATCACCGAAGACCGTGTAGGTGGCGGTGTGGGTGGCGGCAAAGCCGTTTTTGCCTGTCAACTTGGTCGTGGCGTCGATGCGTGCGAGGCCCTGGCCTGCTGCGGTGGTGACGCCCACGACCTCGCGGGTCAGAGCATCCAGGCCGCACTGCGACCAATCGTTATAGGCCCACAGGTCATCGTCGCGGTGCGGCGCGCGCCAGAGGTGCAGTTGCGGACCGCCGGCGGCAGCCAACACATTCACGCCGTCGCGTTCGAGTTTGGAGAGGGTGCCGGCGGACGCATCGAAGGTGACCGCGAAGCCGTCGCCGGTGACCCGGTGTTCATGGCCCGTGGTGGTCAGTTTGAGGGGCTTGAGCGTTTTCACATCGGCGACCGTTGGCTTGTTGCCGACCGGCAGCTTGAACTGGGCGGTGGCGAGTTCGAAACCCTTGGGTGCCCACAGCTCCTTGCCCGCCGTGGTGCAGGAAATCCGGAGGAAATATTCCGCGCCTGGCTTGGCGGTGATGGGACCGAAGGGCACCTTGACGGTAGTGGTGGCCTGCGGTGCGAGCGGCGGCAACGCAAACGGCCCATTGGCGATGGGCCGTCCATCTTCGGTGAGAGTCCAAGTCGCAGCGAACCCGGCCAGGGTGATGAACTGATATTTGTTTTTGACCGTGATGGTGCCGTTGGCGAGATCGGCCGGTTTGAAATCGATCCACTGATAGGCCTTCTTCATTTCCGGATAGTGCGGTTTGACCCCGCTGCCTTCGGTGCTGCGGTCGAAGGACACCACGCCTTTGTGAATGAAATAACGATCGTTGGGATTCTCACCGAAACCGCCGCCGTAGGCGAGGATCGGGCGCTGCGGGTCGCGCTTGTTCCACAGTGCCTGGTCCTGGTATTCCCAGATCGCCCCGCCGGTGATTTCGGGATGTTGGTCAAGCACCTCGCTGTATTGGTCGAGCGAACCCATCGAGTTGAACATCGCATGGGCGAACTCGCAGATATAGAAGGGTTTCGTTAGACTCTTGTTGATGGCGACATTGGCGAAATCCTCTGGCGTGCCATACATCCTGCCATCGAAGTCCGCCGGGTTGCCGCTGCCCGTCCCGAACCGCTCGTAATGCACCGGACGGGTGGGGTCGATCACTTTGACCGCATTCAGCGCATCGATGAAATTCCCCCCGATGCCGCCGCATTCGTTGCCGAGCGACCACATGATGACGGACGGATGGTTCTTGAAATTCTCGGTGTTGGCGACGCTGCGGTCGATGATGGCGTCGCGCATTCGCGGCTCGTTGTCGAAGCGGCCGTCATTGCCATGACTTTCACAATTGGCTTCGGCACAGAGCCAGATGCCGTATTCGTCACAAAGTTCATACCAGCGCGGATCGTTCGAATAGTGGCTGGTGCGGATGTGGTTGCAGTTGCCTTGTTTGATGACTTCCAGGTCGCGGATCATCTGGGTCTCGGTGATCGCGTGGCCGACATCCGACCAATGCTCGTGACGGTTCACTCCCTTGAGTTTGACCGGCGTGCCGTTGACCATGAAGACGCGGCCCTTGATCTCGACCTTGCGGAAGCCGACGCGGGCGGAGAGGAATTCTGGGGTGGCTGGAGTCGCGTTCGGCGCTGGCATCAACGACAGGACGACCGTGTAAAGCGTCGGCGTTTCCGCAGTCCATTTGGCGGGATTGGTGACGGGAAACTTCGCGCTGACCGCGGCTTCCTCGCCGGGTTTCAAGGCCGGCACCTGAATGCCGGCGATCGCTCCTGCGACGGCTTCTCCGGCCCGGTCGTAAAGTTGGGCCTTGAGCTGGCTGCCGGGGGTTTGGGCGTTGCCGTAGTTTTTCACCTTGGCGGTGACAACAACCGTGGCATTGCGGTAGGCCGGGTCGAGTTCGGTCTGCACGGAGAAATCGCGGACGTGGGTTTGCGGCGCGCACCAGAGCGTGACGTTGCGGAAAATCCCACTGAGTCGCCACATGTCCTGGTCTTCAAGGTAGCTGCCGACACAAAACCGATAGACCTCGGCGGCAATCAGGTTTTTGCCCGGTTTGACGAAGCGAGTAAGGTCGAACTCGGCGGCGTTGCGGCTGTTGGTGCTGAAGCCTACCCGCTGGCCGTTGACCCAAAGGAAGAAGCCCGCGTCCACGCCATCGAAGGTGACGAACACCCGCTGGCCGCTCCAGTCGGCCGGAACATCAAACTCGCGGCGGTAGCTGCCGACCGGGTTGCGTTCGGCGTAAGTGGTCCAGTCTTGCGGCGGTTCGCCCATCACCTTGGGAAAGTCGTTTTTGAAAATATAGCCCGCGTTGCGGTAATAGGGCGTGCCATAACCGAGCACCTGCCAGTTCGACGGCACCGGGATCTCCTTCCACGCACTCACATCGAACTCCGGCTTATAGAAATCCTCCGGCCGATTTTCAGGAGTCGCCACGTAGTGGAATTTCCACGGTCCGTTGAGGCTGCGGCACCGCGACGACGCGTGACGTTGCGCCTTCAGTGCCTCGTCGAGATTGGCATAAGGCATCAGCGTGGCGTGGGCGGGTTCCTTGTTGATGCCGAGGCATAGCGGGTTTTCGATTTCCGGCGGCACCGGCGCGGCGGCAACCAAGGCAACTGGCAGGAGCAAGGTGAACAGCCAGCCTATCGTAGCGAGGGATTTCGGGGTCATGATGTTAGATCGTTGGTGGATGAATGGAGCGCGGGCTTTGGTCGGGCGTTCAGGGCCGCCCGGATTTCCGCCGCGCGGCGTTTTCCGATGGGGAACCAAAGCGTGAGAACGAGGCTTGCCGCGAGCAGCGCCAGGGGCACGAACACGAACATCAGGCGCAGGGACAGCACGGTCGCCCCGCTTTGCGCGGGCAGCTGGGGATCGAAGCCGGCAAAGGCGAGCAGGTAGCCGTTGAGCACCGTCACGAGGGAAAATGCGAACTTGCCGACGAAGCCGGCGGCTGCGCCGAACATGCCCTCCCGGCGCATGCCGTGCTCCAGCTCGTCCTGATCGCAGACATCCCCGAGCATTGAGCCACCCATGATCATGAAGCAGGTCAACCCCGGCGCGAGAAACACGAAGGGCACCACCATCAACCACGGCGCGGCGGGGGTGAAGCAGACCCAGGAACTCAGGAAGGAGACGGCCAACAATCCCTGACCGACAAACAGCGTGTTTTTCTTGCCGATGCGCGCCGCGATCCAGGAGATGACGGGGATCGCCAGAATGCTGCCCGCGTTTTTTGCCACTCCGATCCAACCGGCCATGGTGGCGGCCATCTCCTTGTTGCCATCGAAAACATGATAGATGCCGATGTAGAGCGCGAACGGCTCGACCATGAAGGTGCCGAGAAGCGCGACGATGATCAGCGTGCTCAATAGCAGGAACGCCTTGTTGGTGAAAGTCATGCGCAGCGCGGGCCAGAGCGTGATCTTCTGCTGCTTTTGGCTGGCGGCGGACTCGCGCGACATGAAAAACGGCACCAATGCGGCGAGCATGATCAGCAGCGCCGTGCAGACCGCCACGCCGCGGACACCGATCACCTCCGGATGCCCCGATGGCCCTTCCGCGCCGCCGGTGAAGAACGGATGAAAGCTCAGCTTGTAAATCCATGCCACCGCGATGCCGCTGATCGAGATGAAGAAAAAGCGCCAGGCCTGGACGTTGGTCCGCTCCGTGTAGTCTTCGGTCAGTTCGATGCCCAGGGCGTTGTAAGGCACGCTGAACAACGAGAGCGAAAGATAATAACAAAACGACATCACCGCGAAGTAGGTGAAGACAGCCGTCTGCGACCAGCCGAGCGGTGGCAGCCAGACCAGCGCGAAAAAGAGCGCGCAGGCCATGCCGCCGATGAACACATAGGGCCGTCGCCGGCCCCAGCGGCTGCGCGTGTTGTCCGAGATGTTGCCGATGACCGGATCCAGAAACGCATCGATGAGCCGCGGCAGCGCGAGCGCCCAGCCGAGCCACACGGCATTGACGCCGAGGCCGATGTTGAAGATCGGCAGGGCCAGCAGCACGATGCCGTTGGACATGAAGTTTTCCACCAGTCCGCCGACTCCCCAGCCGATTTTTTTTGCGAGTGGAAGTTTGCCCGGCGGCATGTGAGGTGTGTCGTGTTGCATGTTCAGAGTGCTGTATCAGCCGGGATGAGAATCTCCCATGTGCCGGAAATTTCCATCGTGCCCTCAAACGGCGCGTGCGGCCCGGGATGCAGCGTGATGGGACCGGCGGTTTCGATTCGGTAGAGAATGCCGGCAGAACTGCGCTCCCATGAAATCGAGATGCCTTCCGGAAGACAGCCCTGCGCACGCGTGAGCGGGCCGGCCACGAAGGAAAACTCATAGTGATCCGCGCCAAGATCGAAGCGGCGGTTGAGTCCGAGGACGAAGTGGCTCAGTTGCCAGGTCGGACAGCCGCTCCAATGGTGGCAGTGCGACCAGCGGTCGTCGAAGACTTCCATCCAGGTGGTGACTCCCTGATCGAGCATCCAGCCCCAGCACTTGCGGTATTGCTCGAGCACGAAGGCGAATTCCCCGTGCCGGATCAGCACCGGCGCGGCGAAGTGGAAGAAATACGGGGTGAGCACCTGGGAGCTCTTGCTTTCGATGTGCGCGACGCGCGGAGCATCCGGATTGTTGGGAAAACAATTCCCGATATGGGTCTTGAGGAACCCGAGCGCCGGCGCGATCCGCGCGGGCTCGACGAGATTCGCGGCAAGCGCGAGCACGGTGCAGTGATAGCCGGCGCGTTCCCAACCGCCCGCTTCCACCATGCCATCGATCAGTTTCCGGCAGACGGATTCCACCAGGACCGCCCGGGCTGCGGTGTGGGGCGCGGCTTTTCCGATGCGTTGCGACCATGTGACAAACGAACGCAGGCCGAGAAGGTAGTGAAGGTTCAGTGCCGGATCCGGCGCGCCGATGGCGTAACCCCAGTCCACAAAAATCCAGCCCATGCCGGACTCATCCATCGCCTGGCTTCCCTGCAAGCCCCCGGCTGTCCAAAACCGCTCGAACGCATGCAGGTTCGCCTCTGCGGCCGGGAACAAGTCCACCAGCAGATCCTTATCTCCGCTGAGCTCATGAAAGCGCACCGCCGCGGAAATCCACTGCAGCGAATAGGTCGGCAGATACAACTGCCAACCGGGGAAACATCCGGCGATCAGTCCGTCAGCCCGCGCGGACCCGGCGGCCTGCACCAGCGCCCGGCGGAACAGCGCGAGATCGCTCCACGCCACGCGCCCGATTTCCATTCCCACGGAAAGCGTGTCGCCCACGTATTGGCCGCGCTCGCGCGTCGGGCAGTCGGTCACGGCGTCTTCCGCGCAGCCCCGCAGGGTTTCGATGCCGGTGGCCCAGATCTTTTCCAACAGTGGATCGTCACAGGCAAACGAGCCCTCCGGCACACCGAAGTAAACCCGCTCAAGATAACCTTCTTCGATGACATGGATCGCATCCGGCTGCCCGAAGACATGCACTTCGAGAAAGCGGCAGCCTTTGGGCACGGACGGGAAATAGCGCTGCGGGCCACCCGGCGCGACGTAGTGATCCATGTTGCAGGTGGTGCCGCCGCGATAACCGAAGAAGGGGCCCACTCGGCCCTGTCGCAAATGCTCGGCATAGCCGAACTCGACGATGCTGCCCGCCGGCGCATCGATCACGAAGTCCGGCCGCCCGAGCCGCACGCGGCCGATGTCATATCTGCGCCATACGCCATCGATCGGATGACGGTGGTTTTCGAGTTCGCGCAGGAAAAACTGCAACGGCTGCTCCTCCGCTCCCCAGCAGTAGGTGTGCGCGAACACTCCCCGTCCGATCTCACGGGCCGGGGCGGGAATCTGCCTGACACCGAGATCCGCAGGCGGATGCCAGGCTGCCATGAACCTCTCGACCGCCACCGGTTCCTGCCATGCGGAATCGTCAAAGCCCGGCTCGTTCCAGCCTGTTAGAGCCTCGCGAAGATCGCACCAGTCGGCATAGGCATGGCCCGGGCCGATGCGCATCGCGCCGGAGCGCCAACCGGGAAGCCGCAGACATTTCCACGAGACGTCACGGCGTTTTCCATCTTCCGTGACGATGCATGCCAGAAACGGCTTGCTCACGGGATGGCGCTGGGTTCCTTCGCCGATGTCCTGCACTTCCACGGCGATCGTCGTGCTGCCCGGCGGGATTTTAAAAACCTGATACTCCGGTGCCGTTTCAGGATAGCGTGTCGGTCCGTCGCCGAGAAATATTCCATCCACCCAGAGATTGAACCATCCGGCGCCTGAGATCCGGATCTCGGCCAGTCCGGTTTCACCGCGGATCTGACCGCGGAAACCGACCCGCACATCCTTCTGGTCCTCCGGGTATTCGGGCAGCCAGAGACATGGAAAACCATGAAGCTCCGTTTTTCCCAGTGACGCGTGAGTCGATGCCATCATGCCTTGTCCGATCGGTTTTCCGCCGCCGCCTCGAACAGGGCGCCGATGTTGGCCGGCGCGATGTCGGGCAGGATCGCTTCGTGGCTCGGCGAAATCACCAGACCGGTTGGAAACAGCGCGCGCAGTTCCCTGACCCGCTGCCGCACTTGTTCCGGCGTGCCGCTGACCAGCAGGTTCTGCGCGTCCACGCCGCCGCAGAAGGAAACCCGGCCGCTGAATTCGCGCGCAAGACTCTCCGCATCCATGCCGCTGGCGAGCGCCTGGATCGGATGGATCGCATCCACTCCGATCCCGATGAGATCGGGGATCAGATCGCGGATGGCTCCGCAGGAATGGTGGATGACTTTCAGCCCGTGCGCCTTCGCCTGATCGACGAGTGCCTTGGTGCCGGGAAATACGAACTCGCGGATCAGTTCGCGCGACAGCATCAGCGAGCTCTGGCTGCCGAAATCGTTGCCTATGAGCACCGCGTCGAGCCGCGGGCCGGCCGCCTGATAGAAGATCTCATTGGCTTCCAGATAGAACTTCGTGATCCGGTCGATCACCGCGCGGAAGATTTCCGGTTCGGCGACCATGTTCATCAGCGCGGTCTCCATGCCGAAGGCGGCGCAGGCATCCTGGAAGTGCGCGGACCAGACCACGCCCAGCACCGCGTAGTCGCCGGGCACGGCATCCACCACCGCGCGGCACTCGGCTGGATCAATGAAGCGGGCGGGGTCCGGCCACGGGAATTCCTCCACGGCGGCCGGATCGGTGATTTCCTCGAAGAAGCCCGGCGAGTTGAGCGTGCGCTCCTCGTTGCTGAGATGCCCGGTCTTGGCGAAGTCGAACGCCATGTAGATGGCATCGGAAAAATCCGAGTGATAGGGCAGCTCGACCGGCCAGACATCATCGCCGATGGCGGCCTTGAGCCCGCACAGGTCGGACGCGTTGAAGTGTTCCAGGAGTGCGGGCATCGCCGCTCCGGCGGGAATGCCCAGCCAGCTTGCCGGGCGGTCCACGGGGCGGCGTTCGAGAGTGGCATGGAAGCGTTCGCGTGAGTTCATGGGTTTGATGGATTGATGAATGCTTATGGGACGGCCAGCAGGGCTTGATTGGCGGCAAGGTTTTCACCGAGCCGTGCGAGCGCGTCGCGGAAGGCGGGCGGCACGAGCCCGGAGCGGTCGGGGCCGATGTCGAGCAGCAGATTGGCTCCGCGGCTGCGGCAAATCAACGCCATACCCAGCAGATCGGCATCGGATCGCGGCACATCGTTCTCGGTGAAGAACCAGTCCTTGCCAGCCGGTTCACAAACTTCTGCGGGAAGGTAATGGTTTTTCCCGGAAATCGAGCGCCATGGCTGGTGGCCGCTGGCATTTGGAAGCGCTCGTTCGATGGCGATCAGGTCTGTAGGCCAGGCATACGAAACGTCGAAGGACGTGCCATCGCCGATTCCATGGTTGGCCATGATCACCATGCCGGGCTGCAGGGCGGCCATCTCCGCATACAGGTCCTCGCGGAAGTCGCGCGGCAGGATGCCGGGAATATCGAGCCAGAACTCGGCGATGGTGCCGTATTGCGTCAGCAGCTCCGTGATCTGGGAGCGGACGAACTCACGGTAGCGCGCGGTGGTGTAGGGTGCCTGACGCCAGACCTCGCCGCCGATGGTGTGCGGCATGCCGTCATTGTAGGTCACGCCGCCGAACAGATCGCCGGTGAGGGTGTGGGTGTCGCTCGGCGTCACCGAGCCGAAGCGGTGGTGATTGTCCCACGAACAATAATACAAACCCGGCAGAATGTCATGGCGGCGGCACGCGGCGACGAATTCCGCCACGACATCGGTGGGATTGCCGCTGGTGCCGACATGATAGTCGGT
>CANLKN010000018.1 GCA_947491475.1 Akkermansiaceae bacterium | reverse complement strand
CCCGGCTCCAACCCCTTGCGCGACGCCCAAGCCCGCCTCGACGCCGCCGTCCGCGCCGCCTACGCCATGCACAAAGAAGCCGACATCCTCGCCTTCCTCCTGGCCCTCAACCAAACCTGCGCCGCCCGAGAAGCCGCCGGAGAAAAAATCACACCGCCAGGCTTGCCCCTGCCAGTCGAAGAGCATGAAAAGTTCATCACCAGCGACTGCATCACCTGCGCTCTGTAGCGTCGGTCTGCGACCGTCGCTAACTGGCCCCGAGGCCGGGATGCCAGAGAAAAAGCCAATGAAGAAGCTTCGCACACCTCATCGTCACGACGCTCACAGAGCGCCGCTACAAGGCGGTGCATTGACTTCAAGATCGATTCCGCCATTCTCTCGTTCATCTTTCTCATCATGAACGAAAAACTTGAAGCAGCCAGTGATCAGACCGTGAACGTCGTTCTTGATAAACCAAATGCCGGTGTCGGCCTGTCTTGTTTTCTCCGGGTTGATTGCTATTCCGGCAGTAACCGTAGAGCGCCGCCACAAGCGTTCCATTTGGCGTTGATATTCCCCCCTTGCGCGGTTCCGGTTCCGCACTAGCTTGCCGCGCAATGAGCCGCCGCGATGTCATTTTACGCGCCATCCTCGTCCTCGCCGTCGTTTGGGCCGCGGTGTGGGGTGTGCGCACTTATGCCGGTTCGAAAAAAGTGACCGCCGAGCGCCTTGAATCCCGCATCGAACGCGCGGCATTCGCCGATTGGTCGGGCCATGAAACCCCGCCCAGCGCCGCCGCTGCCGAGCGCCGCGAAGAAGAACTACGCGAGATCGCTGGGATGGTGAACCGCCTCGATTTCCAAGAGCGCGAGAAAAACCGCCGCAGCCGCTCCGGCGAGGAGTTTTTCCGCAAGCTGAGCCCTTCAGAGAAAGGCCTCTTCATTGATCTCACCATCATGGAATCGATGAACCGTTTCATGGAATCTCTCGATGCGATGCCGCCCGAGCAGCGCCGGAAATTCGTGGAGCAGGGACTCAAGGAAATCGAAGCTGGCCAGACTGAACAAGACATGGCACGAGCTCAGGAACTTGGCGCGGATTTGTTAGAAAAAATCAGCCAGGAAGGCATGCGCGCCTATTTCCAGAAATCCAGCTCCCAAACCAAGCTCGACCTCGCGCCGTTGATGGAAGCGATCAACGAAAGCATGCAGGGCCTGCGCGGCAGTGAATTCGGCCCGCGCTCACAGCGATGAAACGAACTGGCTTCACCCTGATGGAAATACTCATCGTGCTGGCGGTCGTCGCCACGCTCGCTGGCATCGGCATTCCGTTAGGCAAATCCGTGCTGGCCAAATCCCGCGAGGCGGCATGTTTGAACCAACTCCGCTCGCTGGGCGTGGCCCTGGAAAGCTATCTGCAAGACCACAATCAGATCCTTCCGAACCTGGCCATGGGGCGCTCGTCGAAATCCGATCCATCGCCCGTGCTCGAAACCGTGCTGCTGCCGTATGTGGAAACTCCGGACGCTTTCAAGTGCCCGCAGGATTCCAAAGAATTTGAAAAATCCGGCTCCAGTTATTTCTGGAACCACTTGCAAAGCGAGCTGCCGGTCTCACGGCTCGTATTCTTCGGCATCAATGACCGGCCGGACAAGATTCCGCTCATCTCGGACAAGGAAGCATGGCATCCCAGCGGCACCAATTTCCTCTACGCCGATCAAACCAGCTCCAACCGCGTCCGCTTCGCCGCCACCAACTGACATCCCCGCCATGCTCGAAATCCGCGGCCTTCACAAATCCTTCGGCGGCAAGCCCGCGTTGCACGATGTATCATTCGCCGTCGCGCGCGGCGAGATCCACGGGCTGTTAGGCCACAATGGCGCGGGCAAGAGCACCACGCTCGGCATCATCCTCGGCATGGTGATGCCGGACGCCGGAGATGTCACCATCGGCGGAGTTTCCGTTCTCGCCGACCGCTCGCAGGCGTTGCGCAAGGTGGGAGCCATCTTCGAGGCGCCGGCGTTTTACGAATACCTCAGCGGTTGGGAAAATCTGCGCCTGCTGATGGGATACTCCGGCGGATTCGATGCAAAAGCCGCGCGCGAAACCGTGGAGCTTGTCGGCTTGTCGAAGCGCATCCACTCGAAAGTCCGCACTTACAGCCACGGCATGCGCCAGCGCCTCGCCCTCGCCCAGTCGCTGCTGCCGGAGCCTGAGCTTTTATTGTTAGACGAACCCACCGACGGCCTCGATCCCGAGGGCATCGTGTGGTTCCGGGATTTCATCCTGCGCCTTCGCGAAGAGCGCGGCATGACGGTTTTATTCAACTCGCATCTGCTCGCCGAGGTGGAACTCATGTGCGACCGCGTGGCGATCCTGCGCGAGGGCAGGCGGGTCTTCGAAGGAGCCGTAGGCGGTCTGCATGATGACGACCTGATGTTCGAAGTGGATCTTGAACCATGGGAAAAAGCGCTGCCGATCATCCATGCGCATGGAGGCGAGATCCCCACTCCAGGCCGCATCCGCCTGCCTCAAGGCATGGACCCCGCCGCGCTGGTGGAGGCACTCGTTCACGCCGGCATCCGCTTGCGCGCGCTCGCTCCCATCCGCCGCTCGCTGGAGGATCTCTACATGGAAATCCTCAACGGCGAGGGCAGTCCGAATTGACTCCCCGCATGATTGTGGTTCCGAAGCGGTTTGATTCGAGCTCAAGCCTTGAGGGATATCGGCGAGCCATTCATATCCATGTAAACCGCTGTGATTTCCGGATTTCCCGAGATGAATGTTGGAATCCCCGAAGGGTCCATCAGCATGAAGGCTGTGGACCAGATTTCCGCAAGAACGGCTGTTGGCGCCAGCACCCAGACTCGATCCGCACGGGTGACTAATGATAACTCATGTTCCTCAGGGTGGACGATGTGACTGCCTTGCATGCCGGTTCCGGATGCGCTGAGGGATTGGTTGGCAAGGTTCAGGCGCAGGCTTTTGCTCGAAGCTGTTAGATCGACCGGCCAAGTTCCCGGGCCGTAGGCCAGCAACGAGCTGTTACCGGCGGCCAGCATCGCGTCCTGCGCACCCCAGTCGGTGAGGATTTGCTTGAGTTGATCGAGCGCAAATCCCTTGCCTATGCCACCGAGATCAAGTTCGCGGCCGGGCTCGATGCAAGTGACTGCTGCGACATCGGGATGAATGATCAGACTGCCGATGACGGGTGGTGGTGGACCGCCAACGCCGGATTTCCGGTGTTCGATGCGGGTGCCGAGCGTGATATCAAACAGGCCGCCGGTGCGGGCATGGGCGTCGAGCGCAAGCAACAGGCATTGGTGGCAGGGCTCGCTGAGATACAGCGTCTCGCCGGCCTGCATCTGATTGATGCGGGAAATTTCGCTGTTTTCGATGAAACGGCTGAGGCGGGACTCAAGAATGTCGATCCACTCGAAGCACTCGCGGGCCATGTCGCGCGCGCTCTGCTCGTCCTCACCGCGAAGCCTCAAGCTGAAAGTGGTGTGCATGGCCTCATGAGTGAAATATCGCGAGTCTGCAAGTGGTCCGGCGGGATTCATCAGTTTTCGGCGTTCATCCAGAGATTCCAGATGTCATTTCTAACAAAAACATGCAACGGCACGCCGGCGCGCAGTCCGCGTGGCAGCGGCGTATGGCTTGCCGAGAGCTCCGCCATCACGGCATCCGCACGTTCCGGCATGGCGAAAACCAGCGGCAGTTGGTCGATTCCCGGCGGAGCTTCGTTCCAGTAGCCGGTTTTTCCCAGCGTGCGCAGATACCATGGCAGCGGCCAGTAATCGCCGCCGATCACGGCGATGGGTTCAAGCGTGCCACCGGGCGCTATTTGGCGCAACTCGCCGAGCCATGCTTCGAGTTTCACAACATCCGGCCGGGTGGGAACATAAGCAAAGGGATTGCGGGCGTCCGAGGCAAGGCGGCCGGTGGCGGCACGGGCTTGTTGAAACTGCGTGACAAGCGTGATGCCGGCCAGTGTGATCAATGCGACTTGGTATGTTTTTCCGCGCTGCAATATTTTTGTTAGAGAAAACCCAGCGAGCACGCAGAGATGGGCCCATGGCAGGCAGGCGAGCCACGGAGTCTTGTAGGCGAACATGCTGTAGATGATGAAATGCCCGGCTGCGGAGTAGGTGAGGAAACGGATGTAAGGACGGTTCGCGGCTGCCTGCGGCGTTTTGCCAAAGCTGGCGGCGAAAGCCCACAAAGCGAGCAGCACAACAGGTGTGCCAAACCACCAGAGACCGGCCGATTGATGCGGCTGGGCGAGAAGTTGGAAGTAATAGGCGAGTGGTTTGTCGTGCCCATCCACGGTTTCGTAAACGAAGAAGGTGCGCACGGCATCGAGTGCGCCGCTTGGTTGCCGGAGGGCGTCGGTATAGAAATATCCGGCGCTGAGGATGAAGGTGAGAAATGATAGCGCGGCGGGTATGCGCCATTTATTGAAGATGGTGCGCAAGTCGATGGTCCTGCGGTTTTCCCATGCGATCCATGCGGCCGCCGCAGTCCACGCGAGCACGCTGATGGCGAAGGTTTCCTTGGTGGCGAACATCAGGCCTAACAGAAATCCCGGAGCGCCGTGGCGCGCGAAATTTGGCAGGCAAAACAAAAAAGTCATCCCGAACAAGGCCAGCAGCGGCTCGTGGATGAACATCCGGCTGTAATAAACCAACAGCGGCGAGGTGGCGAGTAGTGCTGCGGCCAGCAGCATTGGAGCATTGCCGAAGCGCCTGCGGCCGATGAGCGGCAGCAACACAAGCAGCATGCCGGCCACAGCCGGGAGCATGCGCAAGGTTGCCTGGGTCATTTTTTGCCAACTGTTCTCACCGCGCGCCTTGCAGAGCGGGATGGCGAGATCGGCGAGCAGCGGACCGTGGTAATGTGTGGGATCGAAAGTCGCGCCGCCTGATTCCATGCGTGTGGCGGTGATGCGCGCGCCGGTGGCCTCATCGGCATGAAAGGGCCGCTCGGCTAGCATGTCGAAGCGCAGGAATGCGGCGGCGAGCAGCACGGCAATCCAACATGCGATGATGGCGGCTTGTTTCATCAATCGGCGGGATACGACGAAAGAATCCATCTTCCCGCAACGTCAAATACGGAATCGTTCCCATCATCACCCGGAGATGTGTGAAAAATCCGAAATCCAGCCACGCGTGTGCATCACCAATCGATGGTGATGCCGGCGTAAAGTCCGGTGCCGGTTCATCAAACAACGGTTTCCACTCGGACGCTGCGAGTATTGATAGGGGTCATCTATGGTTAGGGTTCCACCAACCGTTGTTTTCCTCGGGGCCACACCAACCGAGAGCATGGCTTTCTGGATCGCCGCCATGCGGGTTACGGCCGCCGCGCGATGCGTTTGCCGCTTCCGCTGTGACACTACCGTCGCACCAGGCTACAAGTGCCTTGCCGTTGGCGCGGAAATGCACGCTGGGTGATGGACGGCTGCCAGAGGGACCATCACCATAGTCCCAGAATGGCGGCTCGCAGTAAGGATACTCCTGCAAACCTCCCGGACGGGCGTATGCGGTGGTGGTGAACATCACGGTGCGGCTTGGGTTAGTGACGTTTGCCGGTCTTTGTGATATGCGCAGATAGGTCGTTTTATCGAATGGACCGCCCGGCAGGCCACCGATGTAGGCTGCATTGTAACCATATCCACCAGTTCCATTCTCAAAACTCGCGCTGCCCTCGACCATGGCTCGAAACAAGGGGCAAACGGTCACCTGCCGACTCTTGCCGAGATAGGGAGAAAGAAAGCCCTTGGTGGGGTCGAATCGGGAGTCCGTCGCGCCTCGCGCACCATGCCAGCGGCGGTTGTTGAAACGGTCGTCGGCCGGGCAATAGACACCGTGGTCGGTGAGATACGTCGTGTTGGCGATGGCCAGGTTGCGCAGGTTGGTCGCGCTCTCCGCGATGCGCGCCGTGGTAATCATCCGTCGCGCGCCGGTGAAGGCCAGCGCAGTCAGGGAAACGATCACCGCCAGCGTCACCAGCAACTCCATGAGTGAGAAAGCGGCGGCCGCATGGCGCTGGGCTTGCGGTGATTCAATCATGATTGGGATGGTGGAGTGATGAAGATTTTCACGCGGAAAAAGCGCTTGGAATTGGATGAGACAGGCAGTCCATCACGCAAGAGCACCTTGCGCAACACCCCGATGCTTGCCAAGGGCGAAGCCGAGATTTCAGAAATTACCGGGCTGTGACCGCTCACTGCCAACACCGGCCCACCTCCGGCAGATCGTGCGATGGTCGTCCAGTCGCTCTCTGCCAGCGAGGGTGAAGCCTGCACCTCATAGATCAAATCCACAAGACGCTCATCGCGGACGAATTCGATGGCTGCGTGCGCCTGCCCCACGACGTCGATCAATCGGCATAGCGGCAGATTTTCCACATCGTCCGGGAACCCCGGCACACGGCCGAACGCGTATTCGAGCAAGTTCACAATCCCGTCGCCATCCGCATCGTCGGCTTCGCCGCGTTGGTCCGCGGCGAGCGTTTCAAGCTGCGGCCATTCGGCATAGGTCATCCCTACGGAAATGGCTCCCACCGCCTCGAGATCGAAGCCGCCCGAGCCGAAGGTTTTGTGTGGATCGTATATTGGGCGGCCCACGCTATCAGTAAAAGCGCCGGTTCCCGGAATGTCCACCAGCCGGATGTATTGGATTTCACTCAGTCCCAGTTCCGCGAGATCGAAGGGCGTGCCCCAACATTCGCCGCCCGCATTGCTGTGCTTGCCGGCGAGGTTGCGCACATTGGTGGCATTGATCGATCCGTAGCCTCCCACCGCCGCAGCCGTGAGCGATTCAGAGGGAAAGCGGGTAAAATTTTCCCCATCTGCGGAGACCTCGACATAAGCCAACTCGCCGAAAACCTGCCCGACCACCGCGCCCAGCTGGCTGGTCTCAGCAATCAAGGCGTTTTCAAAGATCACGAAGTCAGCTCCTGCTAGATCGAAGATCGGCTTGATGAAACGCAGGGTGATCGTGCCCGGAGGATCACCGTTCGTGATGGCTTGAGCGCTCATGTCGCCGAGCGAAACAACATCCCAGTTATCACCCGTAACCCGGCTGAGTGCGTAGTATGGATCGTTAAAATCCGCAGTTACAAGCTCGGATGGGGCATAATCCACCACTTCGTCCGCCCAAGCGAAGAACAGCGGCTGCACAAAGTTGTCCGGGTTGTTTATCAGCGGCACTCCTTCTACATCGAAGCCGGTGTCGAGCCGCGCTTTACCCGCACCGTGCGAGCCAATGAATCCGGGCACCGGCGCGTCGAACGGATTGGTTGGATCATTCAGCGCCCCGGAGTAGGGACCGCCGGACGCGAGTTGGCCAGCCGCAACAAGCACGGCTGCCACCCGCAACATGGAATTTCCATTGCCCATGAACTTCAGCGCTTGCGGCGCAGGCAAAGGCCGAATCCCAACATGGTGACGAGCGTCACCGATGGCTCGGGCACCGCGGTCAGCACGTTGTCGATCGCGAAGAATGATGGCGTGTTCATGCCGAAACTCCCGCTATCCGATGAACTCATTGTGAAACGCAGTTCGTCGGCCGTGCCCAGCGCGCTGAAATCCACCATGGTCCATTCGTTGACGATGTAATCCTGCGCATTGTCGGCGAAGCGGTAATCGGCCAGGTAATAATCGATCGCGTTGCCGGTCTGGATGCCGCTGCTGAAGCTGGTGATGGTAAGCTTGAGCCAATCCGCATCATTGCCGCTTGGTCCGCCGAATTTTTTGCTGAAGCCGCTGCCACTGAGCATGTCCAAGGCCACATAAGTCGTGTTGGTGATGTAGGCTCCCTTGCCGGCGAGCTCGGTCAACGCGCCGAGTTTCATGTGGGTTGAATCCTCATAAGTCGCGTAATAACCGATTCCATATTTGGCGGAGCCGCCCACACCGCTGCCTGGGATCGCGCTGAATTGGTTGCCGAAGCCCGGAGTGGTGGTGTCCGTGCGGTTGGAAACGGCAAATCCGGTCCAGGATTCGAACACCGTGGTGTAGGTGTTGCGGAACAACAGGCCTTCGATTGCGCGCTCCTGCACATGCGGCGTTTCCCCGGAGGTGCCGGGTGTGCCGGGCGTGCCGCTCAGGTCCGAGCCGTTCCAAAACCCGGATCCTGGCAAGCTGAAGGTTTCAAACGTCACCGCTGCCACGGCGGCGTATTGGAATCCGATTGTGACGAGCACCGCAGCCGCGGCACTCCTGATTGCATAATATGGTTTCATGTTTTTTCTCTTCGATGCGTGTGATTTCTCACGAAGAGAGGGCCGCGCGGAAAACTCCGCCGCCATCTCCCGTCGATCCTCTTTCGCGGAGGACCACTGAACCCGTTTCCCCGGAAAAACCGGCTGGCGGGTGACGAGCGACGAAAGTGCAAGTATTCGGACTTCCGGTTCTTGCTCCTCCCGCCTTCACCGTCATTCCACGACGATTGGACTGTGGGATTTGCAACCGGTCACCGCAGCGCGACTGTTCCGGATTCACACCGGATTCCATGACGCTTTCGTGGTTGGTCGGAGCGAGCCTTGGCGGCCGGCGCGGTGACGGCAAGGCAAAACCCGGTCGCGCGGGGCGGATCAGAGGATATGCGAAAGCTATGGCGGCGGATGCGGACCGGCGGGGTTGACGGATCAGATTTTCACCGCAGAGCCGCGAAGCACGCAAAGGAAACGCAAAGTTCCATGAAGCGGGTGGCCAAGCCATCTGGGCATATCCGATTTCTTGAGTATTTTCTCAGCGCCCCCTTTGCGGCTTCTGCGGCTTTGCGGTAGATCCAATGGTTTTTGCTTCGCCGGCTCTGCGGATGTGGGGCTTGCGGCTTGACGGGAGGGCCGGGCGGCCTTTTCTTCCCGCAGATGTTGCGCGAGCTCCTCAAGTCAAAACTGCACCGTGCCATGATCACGGATGCGGATGTCGAATACGAAGGCAGCATCGAGATCCCCCGTGATTTGATGGATGCGGCGGACCTGTGGCCCGGTGAAAAGGTGCTGGTGGCATCGATCACCACCGGGGCCCGCCTGGAAACCTATGTGCTTGAGGGCAAACCGGACACCGGCAAGATCCTGATCAATGGTGGTGCCGCCCACTTGATCAAGGCCGGCGAGCGCGTGACCATCATGGCTTTTGGTTATTCCGAGACGCCAGTGAGTCCACAGATTATCCTGCTTGATCAGCTTAACGACATCGTCCGGATAGGTCGCTGATACGGGAAACACATTGACCAGAGGGGATGGCCGTGATAGCGATTCCTCCCCATGAAAAGAGCCCACGCTATTCCCGCCATCATTGCTCTGGGACTTGTTGCCTGCAATGACATGAGCCGCCCGATCACCAGTGGCGACTTCGACCCCCTCAGCACACCGGGTGGCCAAGTCACACCGGTGGCCATCACGCCAGCCTTCGCCGCCGGGCAGTTCGTGCGGGCGATCATGGACAACACCGCGTTTTTCAAAAACCGGCCCAAGGGTGATGCGGATGCTGACAAGTTGCTCCCCCGCGGCACGTCGATGAAAGTGATTTCCTCCAGCGATACTTATGCAAAGGTGGAATTGGACAGCGGAGATATCGGCTGGGTGCCGGTGGTGATGCTGGAGGATCCCAATGCCGTTCCCGCGCAGGATGAGTCTTTCGCCGCGCCTGGTCCTGGCGAATACCAGGTTTATCCTCCAGTTGGCGGCTACGGTGGCATGCTACCTCCAGTCACGCCGGCGGAACTGCCGCCAGAAGGCGCAATTCCCACAGTGATCGATCCCGAGGCACCCATCAGCCCGGATCCAATCCCGCCGGTGACCGTGCCAAGCGAGGCATTTCCTGCTCCTCCGCCCAATCCCGGTGGCCAATAATCCTAAATCCCCGAAGGATAACCACATTCATCTCTGAAAAGTGGGAGCGCATCGCATTCCGACTCTTTGAGTTTCCTGAATTTTCGTTTCTTTGGTGATTGCTATCTTCGCTCATGGGAGAACCACCTCACGCGCGATGGCGCTCATAGGCCTCGACGATGCGCCCCACCACCGGATGGCGGATGATGTCCGCTTGGGAAAAGCGCTGGAATGCGATGCCCTCCACGCCCTCGAGCGCATGCTCTGCCTCGGCCAGGCCCGAGCGCACGCCTGGCTTGAGATCGACCTGTGAGCTGTCTCCTGTGACCACCATTTTCGAATCATCGCCGAGGCGGGTGAGGGCCATGAACATCTGCTCGCGGGTGGTGTTCTGAGCTTCGTCAAGGATGACAAACGAGCGCGCCAGAGTGCGGCCTCGCATGAACGCGAGTGGCGCGATCTCGATGGCCCCTTCGTCCAAATAGCGCTGCCCCTCCTCGGGATCGAGCATGTCGTGAATGGCATCGTAAAGCGGCCGCAGGTAGGGCGCCACTTTTTCCCTCAGATCGCCGGGGAGAAAGCCGAGCGCCTCACCGGCCTCAACCGCCGGGCGGGTGAGCACGATGCGCTGCATGACCCGGCGTTTCAGCAATGTGAGTGCCATTGCCATCGCCAGATAGGTTTTGCCGGTGCCTGCGGGTCCGAGGCCGAAGACCACATCGTGGGTCTCGATGGCCTGGATGTATTGCAGTTGGCTCGGTGTTTTCGGGGTCACCGGTTTGCGGCCGCGCGAGCCGACAAGTTTCACATTCGCCAAATCGTTGACGCCGATACTGCCCGCGCGGGACGCCACATCCACAGCAAGACGGAATTCGCGGGTCTCGATCCGTCCGCCTTTGCGTTGGGCATTTTCCAAATCCGCAAAAACCGCCCGCGCCCGTTCGATGGCATCCGGATCTCCGGACAGCAGCACCCAGCCCTCACGGGTGACCGTCTTGACCCCGAGCGCGGATTCCAAATAGGCCAGATTCTTCGGATCGTTTCCAAACAAGCCGTGCAGGAACTGCGGCGTGTCGAAGTCCAATCTGAATTCCGCGCAATTTTGCTCATGCATGTGCCGGAAACCCTGCACCCAAAACCACCGCCCGGCAAAGTTGAAAAAAAGCGGCCCGACTGATCATCCTTGGAGAAAACCCATTAACCCCTCGGCATCTCAGTCGGACCGCCTGATGTGTCGCGACGAATACAAATAGAGCAATAAACGTGCCAAGCTTTTCCCCGAAGCGAAGATTTCTGTTTTTTCGCTGAAAGTCCTTGAAAGGTCCGATTGCTGGGCTAGACGTCAAGGCAGCCCCACAAACGACATGAAAAAAATCATTCTCATCATCGTAAGCGCCACCGCGGCCATCGCACTTTCAAACTGTGCCGCTCCGGCCGGACCCAACACCCAGCGTGGAGCCGCCACCGGCGGACTTCTTGGTGCGGCCGCCGGCGGCGTCATCGGCCACCAATCGGGCCGCGCGCTTGAAGGTGCCGCTATCGGGGCCGCCGCAGGAGCGGGTGCCGGAGCACTCCATGGCAACGCTCGCGATCAAGAGCAACGCGGCTGGTGATCCTGAAAAACCGCAACTCCAACCACCTGCGGGGCAGCCGGTTTCCGGTTGCCCCATTTTTTTCCGGATGATTTCAGGTTGGCAATCCTCACAATGGCGATTTATCCATCAACTATCATGTCACGCTTTGCCATTCTGCCATTTGTTCTGGTCTTTGCTGCCAGCAGTGCGAAGGCACAATTCGCGTTTCCAAGCGCCTCGCCAGCATCCATCGCGGAACTCAAGGCGGAGGTCAAAACCATCGCTCCGGGCAAAGCTTTCAACGTCGCGCTGAAACTGGAGCACCCCGATGGCTGGCACAGTTATTATCAGAATTCCGGTGGGGTCGAGGAAGGTCCCGCCATCCGCTGGACGCTGCCGGATGGATTCTCCGCCGGGCCGATCCAATGGCCGGTGCCCGAAGCCAAGGACGGATTTTTCGGCAAGAGCCACATCTACAATGGCAGTCCGGTTTTTCTAACGGAAATCACCGTGCCGGCCACGCTTGCAAGCGGTGGAGCCGTGACTCTAACAGCCGATGCGACATGGCAGATCTGCAAGGAAGCCTGCATCAACGAACGGAAATCCTTCACCTTGGTCCTGCCGGTAGGCCCGCAGGCAGAGCTGGATCCAGCGAATGCCGCGTTGTTTGAAAATGCGCGCGCCAGCCTGCCAGCGCAGCAAACGAACTGGAAATTCACTGCCAGCCCCGATGACGGAGCGGTCCTGTTGCGGGTGCAACCGGATGGAGCCTTGGAAATCGATCCGCTGGATTTCATCCCGGACCAGCGCTTCGTCCAATCCGCCAGTTCCGGCGGCTCGATCGTGCGCGATGGCGACGCCTGGTTGATCCGCCTGCCGCGAGCCACCAAGGACGCGTTCGACAACGAGATCCCTCAGGGCGATGCCATCTCCGGTATTCTCACAGGACCGGCACCGGTCATCGTGCCGCACACCGTCATTTCCAACGCCGTGGCGATGCCAGCACCACCGCTTGGCAAGTTTCTCAAAATCCTTGGCGGCATGTTTCTGGGCGGGTTGATCCTCAACCTGATGCCCTGCGTGTTTCCCGTCATCGGTCTGAAAATCATGGGTTTCGTGCAGCAATCCGGCGCGGCGCGCGGCAAGGTGGCGGTGCACGGGCTGATCTTCACGGTCGGTGTGTTCGCCTCATTCGCCGTGCTCAGCGGGATCCTATTCGCATTGCGTTCCGCCGCCTCCAGCCCGGACCAGATCGGCTGGGGCTATCAATTGCAGAACCCGTGGGTGGTGCTCACGTTGATGCTGTTGATGTTTGTGCTCGCGCTCAACATGTATGGCGTTTTTGAGATAGGAACCTCCGCCACCTCGGTCGGTGGTTCACTCCAATCCAAGCAGGGATTCGCGGGATCATTCTTCTCCGGCGTGCTGGCCACGGTGGTGGCCACTCCCTGCTCCGGCCCCTTCCTCGGCACAGCCATCGGTGTGGCCGTCGCTCTGCCAGCCGCCGGCTTCTTCGCCGCTTTCGGTGCGATGGCGCTGGGACTGGCGCTGCCATATCTGGTGCTCTCGGTTTTCCCCAAGCTCATTGATTTCCTGCCGCGCCCGGGCCCGTGGATGGAGAGCTTCAAGCAGGCGATGTCGTTCCTGCTCTTCGCCACTGCTGGCTACCTGCTGTGGGTCTATGCGGGCCAGATTGGCTTGGAAAATCTGTTAGGCCCGGTGTTCGGCCTCAGCGCCATCGCGGTGGCCGCGTGGATCCATGGCCGCTGGAACCTGCCGCACCGCACGCGCCAGGCCCGCTACACCGCACTCGTCCTCACCCTCACATTCGCCGCCGCCGGCTTCCTGCTCATCAAGCCGCCCAAGCCCTCCACGCTGACATGGGAGACATGGTCCGAGCAGCGGGTCGCGGAGTTGTTGGAGAACAACACGCCGGTTTTCCTCGATTTCACCGCCCAATGGTGTGCCACCTGCCAGGTCAACAAAAGACGTGCCTACACCCCGGAGGTCATCGCCCTGATGAAGAAAAAGGGTGTGGTCGCCCTCAGGGCGGACAAAACCAACCCGAACCCGGCGATCGAGGCCGCGCTGGGCAAACTTGGCCGCACCGCCATCCCGGTGAATGTCCTGCAGGCTCCGGGCAAGGATCCCGTCATCCTGCCGGAACTTCTCTCGCCCACCGATCTGATCCGGGCTCTTGAAAATTTGTGAATGCCCTCGGGGCGTCATCAACCCCCGCAGCACCCAGCTGCCTTTAGAGTGCCGGAGTTCATCTTCAGCATCTCCCCGAGGTGGCGGAAAGATTGCCCAAAGGCCAATGTCGTTAAGAGATTACAGAAATTAGCCGGTGGCGAAAATCACAGGAACCCGGTCGGCAAAATGGAGAGAGGGGTGGGTCGTTGGCATGGCGGGCCCGATCGCAGGATATGCGCAGTTCATAGCAATTTTTGAGTTGCCTGCGGGTTGCGACCCGGAAAAGCTCATTACGCAACCCCACTAAAAACATGAAGTCACCCACTACCGCCCTTGGAGTCCTCAGTCTGCTCAGTTCGTTCGCGATTGCCGGCACTGTCGCCGTCGAATCCACACCTGTCGCCTCGGCCGACGGTTTTGCGCAGGCCCGCCGCCCGATCAGCAACCCGACGCTTTTCGACCTCGCTCTGCCGGGCACGAATGTCCATCCGATCTTCATCTATCACAATTTGCCGGATCGGATCAGCCTCGCCAATGGCGGCGGCGATATCGGTCTTGGCGGCGATGTCCAGGTGTATGCGCTGCAATTTGAGATCGCCCTCAACGAGCGCCTCTCCATCGTCGCCACCAAGGATGGTTATGTGGACATGAACTTCGACAATCCGGCCCTCAGTGATCAAGAAGGCTTCGCCAACTTGGGTGCCGGCTTGAAATATGCCTTCCTCCTCGATCCCGTCTCGCGCACCGCGCTGAGCGGCACCATGACCTTCGAGTTGCCCACGGGTAACAGCGACGTCCTGCAAGGCGAGGGTGACGGAGCTGTCAACCTCATCCTCAACGGCCTCAAACTGGTGGACTGCTGGCAATTCGCCGGCTCCCTTGGTTTCCAAGTCCCGTTTTCCAGCGAGCAATCCACCATGTCCTTCTTGAGCGCGCACACCAGTTATGAAGTCTGCTCGTGGTTCATTCCGCTGGTGGAACTCAACTGGTTCCACGTGCTCGATCCCGGTGACGGCCGCGGAAATTTCCCCGCTTATCTGAATGGCGCGCTTCCCGGTGCCATCAACTTCGAAGGCGGAGATTTCTTCAACCTCGGTGCCGTCAATGCCGATGAAAACCGTGATCTTCTCACCGCCGCCATCGGTTTCCGTTCGCGCATCACCGATGCGGTGAACGTCGGCTTTGCTTATGAAATCCCGCTGACCAACGAAGAGGACAGCCTCATGGACGACCGCTTCACGCTCGATCTGATCTGGAACTTCTGAGTGCCGGAACAGAGACCCTTTTTTATCTGTAGTATTGGGTTGTTTCAAAGCCCGGGGTGGTTCGCCGCTCCGGGCTTTATCTCACTCTGGAAGTTCCTTGGAAATCGATGCCCAGCGTTCTTTGAAGGTGGGATTGCTTTGCGCGATGACGGAGGCGGCGGCCAGTGCGCGCTCCCGGGTGCCGACCAGCCAGTCAAATGCGATGGCGCACTCGTGGCGGCGCAGGCGCTCGGATTCGGTGGGCAATTTCTTCACCAAAACACGGTGCATGGAGATCATCGCGTCGGCGGATAAATCATGCCATCCGCAGGTGCGGGCCTGGCCGTCGGCCATGGTCAGGCGGAGATTTCCCTCGTCATCGACGTGAATACGCCTCGCCATGCCGCCATCAGCAAGTGGCAGTTCGCCGGTGAATGGCTCGGCCGTGAGATCCTTTTTGATGTCGTTGAGAAAATCGGCGGCATGCCCGGTGATGTAAATCAATGAAACAAGAGAAGCCTGTGGTGGATCATCAGGCGAATTCTTCAGCCAGGCAGTCGCTTCGGCAAAGCGCCATTCCCGCGCGAGTGCCCGCACCCGGTCCCAAGCTGTCTCCACAGGCACCTTGAGGGGAGCCGGCTTGGCAGCGGCCGCCGTTGCTGCGGCGGCTTCGAATGCTTTTTGCCGCCGCTTGAGGTCGAGCTGCCAACTGCGCACGTTGAAGCGCGCGCGGCCGCGGGTTTTCATCACGGTGAGACCCTCGTCAAGCTGGTCGATCAGCGCCAGGCATCCGGCGGCATCCGCCGGCTCCGCTGCAAACAACGGACTAGTTAGAATCTGGTGGTCGTGAAGATAATGGGCCGCCAGTTTCTGATAGATGGCAACCCATTGCTCATCTTGTGACAACTTGGCGGACTGCGCCGCGCGAAAGCAGGCGGCGGCCTCTTCCAGCAATCCCTGATCCCAATTCTTGAGGCCGGCGAGCATGTTGGCGATCACGCCGGCGGCGCAGCGGGCGTCCGAAGCAGGCAGTGGCAGCGGGTTTTGCATTTTTGCGAGCAGGGCGTCCCACTCCTTTCCGGCGAGCGGATGCCCTGCGGGCAGGCCGCGCAGATGCTCCCTCATCGGGCGGAGTTGCTTGATGGCATCCTCCGGCCGGGCATCGAGCATGGCGGCCAACAGCGCCTGCAAGCCGGCCCAGCTGCGCGTCGGCTCATGCACCTGCGGATCGGCATACAACGCGTGAAACCCGTTTTGAGCCACTTCGTAATCCGCAGCCTCCACCGCTGCGCTGGCCTCGCGGTAGTTCCGCGTGATCACGGCCGCATTCTCCGCGTCCTCCGGCGGGGAAACCACAACCACCGGCGCAAGGAGCGGGGTTTCCGGTGGCGGATCGTTGCCCGCACGCTGCCAGACAAGCCAGACGGTGGCGGCCAGCAGCAGCGCACAAGTGGCTGTCAGATAATAGAATTTCCCGCGTTTGCTGCCGCGATCCTCCGCCGCGCTCGCGGGATTCGCCCGGCCGGATTTCAAAGCGGCCAGCGCCTGGGTCAAAGCGGCGATCATTTCATCATAGGATGTGAAACGCCCGTCGGGACTGTAGTCCATCGCGCGTTCGATGATGCGGCAGGTTTCTGCTGATAGCGATGAGGCAGCCACGCTCAGAGGCAGCACCGATTTCTTAGCCTCGCGCAGTCGGTCAGTGGCCATCGATTCCTCGCCACACGGCGGTTTCCCGGCCAGCGCATGATAAAATGTGGCACCAAAGGCATAGATGTCCGAACGGAAATCCTCGGCATGACCCTCGATGGTTTCCGGCGGCACATAAAAAGGAGTGGCCCACAATTCGGTGGCGGTGGCCTCGCCGCCTTGGGTGACAAGTGCCAGACCGAAGTCCACCAGCTTCGCATGGCCCTCGCCATCGAGCAGGATATTGCCGGGCTTCACATCGCGGTGGATCAGCCCGGCGGCATGCGCGGCCCGCAAACCCTGCGCCACCTCGATGGCCAGCGGCAGCACTTCCAGTTCCGGGACTTTGCCGCATTCGCGAATCCGGTGCTCGAAATGGCCGCCGGGAACCAATTCCATCGCAATGTAAAACCTGCCAAACGCGCGCCCGGTTTTGAAAACCCGCACCACATTCGGATGGTTGAAGGATGCGGTGATGCGCGCCTCTTCCTCGAATGCCGCGATCCGCCGCTCGTCCGCCGAGTATTGCTCGCTGAGAATTTTCAGCGCCACCTCGCGGGCCAGGGTGGCGTCGTGAGCGACGAAAACCATGCTCATGCCGCCCACCGCATGCCGACGCACCAGCGTGTAGGGTCCGAATGCGAGCTTCACCCGCGTGGTCCCGCCGCATTGCGGACAGACGACATTGGTGAAGGGGGCATGCTCCGAAACATCCATCGACACCCCGCAAGCGGGGCAATGGACGAGGGTTTCCGGAACTTCTCTCATGGCTGGATGCTAACGATACGGACCTGCGATACGCAAACTTGAACCTTGCCGCCTCTTTTTCTGCCGCAGACACTCAAGCCGTGGAAATTCGTGCCGATGTCCCAGCTGAGCGCCTTGATGCGTTTCTTGCAGCACGCTTGCCCGAACTCTCGCGCTCGCGCATCCAGACGCTCATCCGCGAGCAATACATCATCGTCAACGCTCTCCCGTCCAAGCCGCGCGATGCGGTGAAAACCGGCGACCTCATTTCCATCGCGCTGCCTGAAGCGGTGCCGCTGGACAACGCGCCGCAGGACATCGCGCTGGAGATTCTATTTGAAGACGACGACCTGATCGTAATCAACAAAGCCCCGGGCATGGTGGTGCATCCCGCGCCGGGAAATCCGGATGGCACGCTGGTCAACGCGCTGCTCCACCACTGCAAGGGCAAGCTTTCCGGCATCGGTGGAGTCGAGCGACCGGGCATTGTCCACCGATTGGACAAGGACACATCCGGTTGTTTGGTGGTGGCAAAATCCGACGCTGCCCATCAATCGCTGGCCAGCCAGTTTTCCGAACGCAGCACGATGGAGAAAATCTATCTGGCGGTGACGCTCGGGATTCCCAAGCCGCAAAAAGACACGGTTTTCACCCACATCGGCCGCCATCCAGTGAACCGCCAGAAAATGGCGGTGGTCAATCCGCCCGGCGGCAAGACAGCCATCACCGATTACGAGGTGCTGGCCACCGACGCCGCCACTCTCACCGCCTTGGTGTTATGCCATCTTCACACCGGCCGCACCCACCAGATCCGCGTTCATCTGCATCACAAGGGCGCGCCGATCCTGGGAGATCCGATCTATGGAAAACCCGCGAAAAACCCCTCGCTGCCTGAGCGGCTGATGTTGCATGCGTGGAAGTTGTCATTTCAACATCCGATCACTCGGCAGAACCATCATTTCGAGGCTCCGGTGCCACCGGAGTTCCAACCCTGGATGGAAATTGCAAATGATAGTGATGCATCATGAATCACCGCCAGCCAACCTGCTGGGAGTTTTCTGGTGACTCCCCTCCCCCATCTCTTGCACACATTGCAAGAGATGCGCCCGGGAGGGTGGATCGATAGCCAATCCCCAATATCGAATTTCCCAATCGCCAATTTTCATTTCAGCGTCACTCCTCCGGCAGTGTCAGCAACTCCTCGTCCTCCTCACGGTATTGCTCTAACAGGAATCCGTCGTTGGCGTGCCAGCGCAGCCAGACGGCATCTCCCCAGCTGGGCGCTGTTTCATCGAGTTGGAAAGTGCGGTGTTGTTGCTCGGCGCAGATGCGGTATTCGCCGCAGCGCACCCAGTAGCGCGTTTGGGAGCCGAAATAAATGATATCTTCCACCGTGCCCGGCAGCGCGTTTTCCCACTCGCCGATAAGAGGCTTCTCGCGCGAGACCATGAGTTTCTCCGGCCTCAAAGAGAGGTGGATGCGGTCGCCGGGGCGCACCGGTTTGTCATTATCGATCGTCACCGAGCCAAGGCCCGGGATCTCGGCGCGCGAGAAGCGCTCGCCGAGCGATTCGGTCACGCGGCCTTCGAGGAAATTCGTATCGCCGATGAATGCCGCGACAAACGAGGTGCGCGGCGCTTCGTAGATCTCCGTCGGCTTGCCGATCTGCTCGATGCGGCCTTGGTTCATCACGGCGATGGTATCCGAGATCGACATCGCCTCGCCCTGGTCGTGGGTGACATAAACAAAGGTGATGCCCACCTCGTCGTGGATCGCATCGAGTTCGACGAGCAGGCGCTGGCGCAGCTTGAGATCGAGGGCGGCGAGCGGTTCGTCTAACAAAAGAACCCGCGGTTTGTTGGCGAGGGCGCGGTAGATTCCGACGCGTTGTTTTTGTCCGCCAGAGAGTTTGGCGGGCATTTTGTCGGCGTGTTCGGTGAGGTCCACCAGATTGAGCATGCGCTCGACTTCCTGTTGAATCCTTTCTTTGGGGAGTTTTGCGATCTTGAGGCCGAAGGCGATGTTTTCGCGGATGGTGAGGTGCGGAAAAAGCGCGTAGTTCTGGAACACCGTGTTGACGGGGCGCTGCTCAGGCGGCAGATCGGTGATGTCACGGCCGTCGAGCAGCACGCGGCCTTCATCCGGTTTTTCGAAACCGGCGGCCATGCGCAACAAGGTGGTCTTGCCACAGCCGGACGGTCCTAACAGCGAGAACACCTTGCCGTGCTCGATTTCCAGCGTCACGCCGTCCACCGCGGTGAAGGAGCCGAAGCGCTTGGTGACATTTTCGAAGCGAAGAGTGCCTGTCATGATGTGGAAGATACGAGGCTGATGGATGCGGCGAAATGAATCATCAAACTCCTATCCGCGTGGGTTGGCCGGTGGACTCGATCACCGAGCGCCACAAGTCTCCGGAAGGATCCACCTTGCGACGGCCGCGGGTGACCAGGCTCATTGGCAGATGCACATAACTCTGATGCCATCGCGCGACCACCATACCGGTCTTGCCCGCCATGCCGGCATGCACCGCGTGGCGGCCGAGATTGAGACAGAAAATCCGGTCCTCCGGCGAGGCTGGCACGCTGCGGATGAGATAACTCGGATCGATGTATTTGAGATTGGCTTCGATTCCCCGCTTCATGAAATGGGCGGCGATTCGTTCCTTGAGAAAGATGCCGATGTCGGCATGGAGTTTGTTGCCGGAGGCGTCGGTGGCGTGCTCCGCATCCGGAATCAGATCCTGGCCTGCGCCCTCTGCGGCAATGACCACCGCGTGGCCGCGACTGGCGAGACGCTGTTCGATGAGGGCGAACAAGCCGGTTTCGCCATCGAGGCGGAAGGGGACTTCGGGGATGAGCACGGCATTTGCATCCCCGGTGGCGAGGGCGGCGGAGCAGGCGATGAAACCGGAATCACGGCCCATCAGTTTTACCAAGCCCACGCCGTTGCGCGCGCCTTTGGCCTCGGTGTGCGCGGAGGTGACGGCATGGAAGGCCACGGCAAACGCGGTTTGATAGCCGAAACTCCGGTCCATGAACATGATGTCATTATCAATGGTCTTGGGCACACCGATCACGGCGATGCGGCTGCCGCGCTGCTGGAGCTCCTCATGGATGACTTGTGCGCCGCGCTGCGATCCATCACCACCGATAACATATAAAATGTTCACTCCGAGTGCTTCGAGGCGGTTGGCCATCACCTTCACATCGCGCTTGCCCCGCGAGGTGCCGAGGATCGAGCCGCCGAAGCTGGTGATGTTCATCACCCGGTCCGGCGTGAGTTCGATCGGCTTGTGGCCGAATGCCGGATCAAGCCCTTCATAGCCGTATTGGATGCCGAGAATCTCGCGCACGCCGTAGGTGTAATAGGCCTGCATCACGATTGAGCGGATCACATCGTTGATGCCCGGGCATAGACCGCCGCAGGTGACGATTGCGATGCAGGTATCCGCCGGCTTGAAGAAAATTTCGCGCCGCGGGCCAGCCAGTTCGATGGATGGCGGGTCGATATCAAGACGCATGGCATCGCGGATCGAGTCCATGTGATCATTGAGCACGATGCGGTCGCCATCGGTGTGCCAGCAACTGCCATCATGCGCGAAGTCGCGGGTGTTGGCGGGCGAGGATATTTCGCGCGGGCCGAGGTTGGTGATATTGAGATCGCCCGACGTGACGGCGTCAGAGTGCATTGCGGTGTGTGATTGGGGTGGAGATGCGCGGATGCGGCGGGATCAATAAGGCACGGCGACCGTCTGCCATCCGGCAGCGGTGAAGCCGGCTGCGGTGGCGGGCGAGAGTCTGCCGGTATGGATAAGCGTCTTGGGCGCGGTGCCGAGGTCATTGCGGCTGGCGAAAGCCGCGACCTGACTGGTCCATGTGACGTGATCCACCGGTGCCGGAACTTCCAACATGCCGGTGGCAGTGGTGGCACCCGGCAGACGGCCGAAGACGTGGAGCTGCTTGTAATCGGAGGCACCCGTGCGCTGGCGTTCCACAAGCATTTCGAGCGCCGCGATCAGGAAATCCGCCTGATCGGTGGTTTCACAGGAATTGGCGAGCAGGATGATGCGCCCGCGGCCGGTGGCCGCGGGCATGGCTTCGAGCGCCTTGACGATGCGGTGGCGGCGCGTGGTGCTCAGGTTCGGCTGGATTTGGAAATTGCTGATGTCTTCTTCCTTGAGCCCCATCGCGGTGAGGGACTTGTTGTCACGCAGGGCGAGTTCGGCTTGGGTGAGCGCGTAGGTTTCCTCGGGAATGCCAACCATGTTGGTGGCGGCGACGGCGACACCGGCGGAGGCGACGGCAGCCCCGATGCGCAAGGGCAGGCCACCCGCGAAGAAGGCCCAGGTGACTTTGTCCATTTCCTCCTGCAAGCTCTTGTTATCCGAATAAGGGTCCACCCCGAGCTGGCGGGCGGTATCGAGTTTCGCTTTGTCGAATCCGGCGGCATTCTTCGCGGATGCGCCGATCGCAGCGGCAGACGGGCCATGGCCTGCTTCATTGTCCGCCTTGATCCTGTCCACGCCGCGCTCGACGGATGCGCCCACCTTGCTGAAGAAGTGGCCGACGGTTTTCGGCGCGCGCTTGATCGAAGTCACCGGGTCCTTGGCAATGTTTTTCACTGCATCGATCGGCTGGTTGATGGAACGTTTCAGGCCTTCGGCAAACAAGTCGGTCTTGGAGGTTTCCACTAATTTGCGGATGGCATTGGCTTCCGCAATGCGCTGCTTCACCTGCGGCACGCCCACCGCTTCGAAGGTGCCGAAGTCGGTATCGATCTCGAAATGCGCGAGGAAACCATCCGTCACCACCATGTCCCGGACGCGGTGGGAGTCTCCGCGCAACTGCTCGGCGGGCAGCAGGTCGGCGGCGTTGAGCGTCACGGCGCTTTCAAGCGCGGCGGGTGCCTGGGCAGGTGCGGTCTGGCAAAGCGCGATGGCCGCAATGGTCGTTAGATGAATGGTTTTCATGGGGTATCGAAGGATTCTCCGGGCTACGCGCGCATCAGACTGGAGGCAGTGCCGGCGGCGGCGACCGCAACTTGGCTGGCGAGGGTGATGAGGAGGACGGAAACAATCAGTTGTTTCATGCTGCTGCGAGTCTTAGCGGGCGGCGCAGGTGGTCAATCCAAATTCCACCATCGCGCTTGCAGGAAAGCGAATCCTCGGGAGAATCATTGCGCAACCCCATCAAATGCCACCATGCGCAAGCTCACACTCGTCACCGCCATCATCTGCATACTCGTCGGACTCTACGGCTACACCCAGGGCGCTCCCAACGCCCAAACGGGAGTGGTTTCCAAAACCGCGTTGATTCCCGCATGGATCGGCGGCGTATTCCTGCTGGCGTGGCTTGCAGCCACCCTCAGGCCAGCGCTTCACAAGCACGCGATGCACGTGGCGGTGATCGCCGCGTTGATCGGCATGGTCGGCGCCTACATGCCCATCAAGGTGCGTGGATTGGATTTCACCCAAGCCTCCGTCCAGGGAGCGGTGGTGTTGTTTCTCACCTGCGGCGTGTTTTTCGTGGCGGCCATCCGCTCGTTCATCGCCGCGCGCCGCAACCGGGCTTGAGCCACAAACCCAAGCTCACCGCTCGCTCTGGATGGCGGTGACGGCGATGGTGTAGATGATGTCGTCCACCAGTGCGCCGCGCGAGAGGTCGTTGACCGGCTTGCGCAGGCCTTGCAGCACGGGGCCGATGCTGATGAGGTTGGCGCTGCGTTGCACAGCCTTGTAGGTGGTATTGCCGGTATTGAGGTCCGGGAAAACGAAGACCGTGGCATTGCCGGCCACCGGGCTATCCGGGGCCTTGGTGGCGGCGACGTCGGCGATTGCGGCTGCGTCGTATTGCAACGGACCGTCTAACAGAAGATCCGGCCGCAGGGTCTTGGCGATGGCGGCGGCCTTGCGGACTTTTTCCACCTCCGCACCGGTGCCGGACTCGCCGGTGGAATAACTGATGAGCGCCACGCGGGCGGGGATGCCGAACTGTTCGGCGGTTTCCGCGCTTTGGATGGCGATATCGGCGAGGGCCTCGGCATCCGGATTCGGATTCACGGCGCAATCGCCATAGACCAGCACCTGCTCCGGCAGGCACATGAAGAAGACGGAGGAAACCACGCGCGCATCGGGATGGGTTTTGATGAGTTGCAGCGCCGGGCGGATCGTATTGGCTGAGGAATGCACGGCCCCGGAAACAAGGCCGTCCACCTCGCCCATGGCGAGCATGATGGTGCCCAGCATCACATTGTCCTCGAGTGCTTCGAGCGCGTCGTGTTCGCTGAGATTCTTGTTTTTGCGCATTTCCACCAGCGGCGCGACGTAGCGCGGGCGCAGCGCCGCCGCATCGAGGATCTCGATTTCATCGGGAAGCGTCACGCCATTGGCGGCGGCCACGCGGCGGATTTCCACGGGGTCGCCCAAAAGGACGCAGCGTGCGATCTTGCGCTGGCAGCAGGAAACCGCGGCCTGGATGGTGCGTGGTTCGTCGCCCTCCGGCAGGATGATGCGGCGGTCCAACTCACGCGCGCGCGACGCCAGCTTGTGGCGGAAGGCCGCGGGCGACATGCGCACGACCAGTTCGACCTTGCAGCGGTTCTCGAGTTTTAGACCTGAAATGCCGCGGGCGATGTAGTCCATCACGTGGTTCATGCGTTCGGTGTCATCCGGCGGCACTTCGGCGCTCATCTTTGCAAGGTTGAGCGCGGTTTGATAGCTCCCGGTGCGCACCCTGAGCACTGGCAGCCCGGTTTCAAGGGCACGGTGGCAGAGTTCCATCAGCCCTGCGCTCAACGGGGTGTTGCCTGTTAGCACAATGCCTGCCAGAGCCACGCCGTTGAGGGCGGCGAGCGCGGCGGCGATGATGACGTCCTCGCGGTCCGAGGGCATGAGCAGCAGGGCGCCCGGCGCGAAAACATGATGAATCCCGGAAACGGTGCGCGCGCAGAGTGCCACGGAATGCACCCGGCGCCTGGCCATGTCTCCGGCGGAAATCGCTTCGGCATTGAGGTGTCTTGCCACATCAATCGTGCGGAACGATTGCAGCGTGCTGTTGGATGGGATGGCTCCCAGCAGTTCGAACTGCCCGCTGTTGAACAAGGAGCACCCGCCGAGCAGGCGTTTGACGGCGGCTGCGGCTTCCTCGGCAGAGGTGACTTCAGCGCTATTGCCGTCGGAGGAGGAGTCCACGATGGGGACCAGTCCGGTCTCGGATTCCTGCCGCGCCTTGCCGATCTTGTTGATGATGCAGCCGATGAGCTTGGGATTGTCGATTCCGCCGTAAAGCGCGGCGAGGGTTTCCACCTTGCGCTCGAATTCCTGCGGGCTTTCCTCGCCGAGGGTGGTGACGAGAATGACCTCCGCATCGAGGCTGCTGGCCATCAGGCGGTTGAGGCGGTTGTTGAAAGTGCGTCCCTCGGCGGGCAGCAGGCCTTCCACAATCACCACATCCGCGGCTTCCGCGGCGATGCTGATTTTTTCGACCACGCGCTCCATCAGGTCGTCGATGTGCTCTTCGCGCACATAGTCATCGGCCTGCTGGATGGGAATGGGCTCCGGTGGGGTTTTCCCCATCGTGGTGCGGATGAAAAGAGAGGAGGGATCGGCTTCTCCGGTGGTGGAGTGATCCTGACTGATCGGCTTGCAGAAACCCACACGGATGCCGCGGCGGTCGAGCGCGCGGACCACGCCGAGACAGACCGAGGTGAGGCCGACACCGGCACCCGATGCACCAAGAAAGAAGGTATGTTTCATGATGGAATGGTTTTTCAGGAAATGAGTCGCAGCGTTTCGCGGGCGATCATGAGTTCCTCGTTGGTGGGGACCACCATGCAGGGAATGCGGCTTTCAGGTGAACTGATCACGCCACCGTCATCGCGGCCGTGGCTGGCGTTTTTGTTTTCATCGAGCATCAAGCCGGCGATCTTGAAATGAGCGGCTGTCAGAGCACGGACTTCGGCGGAGTTCTCGCCGATGCCGCCGGTGAAAACCAGCGCGTCGAGCGAATCCAGCGCCGCCATCAGGCCGTAAACGGATTTTGCGAGGCGGTAGCAGAAAACCTCGATGGCGAGGCGGGCGAGTTCATGGCCTCCGCGGGCAGCCTCGGAAAGCGTGCGCATGTCATTGCTAAGCCCGGACAAGCCGAGCAGCCCGCTTTTCGAGTTGAGCATGGTGGTGATCTCGCTGAGGCGCATGCCGGTCTGGTCCTGGAGGAACTGGTGCAGTGCCGGATCCACATCGCCGCTGCGGGTGCCCATCATGAGCCCCTCGCTGGGAGTGAGTCCCATGGTGGAATCCATGCTGCGCCCGTTCTTGATCGCGCACGCGCTGCAACCATTTCCAAGATGCATGGTGATCAGGCTGGTTTGATCCGCGGGTTTTCCCAACAAGCGCGCGGTTTCCAGCGAAACATAATGATGGCTGGTGCCATGGAAACCATAACGCCGCACCTTGAGTTCTTCATAATAACTCCGCGGTATGGCATAGAGATAAGCCTTTGGCGGAATCGACTGGTGGAAGGCGGTATCGAACACCGCCACTTGCGGAAGCTCGGGAAACAATTCACGGGCGGTGCGCACGCCCACCAGGTTGGCCGGGTTGTGTAGCGGAGCCAGGCTGCTGCATCGCTCGACCGCCGCCATCATGTCATCGCAGATCACTGCGGATCCGGTGAACTCCTCGCCGCCATGCACCATCCGGTGGCCGATTCCCAGCGGCCGCAGCCCGCTCATCCGGCCGACCGCTTCCTGCAAGGCGTCCCGGTGCGTGGCACCGGGCATCGGAATGCGGATGTCCTCCCCGTTGCGCTCGATTTTGAGCACGGCCTCCGGTCCGCCAAGCCGCTCGGCGAGTCCCTTGATCAGGGTGTTTTCACCTTCCACCGGCAGCACGGCGAATTTCAGCGACGAACTGCCGCAGTTGATCACGATGACGCATGCGGTGCCTGAAGATGGATCGGTGAGCATGGGATTCTTGGAAAATTGACGAACCAGGTGATGAACGTCCTATGGATTAGGACGAGAAACGGCGTTTTCGTCGACGCACAGAATCTGCCGTGTTGCTTCGTCCGGTTGTTGTGCCAGCGGGTAAAGCGCTGGACCGTATCAGAATCAGGATTTCTGAGCTTTACCTTAGAAATTCCGGACGTCGTCGCGGTTGTCGGCGTGGCTGAGTGTTCCGTTGTTGTGCCTGCCATCCTTGCCTTTCGACCAGAGATCAAAATCGGGATTCTGGGCGTTGGACCCAACACGATAAAGGTAGTTAGCGCCCCATGGATCTATGATTTTGAGGTTGGTGGATGGAGTTGCAGCGGTTGAGGCGGTGACCCACCCCTGTTTCGAGTTTCTCGGATCCAACTCGGGGAGGTAAATCTTGGTAGCCTTGGTCCAGTTGGATGGCGGAGTGCTTGGGCTGGTATATTGATAGCCTTCGAAAAACAACGCATTGTATAGCACTTGGCTGAAATCTCCGCCAGCTCCAGTGGCAGTGGCACCACCGAATGCGGCGGTCGATCCCGGATAAGCTCCCATGTCCAGCTTGTATTCCTCAAGCGCCTTGGAGAGCAGGGCGATCTGGATTTTGGCTTTTTCGCGGGCCTGCTTTTCGTTCACGTAGCCAAGGCCGCCGACGACCATGCCGGCGAGGATGACGATGATGGTGATCACCGCCATCAACTCGATGAGGGTGAAGGCGGCGGGATGGCGGCGGGATGGAATTTTCATGACGGTGGGTTGTGCCTGAATGCGGGTTAAGAAACCACGGATTACACGGATTATCTGGGATTTCAGGCGTCTGAATGGGTTCGATTGACGACTGATGATGGTAGATTTTTGAATGGGTGATTGGCTGTTGAGAGGCTGCTCCGGCAGATCAACTATCGAAAATCGTCAATCATCAATCTTCAATCAAACGGGGCTCCGGGCGGGACGCCCGGGCCACTTTTCCGGCTCACTGGTTGCCCATGGTGGAGATCATCTTGATGAGCGGCAGGAACAGCGCGAAGACCACGGAGCCGACGATCAGGGCCAGGAAGACGATCATGATCGGCTCGAGGATGGAGGTCAGGGCGGTGACGGCGTTGTCCACTTCATCGTCATAGACGTCGGCCACTTTGAGGAGCATTTCCGGGAGTTGGCCGGTTTCCTCGCCGACGTCCACCATGGAAATGACCATGTTCGGGAAGACGCCGGAGGCTTGCAGCGGTGTGACGATGGTTTCCCCTTCCTTGACGGCCTCGTGGACCTTCTCGATGGCTTGGGAGATGACCACATTACCGGCAGTGTCGCGGGTGATGTTGAGGGCCTGGAGGATGGGCACACCGGAGGTGACGAGGGTGCCGAGCGTGCGTGAGAACCGCGAAACGGCGCTCTTGCGTTGGATGTCGCCGAGGATGGGAAGGTGGAGCTTGGCGCTGTCGATGGCCTTGCGCCCGCCCTTGCTGCGGCCCCAGAGGTTGAAGAGGAACACGCCGATGCCCACGGCGATGAAGACGAAAACGATGTTGGGAAGAACGAGCGGCCGGGCCAGGAAGAACTCCGAGGTGCCGAAGACGATCTTGGAAATCATCGGCAGTTCCTGATCGGTGTTGGCGAACATCTCCTTGAACTTGGGCACGATGAAAATCATCAGGAAGACGAGGATGGCGACGGCGATGAACATGACGATCACCGGATAGACCATCGCGGAAACGATCTTGTTTTTGAGTTTCTGGGCCTTTTCCTGATACTCGGCGAGACGGTTGAGGACGATTTCAAGCACACCGCCGAGTTCGCCGGCCTTGACCATGTTGACGTAGAGCTTGTTGAAGATCTTGGGGTGCTGGGCGAGCGATTCCGAGAAGGTGGAGCCGCCTTGGACATTCTCCGCGAGGGCTGCGACGGTGGCGCGCAGGACCGGATTTGGTTCCTGTTTTTCGAGCACGGTCAGGCTGCGCAGCAGCGGCAGGCCGGAGTCGATGAGAGTGGCGAGCTGGCGGGTGAAGATCATCAGGTTCTTGGGCTTCACACGGCCGCCGAGATTGGACTTGGATGCCTTGGCCTTGGCCTTGGCATTGCGTTTGGTGGGGGCAACGGTCTTGGCACCTTTCTTGCCCTTACCCTGTTCCTGGATTTGGGTGGGGTAGAGGCCTTGGGTGCGGAGTTGCTGAATGGCTTCCGCCTCGCTATTGGCGGAAACGATGCCGGTGGTTTCTTCGCCTTTGGCGTCGAGGGCTGCGTATTGGAAGTTGGGCATGGAATCGGTGTGCTTGGAGTTTTTAATGTCCTGTTCAGTGAGCGAACTGAAAAAAAATCGGGATGGCGATGGGAAAATCGTCGGATTCAGGTGTATTTGAGAACTTCTTCGATGGTTGTATGGCCAAGGTAAATATTGCGTAAACCATCTTCGCGCAGAGTGTTCATCCCGAGCTCCATGGCCTTTTGTTTGATAACGACGGTGGGGGCGCGGCCGGTGATCAATTCGCGGATGGGATCGGTGATGTTGAGCAGCTCGTAGAGTCCACGGCGGCCGCGGTAACCAGTCTGGCCGCAGGAGTTGCAGCCGGCACCGGTGGAGAACTGTTTGTCGCCGAGCTCGTGGGCGGAAATCCCGAGCTGGCTGAGGATGGCCTCGTTGGGTTCGTAGGGGGATTTGCAGTCCTTGCAAATGGTGCGCACGAGGCGCTGGGCAAGCACGCCTTCCAGCGAGGCGGCGACAAGGAAGGGTTCGCAGCCCATGTCGATGAGACGGGTGACGGCACCGGCTGAGTCGTTGGTGTGGAGTGTGGAGAGCACCAAGTGCCCGGTGAGCGCGGCCTGGATGCCGATGGTGGCAGTTTCCTTGTCGCGCATTTCCCCGATCATGATGCGGTCCGGGTCCTGACGGAGGAAGGCACGCAGGACGCGCGGGAAATCAAGGCCGATGGCTTCGTTGATAGGGATCTGGATGATGCCATCGATGTCGTATTCCACGGGGTCCTCGGCGGTGAGGAGTTTGGAATCGATGGTGTTGATGCGGCGCAGTGCGGCGTAAAGGGTTGTGGTCTTGCCAGCACCGGTGGGGCCGGTGACGATGAAAATGCCGTTTGGCTTCTCGATGGTGTCGGTGATGTATTCGTAGATGCTCGTGGGCAGGCCGAGGTTTTCGAGGGTAAGATTGACCGAGGAGCGGTCGAGGACGCGCAGCACGATGGACTCGCCGTGATGGGTGGGCAGGGAAGAAACGCGCATGTCCACTTGTTTATCACCCACCTGCTTGACGATCCGGCCGTCCTGCGGGACGCGCCGCTCGGCGATGTTCATGTTGGACATGACCTTGACGCGCGAAAGGATGGGTAGCGCGAGGTGGACCGGCGGCGGTGCCATTTCATAGAGCGCGCCATCCACACGGTAGCGGATCTTGAAGTCCTTTTCAAAGGGCTCGAAATGGATGTCGGAGGCCTTTTCCTTGATTGCCTGATAGAGCACCAGATCGACGTAGCGGATGATGGGTGCGGAGTTGGCCTCGGACTCGAGGTCTTGGGTGCTGATCGAGTCTCCGCCGAGTTCGAAAGAGGCCAGGATGTCCTCCATCGCCTTGCCTTCGCCGCCGTAGCACTCGTTGATTTTTGATTCGACGAGGTAATCGGGTGCCACCACGACGTGGATTTCGCGACCGAGAGCGAAGCGCAGGTCTTCGACGGTCTGCGGGTTGAGCGGATCGACGAGGGCGACGTGAAGGCCGGTTTCATCAAACTGCACGGGCAGTGCGCCGTGGAGGCGGGCCGTGCCGGCGGGGACCAGGGCGAGCAGTGCGTCGGGTGGTGTCCAGTTACGGATATCGACCATCTGGGTGCCGAGCTCGGTGGCAACCAGCGGCCAGATGTCATCGCGGTGCTGGATGACTTGGAAGTCGGCGAGGATTTCGGCGATTTCCTTTCCGCTCTGGTTGACCTCCGCGATGATGTCTTGGGCGAGGCTTTGATCGATAAGGCCGCGCGATTCGAGGAGTTCGATGATCTGGTGGTTGTCCATGGGACGGGCAAAAAGGGATTTAAGATTTCAAATTTGAAATTTGAGATGATTCGGGATGATCAATCGGCGTCCGACATGGTGGCGTGAACGACCTCGCCACCGGAGGTGAGGCCGGCGAGCACCTTGCGGATGCCGTCCTCGCGAAGCGTGCGCATGCCGAGCTCGCGGGCGCGGCGGCGGAGCTGGGTGGTGGTGAGGCCGGTGTTGATCATTTGGCGGACCTCGTCGTCGATGAGGAACAGCTCGAAAATGCCCATCCGGCCCTTGAAGCCGTTGCCGCGGCATTTTTCGCAGCCCACGGGGCCGAAAATCGTGGCCTCGGTCATGCGGGATGAGTCCAGCGAGAGGGCGCGCATTTCCTTGTCGGTGAGCACGGCCGGGGCCTTGCAGATGGGACAGAGTTTGCGGACCAGGCGCTGGGCGAGCACCGCGCGCACGGCGGAGGCGATAAGGAACGGCTTCACGCCGATGTCCGCAAGACGGGCGACGGCGGAGGGGGCGTCGTTGGTGTGCAGGGTGGAGAAAACCAAGTGCCCGGTGAGCGAGGCATTGATGGCGATGTTCGCAGTTTCCGCATCGCGGATTTCCCCGATCATGATGATATTGGGGGCCTGGCGCAGCATGGCTCGCAGCGCGGCGGCGAAGGTCATGCCGATGTCGGTTTTGACCATGACCTGATTGATGCCGGGAAGCTCATACTCGACCGGGTCCTCGACGGTGATGATTTTTTTGTCCGGCTTGTTGATGACGTTGAGGCAGGCGTAGAGGGTGGTGGTCTTGCCGGAACCGGTGGGGCCGGTGACGAGCAGGATGCCGTCGGGCAGGCCGAGCAATTGCTCGAACACATGCTGGTCGTCCGAGAAGAAACCGAGTTCTGGCAGGCCGAGCAATAGCGCGGTCTTGTCGAGAATCCGCATCACGATCGACTCGCCGTGGTTCGATGGCACCGAGGAAACCCGGAGGTCCACCTCCTTGTCGCCCATCTTGAGCTGGATGCGGCCGTCCTGAGGCAGGCGTTTTTCCGCGATCGACATGGTGCCGCTCATCACCTTGAGGCGGGCGATGATGGGAGGCAGCAGTTTTTTCGGATGGGTATCCACATGGATCAGCTTGCCATCGAGGCGGTAGCGGACGCGCACCGAGGTTTCCATCGGCTCGATGTGGATGTCGGAGGCGCGGACGCGGAAGGCCTCGGAGAGCATTTGGAGCACCAGGCGGATGATCGGCGCGTCGTCGCCGGAGTCGCCCGCCTCGGCGTCGCCGGTGGTGACGGTGAGGCCGCCGGCACTTGCACCATCGGACGATGCGCTGCCATGGTAGAACTGGTGCAGGTGGTCCTGGATATCCTGGCGGGTGGCGCAGACGAGATTGAGTTCGCGGCCGACGATGTGGGGCAGGCTGTCGAGGGTATCGAAATCCAGAGGATCGGCGATGGCGATGGTGAGCGTCATGCCATCGTCCTCGACGGGGATCACGCGGTAGCGGTTTGCGGTTTCCTCGGTGATGGTCTCGGTGATGCCCGGCTCGAAGCTGGCTTCGGAAAGCCGGATGAACGGCATGCTTGCGTTGGCCGCCAGGGTTCGGGCAATGTCTTCCTGAGTGAGACTGGTGTGTGCCAGCAAGTGCTCGACGATGGTCTCTGCACCGGACAAGGCACGGCGCGCGCGATCGACGTCATCGGCGCTCACCATGCCGGCTTCGGTGAGCAGTTCTGCGAGGTAATCTTCGTTGGAAAACACGGGTTGCGGTGTCCTTAGGGATGTTTGACGGGAATTTTTTGCAGATGCTCAGGTAATCCTTACCGCATCCTTAACAGCGTGGGCAAGCCCCCCGGCGCTTGTCAACCGGGCACATGGGTGGAAATCAGCTTATTCAACGTTTGCCGAAAGCCCCGGTGATTTCCTCCAGCGAGACACCCAGCACGGCCCGCGCGATCGGATCGAGCGCGGCGGCATCGCCTTGGAAGTGGATCGTGTCCTGCACGTGGGTGAGCGTCTGGCCCGGTTCCAGCGGCAATGCCGGCGAGGAGGTTTCCAGTTCGTAGAACGGCCCGAGCGGCGGCTCGCCCGGTGTGGCGGGGCCATCGTTGTAGGCATTGATCAGATCCCCGGCGTAGGGGTCCGCATGATCCTTCCACTGCGAGCGAACGTAGGGTAGCTCTGCGGCGTTGGGCGGCACGTCGCAGCGCACAATGGTCAGGATGCCGCGCTCCGAATCGAAACTTCCGGCAATGCCCGTGGTGCGTCCCGGTGGCACGCCGATCTTGGAGCGATATTCGCCATCGCCCTTGTAAAAGACCACCTTGTCGGTGGCGATCAGGCGGTCGCTTTCAAGTGGGTCGAAATAATCCGAGTTCACCGCGTTTCCGGGGCCATCCTTAAGCGGGATGACCATGGTCACGCCCGGGCCGTGATGGAACATGCCGAGCAACCAGACGGAAACCAGCCCGCCCTCCTTGGTCCATGCCTCGGTGCCGCGGTTGGTGACCAGGTTGGTGCTGCGGTAAGCCACCGACTTCACGCCCTCAGGAATGGAAGTCTTGAGGGCGGCGGAAACCGCTTTTGCGTCGAGCAACTCCACCGTGCGGCGGATCCCCACTTGCAAATCCGTCCCGGCGCGGTTGACCAGTGAGGCGTTCTTGGTGAACTCGATGCGCTTGGCATCGCTGGCCACCACCTCGAAGGGCTCGGTATCGATCAGCGCCGGCGTGGTCCAGTTTTCAAATTCATAGGGCACTCCGGGTGGGAAAAACAACGCGTATTGGCCGCCTTCCGGACCCAGCCAGAAACGTTCCTCGCCACCGAAAACATGGATGTGGCGCGCCAACCCAGTGCGCTCCGCCGGAGGCAGGATGCCGGTTTTGATATTCTCATGATGAATCCAGCCAAGACTGTCGCCCGCATCGCCGCCAGCGCTCGAAGTCATCACCCGTCCCTGCCAGGCGGGAGCGATCGCCACCCGCGCGCCGCTGGCGGCGTCTTCCAGAAGATGGACCTCGGTGTGCTGCTTGAGAAACGCCAGATCACTGCCGAAGCTGCCCGCAGCAGGCTCCTGCCCGGCATCCGGCGGAGTGGAGGATTTTTCACAGGCGCTCGGCAGCACTGCCGCAGCCATAATCGAAAGCACACGAATGGTTTTCATACGGCGCTTGAGATGGCGATTCTTCCACCGTCTGGCAAGGTGGAAAGTCCGTGATGCGAAACCTCGCACACCTCGCATTCTTGCGGAGCTGGATTCTGATCAAAGCCATTCATCGCTTTTTCACCCCCGATTCACAACCTTGCGGAATCGCCCCATGTAACTATGTGGAAAACAGGATTTGAATTGATGCAAAATTATGCAAATTTTTGTTTGCCATCCGGCCCTTCACCCGCTCAGGTGGGCAATCGCGCATCTGACCACCGGCCAGACGCATGGCCGAAAACCCATCCGGCAGTCGTTTCCAATCCAAGTTTTAACCCAGCCTGACCAGTCCCATGAGAAATGCCATCACCCAACCAATGATCCGTTCCGAGAGGACGATACGCACTCGCACGGCGGGCGCACTGCTTCTTTTCGCGATGACTCCCCTCACCTCATCCGCCGAAATCGTGCAAGCCGGTGCCGGCAGCTATTCCACGGTAATGCCCGCCGAGTTCAAACCACTGCCGGAAAAAATCCACCGGACCGCCGAGTTCACCGGTCCCACCATCACCAACCAATGGTGGAGTTCGATGGTCTGGCAGGAATTTTCCAGCAACCTCTTCGCGCTGCCGCTGGGCATGGTTTGCTCGCCTCAGGGACTTGCAATCACCTATCCCGGCGCGGCGATCGTGGCCAACGACCAGGCCATCATGGGTGGCGGCGTCACCACCGAGGGCGATATCCAAATCGGCCTGACTTCGGCTTCGCCCTTCAAATCCGCCGACGTTGCCGGCCATTCCGACTGGTTCGTCACCGCGTCATTCAGCGCCGGAGATGCGACGCTGAGAACCAGCATCGGCCAAGGCAGCCCATTCATTTTCCGCACCTTCAGCGGTGCCCAACCGGTGCTGCGTTTCAGCGACCGGCCGCAAATCTGGCACGGCGGCGACAAGGATGCGGTGCTCGGCGTGACCGTAAAAGGCAATCACTACGGAGTGTTCGCGGCTTCAGGCACCGCCTGGAGCGGACTCGACGGATCGGTGTTCACCAACCAAGCTGGAGACAAGACTTGGTTTTCCGTGGCGCTGTTGCCGGACAACAAACCTGACACCCTCGCTCTCTTCCAACGATACGCCCACAACCACGTCGTGGACACCCGCCTCGAACAGCAGGTGGTTCCCGGCAAGGTGAAATCGACCTATTCATATAAGACCAAGGCGATGGAAGGCGATGGCAGCGGCACGATTTTCGCGCTCTACCCGCATCAGTGGAAATACACGCCCGACAAGCTCACCGGGTTGACCTATTCCTCTGTGAGAGGGACCATGAAAGTAGGCGAAGGTGACGCGTTCCACACCGCGGTTCCCATCCAGGGCGTGCTGCCAACGCTGCCAGCAGAAGGCATCCGCGACCGTGAACGGATTCTGGAATATCTGCGTGAGGCGGCAAAAGGTGAACCAGCTCCCATTGCCGACACCTATTGGGAAGGCAAACATCTCGGCAAACTCGCCACGCTCGCCGGCATTGCTGAAAGCGCCGGTGATGCGGAGCTCCGGAAAAGCTTCATCGATGAAATCAAGCGGCGTCTTGAAAACTGGTTCACCGCCAAACCCGGCGGAGAAGCGCCGATGTTTTATTATAACTCCACTTGGGGCACGCTGATCGGAAACAAGCCTTCATACGGCAGCGACATGCCGCTCAACGGCCACCATTTCCATTATGGTTACTTCATCCGCGCGGCGGCAGAAGTGGCCCGGCTCGACCCCGCATGGGCGAAAAAATGGCAGGACATGGTGCTCTTGGTGATCCGCGACATCGCCTCCGCCGACCGCGGCGACAAGATGTTTCCCTACATGCGCTGTTTCGACAAATTCGCCGGTCACTCATGGGCCTCGGGCAATGCTGAGTTTGCGGACGGCAACAACCAGGAGTCCTCCTCCGAATCGCTCAACGCCTGGTATGGCATGATGCTGTGGGGCGCCGCCATGGGAGATGACAAGATCCGGGACACCGGCATCTGCCTGTTCAATACCGAGCGCACTGCCGTCGAGGAATACTGGTTCGATGTCTCGGGCACCAACTTCCCTAAGGATTTCTCACAAGTCGCACTCGGCATGATCTGGGGCGGCAAGGGCGCTTTCGCCACCTGGTTCTCCGGGGATATCGACCACATCCACGGCATCAACTGGCTGCCATTCACCCCCGCGTCCATCTACATGGGCCGCCACCCGGAATATGTGAAAAAGAACTTCGAGCGCATCGCCAGCAAACGCCCGGAAGGACGCGACTTCAACAACGGCTGGGGCGATCTTGTCGTCATGTTCGGCGCGCTCCACGACCCGGCATTCGCCGCAGATCACATGGACAATAACCCGGACCGCAAGGTCGAGGGCGGCAATACCCTCGCCTTCATGGATCATTGGATCGGGACGCTCCACACACTCGGAATCAACGACACCGGAGTGACCGCAGACCATCCATTCTCTAACATCTACAACAAAAACGGCAGGAAATCCTACGCCGTCTATAACCACGGTGACACACCACTCAACGTCTCGTTTTCCGATGGCAAAAAACTGATCGCCAAACCGGGGGCTCTGACCACCGCCATTGCTCCGCATTGAAAAACCGGAAAATCAGTTCCGGAAACCATTAAACCCACATTAAAACCAACATCAAATTCCGTCATCTGGCATTGGGCATGCCCCGAACCACGCCAACAACCAATGGGTGACCACCAACATGTATCAGAACCGGACGCTCGCGCTCGGAGACGTCGCGGACGGTGGAATGAGTTTCCATTTCGACTCCGCCGCATTCACCGGCGCGGGCGGCGTGGACACCACCACGATCGCGTTGGTGTATTTCCAACTCCTCTTCCGCCTTCCTTGTGGACAACCTTTCGGTGGTTGGCATCCCGGAACCCTCCAGCTCCGCGTTGGCGGGTCTGGCAGCGGGCCTGTGGGCATGTCACCCACTTTTCACATGGGAGCCTGGCGATCAAATCGTCACTTCGGAGAAATCCTGCTTCGCGCCGGATGGTGAACGCCCTGCCTGGCCACACATCCACCCCGGCACCGACCTCTCCCGCGCGGAATTTTCCGCAGATGCCACCCCCGCCGCCAAGGTGTTTCTTGGTCCCTTATCGGTGGGTCATGCCGGGATCAGGTCTCAAAACGGAGCTGCCATGACAATCGAATGGCCGGCGGAACTTTTCCCCTACGCGGGCGTCTGGATCACCCGCGGCTTCTGGAAGGGCCACCACCACTGGGCCATCGAACCCACCAATGCTCCTGTGGACCGCCTGTCGGACATCAAGGAACACTCACCCACATCGATGCTCGCACCCCGCGAAGTCCGCGAGTGGACCCTCTGCGCCCATCTAACAGAGTTCAACGTCAATAAATACCGAGCCCGTTGAAACAAAAACCCAAAAAAACCCGGCTACCGAAATCGCCCGCCGCCGGGATGCCGGAGACCGTGCCGGAGAAGCCCCGTCATTCCCGCCGCAAGGGATGGTTGATGCGCCTGGCCGCCATCACGCTGGTTCCTATTTTCCTGTTGGGACTGCTGGAGCTCGGCCTGCGCCTTGCTGGCTACGGCTATCCAACCCGTTTGTTCCTGCCCGCCAAAATCGGTGGCGGGGATTTTCTGGTTCCCAACGAAAAATTCACCCATCGCTTTTTCCCGCCCGCATTGGCCCGCGCGCCTCTTTCGACGGCCGTCATGCCTGCGCGGAAACCTGCCAATACCCAGCGGATTTTCCTGCTGGGCGAGTCCGCCGCCTACGGTGATCCGGACTCCTCCTTCGGAGTGGGCCGCTATCTTGAAGCGATCCTGGAGGAAAGATTTCCCGGCACCGGTTTCGAGGTCATTTGCGTGGCCATCACGGCAATCAATTCCCACGTCATCCTCCCCATCGCACGCGAATGCGCCAAGCACGATGGAGACATGTGGGTCGTTTACATGGGCAACAACGAAATGGTCGGCCCCTATGGAGCCGGCACGGTGTTTGGCGAAAGAGCGCCCGCGCTGGGATTTGTCAGGACCGCACTGGCGCTCAAGAAAACCAGGATCGGCCAACTCATGGATCAGCTGGTCACGAGCGTGCGGGGCGGATCGTCCGCACCGGAATCCTGGGCGGGCATCGAGATGTTTCGCAAAAACCCTCTCCCGCATGACGATCCGAAACGCCTCAAGACCTACGAAAACTTCAAAGCCAATCTGGATGACATTCTGAGTGTCGCCACCAAGGCCGGCATCCCAGTCATCCTCAGCACGGTGGCCTCCAATGTGAGGGACTGTTCGCCGTTCGTCTCACTGCACCGGGCGGACCTCGCAGCGGTGGATCTGGCGGAATGGAAACGCTGGTTCGAAGAAGGGCAGGCCCTGGAGAAAAGCGGATCTCCGCAGGCGGCCCTCGCTGCTTATGAAAAGGCCTCCGCCATCGATTCCGGGTTTGCCGAGCTCCACTTCCGCATCGGCACCTGCCGGCTCGCGCTGGATGACCAGGCAGGCGCATTCACATCCTTCGAACGGGCGAGGGATCATGACGCACTGGCCGTGCGTGCGGACACACGCGTCAACCGGATCATCACAGATGCCATGGAAAAACCAGCGGTGACCGGACTGGACGCCGTCAAAGCGCTTTCCAGCCAGACATCCGATGGCATCCCGGGCAAGGAACACTTCTATGAACACGTGCATCTCACGATGACCGGCAATTATCTTCTTGCCCGAGCCCTTGCCGGAAAAGTTGCCGAACGCCTGCCGGCGGCCATCACCGCCACCGGCGGCGAAGGGACCTCCGAAGCCGAACTCGACGCCTGCAACCGGCGTCTTGCCGTCACCCTCTGGGATCAGAAGCGCCTCTGGGACGTCGCGCTCGGAAGGATCTCCGTCGCTCCATTCATCTCTCAATCAAGCCACCCGCAGAATCTGCGATATTGCCAGGAACGCATGAAGGAAGTGGATGCAAAAACCACGGCGATGACACCGGCCAGGGACCGCCGCATGTATGAAATGGCGTTGGAAAAAAATCCTGACGACACCCTGCTGAGGTGGAATTTCGCCCAGTTTTTCGAGCGGACCGGACAACTCCCGGAAGCCACCAAGCAGGGCCAATTGATTTGCGAATACCTCCCAAACTCGGCTTGGACTCACTACTTCACCGGCTCCGTCATGGCCCGCCAGGGAAGGATGGCCGAGGCCGCCGATTACTTGCAGCGCGCGCTCCATATCTCACCGGAGCTTGATCAGGCGCGCCTCGAGCTCGAACGCATCAGGCGAAAATATCCCACCTCACTGCAACAATGAGGATGATGCAATTAAGCGCAACTTTTTAGCTGTGGCGGAATCCGCGCCGTGTAAATTTTCACAGTGATCGTTGCCCAATCAATGCCATCAACGATCAAACCCATCCGAGAAAAGACTTTCGGCCATGATGCCGCAATGAACATCGGAAACCCATGAAAAACACCATCCATTCAAATTCCACCCGCTGCCGCGGATTCACGCTGACTGAGCTGTTGGTCACCATCACCATCCTCATTGTCATTGCCGGGCTCGCCATGATGGGCACCAGGAAAATACGCGAAAAAGCCGATACCGTGACGGCCCTCAAGCGCATCGCGGGATTTGCCCAAGCAAACGCGACATACGCCGTCGATCAAGGTGGCAGATACGTTTCCGCCTATTCTTTTGACGATGAATCGATGCCCGGCGTCCCATGGCACTACAATCCCTCCTTTCTCGAAGCGCTCATCGGTGACAATCTTTCGATTGACTCATGCGGAACATCGACAGGAAGGGTGGCATCGGCAACGTCTTCTGGGGCGGCGAAAAAAGGCGCCGCAGAAGCCGGAGGCTCAGAACATGCGGTCGAAATCGCGATTATCCTTTGCCTTCCGCCAATAGGTCTTCGCATCCGGAGTTCTCTTGAGTCGCAGCAAGTCCTTGCCCAGCAGCCTCAGCATCAGGCCCATGGGGGTCACCAAAAGGAAGAAGAACAAGGTCAGCAGGATTCTGCCGATGATCTGGCCCACTTGAAAACTGAGGGTCATGCCGCCACGGTAAAATCCACGAAACCGATGCGGATGGATCAAAGCGGTGACAATGGCACCAAGTGCCACCCCGGCGGCTGTTAGACAGACCGCGCCGGGCAGCGAACCTTTCCACCATAGGAGCCCGAGCACGCAGTTCACCGCCAGTCCGATCACCGCGGTGAACTTGATCCATTCCAAAGGTTTTTCTGATAGCCTTAACATAATTGTCAGTCAGGCACGGGGTGGAAGGACGGTTTCACGCCGGCGTGCGGCTGGGCGGAGCGCTCTAACAGGAAATTCCCAATCGCGAGGTAATCCATCTCGGTATTGACGAAACAGCGGTAAGCGTCGTCCGGAGTGCAAACGACCGGCTCGCCGCGAACGTTGAACGAGGTGTTCATCAACACCGGGCAGCCGGTCTTTGCCTCAAAGCGTTTCAGAAGCGCATGAAAAACCGGGTTTTGCTCCGCCGTGACCGTCTGGACGCGGGCCGAATCATCGACATGGGTGATGGCAGGAAGAAGCGAGCGGAGCTGCCTGAGCCGGTCAAACCCGGAAGCGGGAGTCGGATTTTCCAATCGTTGGTCCGGATGAACGGGTGCCACGAAAAGCATGTAGGGTGACTCTTCCTCGAGTTCGAAAAATTCTGCGGCGCGTTCGCGCAGAACGGCCGGCGCAAAGGGGCGGAACGATTCACGGAACTTCACTTTAAGATTCAATGCCGACTGCATTTGTGGCGAGCGCGGGTCACCAAGGATCGAGCGATGACCCAAGGCGCGCGGACCGAACTCCATGCGCCCCTGCACCCAACCGACGATCTTCTGGTCTGCCAGCAAGTCCGCCACCTCATCCTGGAGGTCTTTCTGCTCCAGCTTCCGGTAAACCGCCTGATGATCGCGCAGCACGACTTCAATTTCATCATCCGAAAACTCCGGCCCGAGAAATGCCCCCCGCATCGCATCCGGTTGCTTGATCACGCGCGCTTGCGGGCGCTCCTTGTGCATGTGCCAGACCGCCAGAGCGGCACCGAGCGCACCGCCCGCATCACCGGCGGCGGGCTGGATCCAGATCCTCTCGAAGATTTTCTCGCGCAGGATTCTCCCATTGGCCACGCAATTGAGCGCCACGCCGCCGGCCATGCACAGGTTTTTCATTCCGGTTTCATCGCGCGCATGGCGGGCGAGACGCAGCATGATTTCCTCCGTCACCGTCTGGATGGATCGCGCCACGTCCATGTGCCGTGCCTCGACGGGAGTCTCCGCAAGGCGGGGTGGCCCGCCGAAGAGACGATCGAACTTCTTGTTAGTCATGCGCAGGCCCTTGAGAAAATGAAAGTATCCGAGATTCAAATGCAGGGAACCGTCGTCCTTCACATCTACCAGCTGGTCGTAAATCACATCCACGAACCTTGGCTCGCCGTAGGGTGCGAGACCCATCATTTTGTATTCGCCGGAATTGATCCGGAAACCGCAATACGCGGTGAAGGCCGAGTATAACAAACCGAGCGAATGTGGAAATTTCATCTCTTTGAGAATCGTCACTTCATTGCCCCGTCCGAGGCCAATGGTCGTGGTCGCCCATTCGCCCACACCATCCACCGTCAGAAGCGCAGCCTCTTCGAAGGGCGATGGGAAAAAGGCGCTCGCGGCATGTGCCTGGTGATGCTCGGAGAACAGCACCGGAACCTCGGGCCGCAACCCAGGGATCTCGTAGCGGAGGGTGCTGGGAAGATTGAGCTTTTCCCCCAGCCACCCCGGCAGCGCACGCGGGAAGGTGAGCCATCCGCCCGGCGCCACCGCAAGATAGGACTCCAACATCCGGGTGAACTTGATGATCGGCTTGTCATAAAAGACAACGGCATCCAAATCCGCTTCGGCGAGGCCCGCTTGTTTCAGGCAAAACGCAACGGCATGCCGGGGAAAACGTTCGTCGTTTTTCTTCCTGCTGAAACGTTCCTCCTGCGCGGCGGCGACGATGTGCCCGTCACTCAGAAGCGCCGCCGCGGAGTCATGGTAATAGGCGGAGATGCCGAGAATGTGCCGCACGTAAGGGGGTGTTATAGGAATGGATACATCAGGGGTGCCAGCACCGAGCCTCCCGTGAATACGATCACTGCCGCCAACAAGAGAAGAAGCAGGACCAGTGGCATCAACCACCACTTTTTCTCCTCACGCAGGAAAACCATGAATTCCTTGAAAAGCCTCCACATGATCGCAACAAGTTATCAAATTGTCATGCCAAGCGGCGGATCCTGTAGAAGGCGGACGACTCAGTGGCCGCGTTGTCGGTGGCCGTCTTGAGAGTGCCGACGCCAGGGATTGCCGGTTGGGCGGGCACCGGATCAAAGGTCACCATGCCATCGGTGGATTTGGGGAGATCGTAGTTAAAGCCATTTTCAGTAGGGAAGGACACGTTGACCTCATTTCCGGATTTGGTGATTTGAGTGATCGCGAAAAGAGCAGGAGGCGTGGCCGGCGCGATGCCGAAGGATAGATTGTCATAAAAGACTCCGGAGGCGACGTTCAAGCTGGAGGTGGCCGAAAAGCCGAACTGCAGGAGCATGGTGTCCATGCCTGCACCCACAACCAGCTGGATCGAATCGGTTCTCCAAGTCCCGGGAAGCGCGGAGGGGGTGTTCACATCAAGCGACTCGAAATCGCTGGACCACGCAATCTGAGAGTAGGCCGTGCCAAGTGCGGCGGCCAGCAATGCTGTGGCTGTGAGAGCGATCTTGCGATAGCGGGCGGGACGGAATGGGTTTCCGAAGTTCATGAGTTTGGATGGGTTTGAGTGACTCTTCCGATTTGGGAATAGATGCTCAAGCTACCCAAAACAGCTGCTGGGGCAATCTTGTTTTTGCATATTTTTGCACCACAAGCTCGAGCACTTCCACCCACCCGCGGCAGTGGGCTCACCCGAGCCTGCGGCTGCGGCCGCGCTCATTGGCGGTGCCGCATTGTGGGCAATCGACGAGCTTTCCGTGCCCGTGGTCTTCGAAGGCGTGCAGGCACAACCTGCAAATCACCCGGCTGGCCGCAGAGCGCGCCTCGGCGCGGGCATGCAGGCTACGCGAAATCGCGGTGAACATCAGCACCAGCAGGCTGGAACCGAGCACCACGAGCACCACGAAATCAGCGAGCGACAGGTCCATCGGCGGATTGGTTGGAAAACCCGAGTCCCACGGCGATCCAGCGCTCTGGCGTGGCGGGCTCGGGCGGAAAGGAAACGAGGCGCAGCCAGTCGCCGAGTGCTGCCACTCCGGCCACCTCGCCACCGGAAAGTGAGACACAATCGACCACACCGCCTGCGGCATTGAGCCGCAGAAGGAAGCGCCATGGCTCGGCCGCCATCGCAGCATCCACCGGCACCCGGAATGGCGGCAAGTCGCGCGGCAGAGAATCCGCCGCAATCCCCGCCAGCGGATAAATCACCGGCACCAGCACCGGTTTTTCCATCGGCCCCGCCACGAGCACCAATGGGCGACGGTCCGGCAATACCGGCTCGCCGCGGGTGGCGAGTTGCAGCGGACGCAGCGCATCCGGTTCCGGCAACTCGCGCAGGACCGGCAGATACGGCTCCGGCCGCCACCGCGCCGCTTGATAAACCTCGCGCTCGACCGACTCCGCCCATTCCCAATCGGATGGCTCAAAACGCGAGGGAAACGGCCCGCCCTCGCTCGCTTTCAAAGTGAGTGCTCGTCCGTCGGCATCGTCGAGCACTTGGATCAGCGCCGCCTTGTTGGAGACCCGGGGTGCCGGTGCCGCCACTTGGATGCGCACGGATGAAATCAGCAGCGCAAAACCCGCTCCCGTCAGCAGCACGGAGAGTAATTTAGGCATCTGCGGTTGGCGCGCGCCCTGCCAGGGGAACACCCATTCCGGTGCCGCCAGGCGCTTTTGTTTCATGGAAACGCGGCTTGCCATCACTCTGCGGGAGATTTCGGGTTCCCACCCCTCGGATCGGAAACATTCGCGCCCACCATGGCGAGCCGGAAGCCCATGCCGAGCACCATTTCGGAAACCTGCCGCTCGATTCCAACCGGCGTGCCGGCGTCCGTTTGCAGCAGCACCATCGCCTTGGTCGGAGCGCCGTCGGCACGCAATTGCTCGAAGCGCTGCGTAAGTTGGTCGAAGGTCATCGCATCGCGCCCCAAATGGATGCGCGGTCCGTCCACGCCCGGTCCAAGGGTGATCACCAGTGTTTCCTGAAACCGCTCAAGCTGGAAACGCGATGGAGGCAGCTCCACTGTCACTCCGGATTGCATGAGCAGCGATGGCCCCAGCAAAAACAACAACCACAACAGCGCGAACACATCCAGCACCGGCACCGCATGCAGCAGCCCCGGACGCTCCGGCAACTTCGTCTCCAGCTTCAATGCGCGTGTTCCTGCTTGGCTTTCACCGTTTGCCTTCCCGCCGTCACCTCACCGCGGAAAGGCGCGTATTGTTCCTCTTCCCGCGCATCCGCGATCAGGTGCACCATTTCGATGCCCGCCCGCTCGATGCGGTGGATCAGGCGCTTTGCCCGACCCAGGAAATACAGATAAAACAGATACATCGGCACCGCCACGGTGAGCCCGAGCACCGAAGTGATGAGCGCGGTGAAAACGCCCGCCGTCAGTTCCGCCGGGCTGGTGAAACCACCTTGTTCACTCACTTTCTGGAAAGTGTCCAACATGCCGAGCAGGGTGCCCAGCATGCCCACCAAGGGAGCCAGCAACGAGACTCCCAGGATCGCCCGGATGTTGTTCTCGATGCGCGGCACTTCCAGTTGACCCGCCTCCTGAGTCACGTCCCGCAGTTCGGTGCGCGGCAAGTAGTAGCGCAACAAGGCGGCATGGGCGACCCGTGCCACTGGCCCCGGCGCGCGCGCCGCCTCATGCAGTGCCTCAGCAAACGCCCGTTGCCGCACATGATGCGCCAGTCCAACCAGCAAATCGCTCACGTTGATGCGTGCCCGGTGAAAGAAAAACAAGCGCTCCACGGTGCACACCGAGCCGATGAATGCCAGCCCCAGCAATACCCACACCAGCGGTCCACCCCGCTCGATCAAGCCCGAAGGTTCCATCAATGCCAATATCATCCGCCCAGAACCTAAAACGCCGTCCGCGCGGCTGGCTAGCACCAAAAACCCTGTCTTTGATGGATCCACGCTTGCCGCCGTGGCGGGCTTTTCCCATCCTCCATCCATGCTCCCGACCGCCGCCGCCCTCAAGAAACTCCTGCTCGAAAAATCCGTCCGCACCGGCAATTTCACTCTCGCCTCCGGCAAACAGAGCGACCTTTACATCGACTGCCGCGTCACCGCGCTCGATCCCTTCGGCGCCAATCTCATCGGCGATCTCGGCTGGCATGCGGTGCGTTCCAAAATCCATTCCGAGCACCTCAAGATCGACGCCATCGGCGGCATGACCCTCGGCGCGGACCCTATTTCTCTGGCAATCGGCATGACCTCCGCCGCCAAGCACCCGGACGAGGCCTTGCAGGTTTTCACCGTGCGCAAGGAGCCCAAAGGCCACGGCGCAGGCAAACAAATCGAAGGCAACTTCAAGCCCGGCGACAACGTGATCGTCGTCGATGACGTCATCACCACCGGCGGCTCCACCTTGAAAGCCATCGATGCCATCGAGCGCGATGGTGGGAAAATCGCCTTCTGCCTGGTGCTCGTGGACCGCGAGGAAGGCGGCCGCCAAGCCATCGAAGCGCGAGGCATCCATGTATTGCCGCTATTCACCCGCAGCACGCTGCTGGGCGGCTGAGTGGACTGCAGTTCAAAATTTGCAGGTTGGAACGAGAAGTGGGAAACCAGTATATTCCCACTTGAGCTTTTTCCCGCCCGGGAGCAGGATGTCGGCATGGCAAAGGCATTGACCATTCGTCCTGATTCGAAAGGGCGCATCACTCTCGGCAAGCTGGCTCGCGGCGTAAGCAGTTTTCAGGCGACCTTGGACGCCGAAGGCCGCATCATTCTGGAGCCCTACGCGGAAATTCCTGCTCGGGAGAAGTGGTTGTTTGAGAATCAATCCGCGTTGACTGCCGTGCGCGAGGGTTTGGAACAATCCGCCCTAGGCAAAGTCCACACGCGCGGGAGTTTCGCCAAGTTTGCCAACGACGAGATCGACTGACCCGTGAGCTTCGAACTGCTTTTCACGCCGCGGGCGGACGCCGATCTCGACGCGCTTGAGACGGATACCGGTCTGGCCAAACGCTTGAAAGCGGTGCGCAAGGCCCTGGGTTTGCTGGAAACCAATCCCCGCCACCCCGGTCTCAACACCCACAAATTCAACTCGCTCAAAGGACCCGGCGGCGAGGAGATCTTCGAGGCCTATGCAGAGAACAGGACTCCCGCCGCTTGGCGGATTTTCTGGCACTACGGCCCCGATAAAAAACAAATCACGATCCTCGCCATCACACCGCATCCCTGATCTGAAATCCTTCGGGACCGAAGACAGAAATCCGCATAGAAGTGCGGATCTATCACGACGCATCTACATCCGTGGCTTAAGATGTCTGTGTTTCATTCTGTAAAAAACAGGATTGACTCGCTACCATTTTTTCGTTCACCTCTTTAAGCGTCATGTTGAGAGTGCTGATAGATATCTCACGGGTAATTCTGATCGCCCTTTTCTCCATCATTCTTTCCAATTGCGAGAGCCATGATGGCGAAGCCACATTCTGGGAGGTTGAACGGGAGAAAATCGAGCTGACTCATCGCTTGGCGCTGGCTGAATATCGACTTGGCCTCAATGATTCCGGGGACATCCAGGAACTCGAGCGCTTGCAATTCCTCCTGACGGAAATGGAGGCGCGCCTGTGGGACCTGAAATCCGAGCAATCCTCTCTAACCGCCGACATTGGTCGAATGGAAATCCGCAATGCCGAGCTATTCCGCACTGCGCTGGAAAAACAACGTGCGCGGGCGCTGGGAATGAACTTCGACTCTTTTTCCATCAGGGATGGCCGGACCTTCTCGCATGTCTCCGTCACGGGAGTGGACGACTCCGGTGTGGCAATCCGCCATGAACACGGAGCCGCTAGATTGCGATACGCGGAACTATCTGACGAGCAGCGCCACTTTTTCGGATTGGAAGAGGCAACAGCACTCGCTGCGGAGGAGCGTGAGCGAAGGGACGCGCTGGCTTACGAACGCAGTATCGATTTGGAACTGGAAGCCATGCGCGAGAGGGAAAGAGATGAGCGTGTGGACTTGATCGCAGAAAGAAACAAGAACCTCTTGGTCTCTCGCTCGCTCATGGCAGCTTCAAATCATCAACATGAAACCCGACCTCTGGCGCAGCCCGCAAGATCCATCGGAAGCGGCATGTCCTATCGAAGATGGTATGGGTATTCTGGATATCGTTATTATCGGCCTGCCTACCGATACGTCTACCGACATCCCGCTGCTGCGAATCCGTTTTGTGCGACAGCGCAGCCCCAAGGCAGGGTGATCACTCGTAGTGGGACGGGACCGCAGGTTCCGTTCCGCAACTGCCCCACTGTGGCACCTCCCCAGCATCAACCATTCATTCATGTATTTTAAAGGACTGTCCTTTTAACAGATTCTGCTTGCGGTATGGCGGGAGATGGGTAAGTCAGGCGGCATGAGACGCGCACGTTGGGTTTTGACTCCTTCCGCTGAATCGACGCGACCTGTGATTTATCACTGCATTTCGCGGGTGGTGGATCGGCGC
>CANLKN010000017.1 GCA_947491475.1 Akkermansiaceae bacterium | reverse complement strand
CACTCCATCCTTCGGCGCATGGCTCTCAACGCCCACAACCGGATGCCCTACGAAGGCAAAAAGCGCAAAAGCCTCCCGAAACGAGAACTCCGCGCCGCCCACGACACGGCATACCTCGAACAACTCCTCTCCCTAGTGTAGGGACCCTGGGCGGCGGGCTGGCCTTTTTACGTGGCTATGGGATTATTCGCGATCTACGCATGGCTGGCATGGTTTCATCCGCATCTGCCAGTCCGTCCACTGCTCACCAGCCCGTTGTTTCTGCTTTTCCTGTTGCTCGGCGTGCGGGAATTGTGGTGCGAACGGCGCGAGTGGTTGCGATTTTCAGCGCGCTTCACCTCGCTGGCGACGCTGCTGTTCTGTAGCGTGCTTTGCTACCGGGCCGTGGCGCTGCTCGACAGTCTGGAGCGGCTGTTTTCGCGGGCCGAGGATTTTGTGGTGACCGGGGCTCATGCATCGGCGGCAGAGGCGATGATGTCGGTGGACTGGTGCGATGTGGATGTGTTGCTGACCGACCTTGAAATGCCGGGAATGTCGGGCGCGGGGCTCATTTCCGCAGCCGTGAACCGCAATCCGAGCTTGCTGGCCGTGGCCTACACGATCCACGAACACCGTGAAAATCTCTTCGCCGCACTCAGCGCCGGCGCTTCCGGATACATCATCAAGGGCAGCACGGCGCTGGAACTGGTCGATTCCCTGCGCGGGTTGGTCAAAGGCCATGTGCCCATCAGTCCTTCGATGGCCAGTCATCTGATCCAACAATTCCGGGCCAGCACGCCGCAGGACGAATCGGCCGATCTTTCCAAGCGGGAGAGCGAATTGCTTCAACAATTGGCAGCCGGAAAAATTTACAAGGAGATCGCCGATTCACTCGGAATCAGCCAGCACACGGTGCACAACCACGTCAAAAACATCTACGCCAAGCTGCACGCCAAAAACCGCACCGAAGCCGTCAAACGCGCACAATCGTTGGGATATTTGGACCACTGACCCGGATCAGATGATCTGAATTTAGATCATTATCCGCTAAAACCATTGGGTTTTAGGTGCTGGAAATGAGCAATCCCAACAGCGGCATCACTCCGTCTTTGGGGTGGTGCCGGGAGTCCATGCTTTGGGCGACATGATCCGCCATGCGTCCATCGATCTTTGCAGGTTGGCCCTGGCGTCGCCTGCGATTCCGAAATGTTGCAGACCGACGGGGCCGTTCCAGCCGAGTCCGGCGATCTTTGTTAGAACTTCGCCGACATCGAAGGTGCCGCTGCCCAGGGGCTGGATGCAGGCTTTCAGCTCCTTGCTTCCGGCATCGGCGCCGTTGATCGTGATCATCTGCAAATGGGGAAGAGCTTCGCGCAGTTTGGCATCGAGATTGGTTTCGCCAACCAACAACCAGTGGCAGAGGTTGAAGGTGAGGCCGAAGTTTTCACGGTCAACCTGCTTCGCCAGCCGCGCACCGTCCTCAGTCCGCTCGACCCAGTTCTTGAGGTGCGGGTAAAGCGAGACGCGGATCCCGGCATCTTTGGCGAGGTCCGCTATTTCACGCAACACTGGGACGGCTTTGGCGTCTCCGGCGGGATCGGACGGCTGGTGGGCGCGGAAGTTGACATAGAGCCAAAGGAACGCGTCGCGGCCGCGCAATTGTTCGATCACGTCCCGGATCGCCGGACTCACCGGAGCGGGTGAGTCGAGGTCCAGAAGCACATAGACGGCGAATATCTTGAGCTTCCGTTGATCTAGGGCGGCCAGCGTGTCGCGCAGCATCTCCGGCGTATGATAGATCGGCGCCAGGCCGGCGAAGCCGACCTCCTGCACGAGGGCCACCTGTTGTTCAGGGGCTTGGTGGGTTGCGTCCTTGGTGCCGGTGTCCATGGCGAAAAACGCCGGTTCCGCGGCGTGGGCGATGGCCAGCACCCCAGCGAGGACAAGGGCGAGAGCTAGAATGGCGACTCGTTGTTTCATGCCTTTAGTCCTGTTAGATCGGGATCCAGTTTGCGATTTTCCTTGAGCAGTTGCTCCATGGTCAGATCGGTACCACGGGCGGCGGCCTCGCGACCGAGAATGCACGCGAGGCAGCCGTCCACGGAACGCCGCACGGTGTCGTTGGTGAAAATTCCACCGGTGACGTTCTGGTGGAAGGTGGCGATGTTGCGGACCACGCCGTTTGTGTAGAGGTTTTCGATCTTTCCCCCCTTGAATCTCAGCTCGCCGGCACCGTGCAGGTAAGCCTCGCCCAGGTAGTCCACCTGTGCGTTGTTCCTTTGGCCGTATGCGAGCACCCGGATCGTGCACTGAGCGCTGTTGGAGAGTGCTTGGCCATAGTGGTTGTGGATCACTCCGTTGGCGTAGCGATAGATCACCGAGCACACATCGCGGGAATCCCCATGCGGATTGGGGCGACCGACCCGCGAGCTGCCGCTGGCGGAGACCGGTCGTTCGCCGATGATCCACATTGCGGCGTCGATCGCGTTGATGTCGAAATTGCCGATGTAGTCACCGCCCATTGCGATATCATTGCACCAGATCAGGTTCTGCAGGCGACTCTCGAGGGTGGTGCCGCGTGGCGGGTCGCTGAAGCCGTCGCAGATTCCGAGTGACTGGACTTGCAGCAAGGGGCCGAACCCCGCATCGTGAATGCGTCGGACCACCTCGTTGTTGATTGGATCGGTGGGCATCTGATAGTCCACAAGGAAGACCTTTTGTTTCTTGGTCGCATCGGCCGCGGCGGCATCAATGGTGAGGCAGCCGGGCACATCCACAGCCACCGGCTTGGCCATGTATACATGCAGCCCGGCGGCGACGGCGGCAGCGGCGTGTTCGGGCATGAAATACGGCGGTGTTTCGAGAATCACTGCCTCCACCCCACTTTCGATCACCTTACTGAATCCCGACAAGCCGGAGAAGCAGCGCGCCTCGTCCACGCCGAGCGCCGCCCCGGCTTTATCGGCTACGGGTTGGAAATAATCCGCAATGGCGTGAAACTCGTATCCGCAGTGTTGCTGGAACAGAGTGGCGATCCAGCTACCGCGGCTGCCTGCGCCGATCAGTCCGATCTTGATCTTGGGTTTGTTGGCAGGGCCATCCTCCCCGCGGCTTGCCAATGGCTGTAGAACGGCGGCCGCAGCAGCCACTTCAATGAATCGTCGGCGTGAAATGGAGGCAGTATTCATGGCAGTATGGCAATGTGTGAGGCGGCCCCTAAAATCCAACCTCTGGTTGGCTTAACCAAGCTATGGTTGAGGTAGGCAGCGGATTGATAGGAGATCATGGATGTTGGATCAAGAATGGAGTAGTGGGTGGCTTGTGGCGGACGGTTACCGCCGCTTTTTCCTGCGCTTCTTGGGCGGTGTGAATGGCTTGCCCTTGCTCTTGGCGTGTTTGCCCACCCTTTGGCCTGGCGCGAACTGCCGCTGCGGAGACATCGCGGGATACTGCCAGTCCTCATCACCGGGCTCGCGATACGGCCCGTCCTCCTCGCCATTCGGGTGTCTTTTCTCCCACTCCGCGAGCGCGAATTCATACTCACGCAATGCGATGCGCTCGGCCTGCGGCGAAAGATAATAGGCTACGAAATCCGGATCCTTCGCGAGTTCCGGATCAAGCTGGTTGAGGTGGTGTGGCTTGGGCGGCTTCGGTTTCGGATCGCCAAAATCCGGTCGCCTTTTGATGTGCTCACCCATGCATTCCTTCATTGCCCTTACGCTCGGCTTCTTTTGGAACAACTTCATCGCCAACTGGAATCCATGATCAAGCGACCAACTCTCGCGTGCGGGGATCAGGGCGTTGTCCTCCGGCGTGCTGGTGTCGAAGAGGTGCTTCAGCCGTGCGATCTCCTCATCGGTGAGTTTGAGTTTCAGCCTGCCTTCAAATTTGCGCTTGAACCGATCGGGATCGAGCGCCTGCGCCTTGAGCAGGGAAATGTAGGCGCGCGTGCAGCCATACTCCACCGCCAGATCGACTGCCTTCTCGCCGGCCAACACGCGGCGGGTCGCCTCCTCACGCTGCTCCTCTGTGAACCGCTTGTTGTTTCCCGTCGATTGTTCCATAGCTAAGGCAAGTCAAAGCCCGGCGGAAATGCAACCGGGAAGCGCTAATTTCAGCCTCGCCCAAGTCACTTTATCCTTCTTGCTCCATGGCCTCATGGACGACCTTCTCGGGATCAATGTCAGGGCGTTCATACGAGGAAATGGCGGCGCGCACCATGGCCACGGCGCTTTCCCGCTCGTCGTGAATCACCTGGACGCCCAGCTCAAGCAGGCGGTTGACTTCCTTGGTGAACTTGGCGCGGCCGAAGATATAGATTGCGGGATTGCGCTCGCGCACCAAGGGCACGGCGGCACATGTCATTTCCACTGCCGGAAAGGTGAAAGCCACCAGGCGCGCTCGCTGGATGCCGGCAAGATCCAGCGCCTCGGGATGGGTGGCATCCGCGAAAAGCACCGGCTGCCCAGCGATCTTGAGGGCTCTCACCGTATCCGAGTTCAACTCCAGCACCAGCGTATCCACTCCGCAGCGGATCAGCGCCTCATTGAGCGCGCGGCCCACCGGTCCGTAGCCGCAGATGATTGCGTGATCGGCGAGTTGTTTGATTACTTTTCCCGGATTGAGCGATTTGGGCAACATCTGGTGCGCGGCAAGCAGGCGCTTGTTTTCAAGCCATTTTCCAAAGGGACTGGAAAGGCGCATCAGCGAGGGCACGGCGGCCATCGTCACCGCCGTGCACACCAGCAGGATCTGCTCGGTGGCCGGATCAAACGGCCGGTAACCACCCGCCTTGCCGATGAGAACCAGCGAAAATTCCCCGGTGCTGGCAAGACTGCCGGCAGCCAGCAAAGCAGAGCGCCCAGGAAGCTGGAGGACTTTTAAAACGGCAAACACGATCACCCCCTTGATCGAAAGAATCGCCACGCTGCCTAACAGAACCCGCTGCCACTCGCCGGCCACCACGCTGAGATCGATCAACAGCCCCACCGAGACAAAGAAGATCGCCAGAAACAAATCCTTGAAGGGCAGGATATCAGATAGAATGCGGTGACTGTAAATTGATTCACTCACCACCAGACCGGCGGCAAAGGCACCCAAAGCAAGCGAGAGATCGAGCGCGCCGCCCGCGATTGCAACGCCGGCGCACAGGCCGATCACCGTGAGTGTGAACAATTCGCGACTTCGGGTGCGCGCCACCGCGTGCAGCAGCGGCGTGATGCCATAGCGGCCAAGCAGCCAGGCACCGGCCAGAAACGCGATCCCCTTGCCCACTGCCAGCGCGATGTTTGAAACCAATCCGCCCTCGTCATCGCGATAAAGCGAGGGCATCACGAGGAACACCAGGATCACCAGAATGTCCTGAAACAAGGCGATACCTAGACTCGCCCGCGCTCCGGGATTGTTTTGCTGACCGAAATCCTGGAACGACTTCATCGCCACTGCCGTGGAACTCAGCGCCACCGCAATGCCCAGCACGATGCTATCCGCCACCGGAAAGCCGAGCCATGATGCGGCAAGTCCCGCAATGAAGGCGGTCAAGCCCACCTGCACACTACCACCGATCAACGCCGTGCGCCACAAGTGCCTTAATTCGCCGAGCGAAAACTCTATGCCCAGCGTGAACATCAGCAGCACCACGCCGATTTCCGCCAGATTGTAAATCACCGGATCTCCGCGCCCGGTGCCGACCAGCGCCAGCAAACCGGTATTGCCGATGAACACCCCGCACAACAGATAACCTACCAACAGGCTCTGCTTGAACCTGACCAAAACCAGAGAAACCAGCACCGCCAGCACCAACACCAATGTCAGCAAGGCAAACAGAGGCGAAATATTCGCCACTCCGCTTGCCAGCAACATCCAACCGTCAGCCATCGCCGCCTAGTCTTTCGCCGCAGATCCTCACAGCAAGGCGGAAATGCATCTCACGACTCACGAATCCAAATCCATCCTATCATTTTGGATGCCACGCATTTCTGCGCAGAAAATCACGACTGCGTAGTGGCGGATTGAAAGCCCACGGCATTGAGATCGCGCTGCTGGGCACCGCGGAAGCTGCGCCAGAACCTGGCGGGCAACCGGCTAAGCGCGACGAACAGGAACTGGGAAATCACGAAGCCGACGAGCCAGGGGAAGGCCTTGTCCATGAAGCCGTAGGAATGGAGGCCGACGCCCAGCATGTTGACGCCGAACCATGAGAAGGCGGTGATGGCGTTACCGACGATGGACATGGCCATCAGGCCGCGTTCGCGGATGTAGCCGCCCCAGCGGGCGTGGAGCACGAGGGCGGACCACAGCACGATCAGAAGCGCGCCGTTTTCCTTGGGATCCCAGCCCCAGAAGCGGCCCCATGATTGGTCCGCCCAAATGCCGCCTAGCACGGTGCCGACGAAGTTAAAGAGCAGCGCGAAACAGGTGATGCCATAGACCATGCGGGTGAGCGCCTTGGCGGTATCGCGGGTGAGCAGCGGCGTGAACAAACCGAGCAGCAGATAGACGATGCCGAGCATGCCGGCGAGGAACATCGCCGAATAACCGAGAGTGATGACCACCACGTGGGTGGCGAGCCAGAAATTGCTGTCGAGCACGGCTTGCATCATCTCCAGGGTGTCTCCGCTGGAGCCGAGATGGTGGGCGATGACCAAGGTGGTGAAGCCCACCACGCCCGAGGCGGCACTGCCAATGCCATCTTTGAACATGCGCTCGAGCACGATTCCCAACAAAACCGCTCCCCAGCCGACGAAGATGGCGGAGGAATAGAGGTTGGTGACCGGCGGACGGCCCTGAATATACATCCGCGCGAACATGCCGAAAGTATGGATGGCAAAAGCCAACAGCAGCAGCAAAAATGCGGTTTTGCGCAGGCCCTGCGGCATGACAAGCCATGAAAAACAGGCGAGCAGGAACACGGCGACATAGAGCACCATGCTGCCGTAGAAGGGTTCGATGTGGTTGAAACGGAGCTCGAATGTGGTGCGACTGGCCCACTCCGGGTGCTCGGTGTTGAGCCAGTCGGCATATTCGCGGGTGACGAGCAGGAATTTCGCGGTGTCGCCGGCGCGGAAAGCGTCGCCCATTTCGGCGAAGGCGTAAACCGAGGGTGGCACGGTTGCCACGGATTTGACGCGCATCAAGGCGTCGCCGGTGCTGAGCCAGTCGCCCTCGCCGCCACCCGCGGGCGGGGCAATCATCAGCATGTAGGCGAATTCAGACTGGGCCTGGTAGCGCGCGACCGCGCCGCGCAGGAGCATCAAGCGATCCTTGTCGAGCGCTTCGTTGCTTTCGCGGAGTTTTTCCACACCTGCGGCGACGGCGTCGGCATAGGTCTTGATTTCCTTGGCGAAATCCTTGGTGCCTTCCTGGTGGACGCTGCTCTTGAGGCGCTGATAGAGAAACAGCGAGTTGCGCAGGTTGAAGGCGGCGGACTGAAAGGGCGTGCGCTGGGTGGCCTGCAACTCACCGGCGAGTTTGCCCTCTTCGTCGATCTTGGCGATGTGCGGCTTGAGCTCCTGATAGGAGCATTTGCGGCGGCCGGAGTCCGGCAGGCCGAGCATGCCGAGCATTTCGGGGTTGGCGATGTCGAAAACCGGATAAGTATCGGCGACTTCCGGGTTGAACAAAACGTCTGCCAACCAACGGGATGCCGGCATTTTGATTTTTTTGCCGTCTTGCTCAAGGCGCAGCGACTGCTTGCCGCTAAGAATGAGCAGCGAGTTGCGGGCCACGGTGTCGAGCGGCTTGATGCGTCCGCCGACCAGCACCGGGATGCGATCAAAGGAGGCAAGGTCGAAATCCCCGGGCTTGGCGCGCGGGGCACGCCATGAAGACGCAAGCCACAGCAGGAAGACGAGCAGGACGAGATATGGGCCGAAACGTTTCATGGAGCGGTGGAGGTTTTTCTGCGACGGGCGAAGCCGATGAGATGGATTGAAAACTGATAGATCAGGCCCAGCGAGACGATCACGCAGGCGATGTAGGGTGCCTGATAGCCCGGGTTGCGGACGACTTGCAGCACGGTGCCGCTATTGTCCGGTTCGAATCCGGATTGGTAGTAAGTGGCCCCCTGATGACGCAGCGGGTTGTTCATGTAGATGAGCACCTGCCGCGAATCGTTGTTTTCCGCATCCACGAGATTCAGTTTGCTGGAGAAGTTTTTCGGGATCTGTGTGCCGGGATATGTTTCGTGGGTGAAATCCAGCAACTCGAGGCTGTAGGGATTGTAATAGCGGGCGGGCCGCATCTGGACACTCCAGCGGCTGCCGGCGATCTCAATTTCCTGCGCGGCGGCGAGCGAATCGGAGACCAACCAGGTGCCAAGTGATTGGCCGCCCTCCGGAATGATCTCGATCACGGCGCTCATCACGTCGCGTTCATCCATGCGGGTGGCGCGTGGCAGGGATTTCACCGCGAGGCGCTTTCCGGTGCCCATGGTGGATGCGGGGACCGCCGCGCCACCCTGCGCGGAAATCATCTGCAAGCCGGAGTTCCGGTAAAAGCCGCGGATTTCGATGCGGAACGGCAGCGCCTCGTGCTTGATCGTGCCGCCATCGGCGAGCCGCTCTCCGGCAATTGCCGTCACTTGCTCCGCTTCCGGATCACTGTGATCGATCAACGCGAGTTCCATGCGCACACTGTCCTCGGAGTAGTTCTTGGTTTCCCCCTCTTTGATGCGCATGAAACTGTGCACCGAGAACAGGTCGGTGGCCAATCCACCGGCCAGCATGATGATGATGCCGACATGGATCAACTGGATGCCGAGTTTTTTCCAACTCCAGATGTGACGCGTGATCAGCGAGGCAATCAGGTTGATGAGCAGCAGCGCGCCGATCAGATGGCCACCGGGAAACGCCGGGATGCTGAAGTTTCCGGAGGGAGCGGTCCACCAGACGATCCAGCTTTGGAAATAGGCTTCCTGCACCAGATAGAGGCCCATCTTCACCTGCGCCAGGGTGCCGGCGAAAACCAGCACGAGGGCGGCGGAGAGACAGAAAATAGTGAGCTTCAGCGAGGCCGAGGCACGCAAAAAACGCATGAGTAATTTCATCAGTCGGGCTTTGTGAAACGGATGGATTCAAGAAACGCGGTGAATTTTGCCTTCTGCGCGCCGACCAGAGCATCGGGACCGGTGAACTTGAAGAACCAGGTTTCCCCGCCATGGGCCACCCAACCGGCGGCGCAACGGTTTTTCGGGCCGGTCACATCGATCACTTGGATGGTCTTGGGCCCGGCAGTCACCTGAGTCACACTGGTTGCGAGCGCGGCCTCGTCGATGGGTTCAAGCCCGATTTGCGATCGCCAACGGTTGACGTTGGCCAGATCGCCACCGACGTCACCGGGGAAATGGGTGACGGCAAGTTCGCCTTTTGCACCATCGGCATCAGTGATTGCGAGCGTCGCATAACGGGCGGAGCTGCCATTGACCACCGACCAGCCCTCCGGCTGTTGCCATGTCACGGAGCCGTCACCTGCCGGGGCGGCAGCGGGTGAAACTGGCGATGTGGCGGCATCTGCCGGCGAAGCGGCGGGCACCGGCGCGTTGGAAACCTCGGCTAGTTTCACGGACTCCACCCAGCGAATGAAATTCTCGCGTTCCGCAGCGGCCAGGGCGTCGTTGCCGCGCAGCTTGAAGAACCATGCGCTGGGACCGGATTCGGCGATGGCACCGATCAGGCGACCGTCCTTTTTCGGGTCAGCACTGTCCATGAGGCCCTCAATATCAATGAAGACGGCCTCGCCGAAACTTGACGGCACCATGCGTGTGTTTCCCTTCAGTGCGGCATCGTCTGCAAACGGCTCTTGGCCAAGTTGGCCCCGCCAGCGGTTGATGTTGGCGAGCAGCCCGCCGGGCGCGCTGCGCAAGGTGGAAAAGGTCACATCAACCGTGACTCCCTCCGGGCCCTCGATCTGGTATTTTCCCAACAGCATGGCCGAGGGCGGTAGCTTTTTCCAATGAGAGGGCGGGCTATCGGTGAACTCCTGGGACTGCTGCATGGCCGCGCCCGCTGAAGCGAGTTGTTCCGCAGTCAGGCCGGCATGGGGATCTGCACTGCCGCCACCCATGCCTGGAACTCCGGCATGAGGATCGGCACCATCGACCGGCCCCGGCATCGCTCCGCCGGGCATCATACCGGGCATGCCCGCATGGGGGTCTGCACTGGCAGCCGGCGTTTCCTTGGCTACGCGGTAAACCTTGATCTCCTTGTCCTGTTTGCAGGAGGCGAGGGCGAGGGCGAAAAGTCCGGCGGAAAACAGCTTGGGTTTCATGATTGAGTTCGTAGCGGGCGCATGTTCACGCCAGACGGCGAACCGTCAATTCTCCAGCAAAAAAAGACCGAAGATTTAGAATCTCATTCCTCCTGGATCTGCCCGTTGTGGCACTCGGCGCAGTTGGGCTCGAGGTATTCCGAATCGAGGTGGAAGAAGTCGTGGCCCTTGAGGTTGACTTTTTCCAGTTCCTCGCCGGCACCCTGTGCGGTGATGATGTGGCAGGCATTGCAATCGCTGCCCTTGATGGTGGTCTTGCCGTCGGAGGCGAAGTGCGTGCCGTCGTGGCAGCGGAAGCAGCCGTTGGTGTCCTTGTGGCCTATGTGGTCCGGATGGGCGCGCCAGTCAGCCTTCATTTCCGGGAAGAAATTGGTGGCATAAATCTTCTTGGCCTCGGCGATCAGCGCATCCACGCGCTTGTCATCCGGATACTCGGCGCGCAGGAATTCTTCGATTTTCTGCTGGGCCTCCTCGCGGGTGGAATAGGGCGCGGCGAGCGCGGTGACCACATTTTTCTTGGCCCAGGGGATCGACGGATCAATGCGGCCCGTCGCCAGCGCCTGGTCCACCGCATCATTCGGCGACAGGAATTCGTGCGCCGGCCGGTTGTGACAATCCATGCAATCCATGGTGCGGATCTGATGCTTCGAAATGTCGTCCGTGAACCCCTCGGTGCGGTATTCGGTGACCTTGCCATCGGCATCCGTCACGCGCACCCAGGGAATCTCCAGCCGCTCATCGTCCGAATGGATGAACTCGATCTTGTTGGAGACGTTCATGTGCGAGTGGATGCCCTCCACAGGTCCGCGCACCGGATCACTGCCACCCACCTTGAGCAGCATCTGGACTGTAAAAGGCGTGTTCTCCTCGTCGGCGAGGAAGCGTTTGAAAGTCTTCGGCACATCGCCGAAATGCTTCTGCGACCAGTGGCAGGTCTGGCAGGTTTCCTGGGCCAGGCGCAGGTTCGGGTTGAGAATCCGGATCGGCCGGTTGAAATCACCGCGAATCTGGTGATACAGCTGTTTCACCCCGTTGAGCTTGGTGCGGATGTAGGCGGTGGTGCCGGGGCCGATGTGACAGGCCACGCAATCCACCTGGGCATGCGCCGAGTGCTGGTGCGCACTGAATTGCGGCTCCATCGGCGTGTGGCAGGCCTGGCCGCAGAAGGTGTTGGATTCCATCAGGTGATAGGTCTCATAACTGCCGAAGGCGGTCAGCAGCAGGAAACCAATGCTGCCCAGCACGAAGGCGGCCATCATCTGGCGGTCCCGCTTGCGCGAAAGGTCCACACTCAGCACCAGCCCCCCCTCCTTGCGCGGCACGCCCTTGCGGATGCGGCGGCTTTCCAGGAAATAGCCGAGAACCACCAGGCCCAGACCCATGAAGAAGAACATCGGAGCCACCACATAGGCCAGGATGCCCATGTAGGGGTTGGCGTGGGTGGCGAACAGGTCAACGGCCACCAGCAGCACGAACGCGAATACGGCGGATGCGCAGAGCACCATGCCGGCAAGGCTGAGCCAGTTGCGCAAACGGTTGAGACGACCGAGGATCGTAGTGCTGTGAGGTTCTTCGCTCATGGGCTTGGCGTATTGTTGTGTGTTTTGAAAAGAGGGCGGAGTTATCGGAATTTCTCAATCAAACCGTCATGCGATTTGCATCAACCCTCTGAAAAAAGGAAACCACGAAATGAGAATATCCTCAGCCTGATGGAAAAATGTCCCAAACATTGGAGGTCGTTCTTCAACTCCTTGATATTCGTGAAATTCGTCGGTTTTCGTGATTCAGATCGAATCGAGGTTTAGAAAAAAGCGGAGCCTCGGGATGCGAGACTCCGCTCAGGCAACCGTTCCGGTGGCGGATCACCGGCACCGGATCGGTTGGTCGGGGTTATTTCTTGAATTTGCGGATGTAGGCAACGAGTTCCTTGGCTTCCGCCTCGGTAATCTTGCCGGTGTAACCCTTCATTTTGGTTTTGTCGCCGTCCTTGACGCCTTCGAGGATGGCCTTGACCCCTTCCTCATCCGACCATTTCTGGCCTTCCGCGGTGGTGTAGTCTCTGGCACCGGCTTTTTTGCCCATCTTGGTGGCTCCGGCACCGTCCTTGCCGTGGCAGGAGGCGCAGCTCTTGGCGTAAATGGCGGCGGCATCACCGAAGGCAGCTGGCGTTGCCAGCAGGGCGGCGATCGATAGAAGTGTAATCTGGATTTTCATTATTGGTATTGGTTGGTGATTGGGTAAGCAGTGGAAATAATCTGGTACATCAGAAGCGAACTTGCAAGCCCGTTGACACCATGTGGGCGTCAAAATCGTTGAAGCCGCCTGATTGGTCAATGTCCTTGGTGTCGCTGGTGATGAAACCGTAGCTGACGGTCCAAAGGATGTTGTCGGTGAGCATCCGGTTCATACCAATACTGAACATATGCTCGGAGGTTTCCAGCCCATACCCCATTGAGGCGGCAGCCACCCCGTAATTCCGCTGGGTATAGAAGTTGTAGCCGGCAGTGATGTCGGTGCGGGCGTCCAAAGCATATCCGGCATTCAGGCCACATACGATGTAATCGTTGTCCATGTCGGGATTCAACACATTGGTGGGCGTGGATGTTTCCGATGAGACCCAGCTCACAGACCCCTGGACATACATCTGTGCAGTCGGATTCCAAGTGACGGTCTCGCTGACCACGTGCGATTCGACCTGGCCGCTTTCAATCAGATTGAGCAGTGTTCCCGTGATGGGCGGGCTCTGGGCTGGCGGGCTCAACAGGACACCGCGGTTCTCATATTCCGTCTTGGAATAATCGTAGCGTGTAACCATCGAAACATTGCCGAGCGGACGCCATGTCATCCTCAAGTTGAGGTTCTCGGTCTCGGTGTTATGATCGGCCATGATCGGACGGAAATTGTTGGCCGCACCATTGGCAGAGGCTATCGCTTTGCCTTGGCTGGCAGCGATGTGGTCAAATCCTTGCTCGCGCAATTCGTAAATCCCCTGGATGCCGAAGCTGAGCTTGTTCATAGGATACCAGTTGGCTCCCAACTTGTATTCCTGCTCGTCTATGGTGACATCAGAGTCGAGCCATTCGCCCGGAAGCACCTGATCAACTCGCATGATCGTCTCATCTTCCCAACCCCAGTCGGCGTTGGCGTAAAGAACGACGTTTTCGATACCCTTATAACGGACGTCGAGAGCGGTGTTCCAAGCATCCATGTCGGTATCCGATGACAAATTCTGACGACCCAACCAAGCCACACCAAAACCAGGGGGGTTGGAGGCGGGGTTGGAAAATGCCCCAGTGTTGAACGCGCGGAACCGGCTTGATGAGTAAACGGACTCGTTTTCGTATCGGAGCGAAGGAGTAATCGTCAAATCCGAAACCGGAACCCACATGAAGTTCAAGTTGGTGATGAACTGGCTTACATTGCTGCCGCCACTCATTGCGTCGTAAGCATAGTCCCGTGTTTGGGTACCGGCGTTGGCATTGGGAGGACCCCAATAGCTGCCCCAAGTGCGCGAGCCGCCGTCGATGTCGCTGTCCATGGTGGTGTATGAAGCCGCCCAACTGAGCCATGCCTTGTCATTGAAACGGGTGACCGTCGAAGCATGCCCGGCGAACAGGTCGGACTCGCTTTTTTCGTTCAGCCATGTCTTGTTTACTCCCGCGCCGCCAGTTGGTACTGAGTTCGCACCCCGTTCCGTGTAGCGGGTATTGTCGAGGTCCACATGCTGGTAAACGAGACCGAGTTCAATGTCCGTGATGCTGAGCGAATGGGCGATGTCCAGTTCGAAGAGGTCCACCTGCTCGTCGATATACCACAACGCGGGCGAATTTTTGAATCTGGGGGCAGTCGGGTTGTCACCCCACACGGTCGAGTCTTTCTCTCCGTCTCGATAGGAATGGGTGTAGCGGAAGGTGATCTCCGGAATGTCTTCCATTCGGAGGCCCGCTTCGAGAAACAGTTCACCGCGGTCGATATACCGCTCGTCGTCAAATGGCACCACCCAGCGGTTTCCTGCCAGAGGCGAATAGCCGCCTGAAGCGTCATACCATGTGCGGAACTGGCTGAATCCCAAATTCACATACCCAATATCCTCCTTGGTGAGCAGGAGATCGAGTTCGTAATCCTCAAGTCCGGGCAGGGCTCTTCCCTCCATCTGGAGAGATGTCTTATCATCGACCTGCAAGCCGTAGTGCAGATCGCTGATGCCGCCGTAGAAGTCGTTAGTGCGGGTGCGCGCCTGCATATTGGCGTCGTCGCCGCTGACAAACGCACCTCCGGTCATGAATGTGATCCAGTTGCTGGCGGGTTCAGCTGCAACCGACTCTGTGTCGGCGGGTGTTGGTGCTCCGGCATGGGATTGGGCGATACCGAGTGCGAGTGCGGGGGCGAGGATTTTGATTGTTTGAAATGCCTTCATGGTGGTGTTCAGGGTTAGGATTTTTATTAGAAGCGCAGTTCAATGTTGGTGTTGGAACCATGGACAGCCTCGTGGCAACCAGCGCTCCAGCAGGTTCCGGACGGGAAACGTCCATTGTGGCCGCCAGAGGGCCCCATGGTTCCGGCTGTGGGGGTGAACTGATCGGTATGGCATTTGAGGCACAGGGTCGCGTTGCGCTCGGTGAGCATTTTCTGGTTCACTGATCCGTGCGGGCTGTGGCAGGTGGTGCAGCCTTCCTTGACTGCATCATGGGCGAATACGAAGTGTTGGGTTTGTGCTTGGTGGCAATCTGCGCAGGTTTCATTCCTGCCATGCAACTGGGTGCCGCCACCCTTGATGGCGCTGCCCTTGTGCGGGTCGTGACACTCGGAGCAGGACATCTTGCCGTTGAGCACCGGGTGACTGAAAGGCAGCATGAACTGCGCCTTGGTATCGAGGTGGCACTGGAAGCAGGTTTCCGGGGATTCGTCAGGATTGATGATCGTGCCCGCACCGCCGCCGGCTTCGACGTGCTTGCTGCCTGCGCCGTGGCAGGATTCGCAGCCCATGTCCACCGCGTTGGGTCCCTTGGCCATCAGCTTCGCGTGGTCGGCGGTCTTGAAGTCACGGACGACATCCTCGTGGCACTGGGCGCATTCCTCGGTGCCGACGAAGGTGGCTCCGGGGATGCTGGTTGGAGCCATGATCGTGCGACCGCCGGTGGAGCAGGAAATCAGGATCAGGGCCGCGGAAGCGCCCGCCCCTCCGATCCACAAAAGGTTTCCTTGAGATTGGCGGATCCAGCGGCTGACTGCCGTGGCGGCGGGTATTTTCCAGGCGTTTTTCATGGAGTGTGTTTTTGGTGGGATTGGAAATGGAGGCGTCTAACAGAATCTAATCATCGGCTTTTAACAAAATCACAGTGGAAGCGTCACCCACGGAAGCATTGCCATTTTGAGCGAGAGACGCCGGACTGGCCTCATGAAATCGGATTGGAAAAACCTCAGACCAGTGAGGTTGTTGCAGTCCATCTGATTGAATGAGACTCATGAGATAACGGGAGATTGGCAGAGCAGACCAAAGCAGCTACGCATATCCTCTCACAATTTGTGCGTTTTCCGCGTAGGCAGGCCTCTAACTAATCCCCCAGCCGCGCGGTTTCCGACTACCACCTGCCGATGGCCGCGGGGATGAAGAGCATGGTTTGCTCGCCGTGGCGCAGCAGTTTCATGCCCACGGAAGCCTCTGGAAACAGGGCTTCGAGGCAGGAGGATTGGCCGCTCGAGTCGGAAAAAACCGGCTTTTCGGGGATCGAGATGCGGCCCTCGCAGTGGCGGCCGCCCCAAGGGTCGATGTAGCGGACGGGAAACCAGCGGGCATTTTTCTCCAGCTTGCGCGGGATGGCAGTTAGAGTGACGAAGTGGGCATCGATGACGATCCACTGGGCCGGGCCATTCTTCTGCTTTCGCAGGGCGTGGCGGCGGAGGCTGATGACGGGCGGAAAACCCTTGGCAAGAGAGCCTTCCAAGCAGTGATGGACACGCCGCAGGAGTTTTTCCGGTGTTTCGCGCGGCTTGATGAAGAACACCTCATCGTGGAGCGGCGGCATGTAATGCCCGAGGGTCATTTCGTTGGCCATGTCTCTGAGGTCCGCAACGCCGACGCCGCGGCGGTTCCAGCGCGGACGGCCGGGAAGATGTTTGGAAGGCCGCATGCCGATCTCACGAATGATGGTGAAAATGCGCTCGCGGTCGTTTTTCCCGGTGACGGCATCTGCGGCGCGCTGCCACTGCGGGCTGCCGAAACGAAACGCGTTGAGCAGGGCAGTAGGCCCGCAGGCATTGCCGGATACCGATAGCTGGTTGGCCGGTGGAGCAGAGGGATTCGGAGCCTCGCGCAGCGGTGGAGCTGCGAGGAGCGGACCATTGCAAAAAAAGATACCAAGTCCCAACCATGCGGCAAATCGCAGAGTGGCATCCATAGAGCGGATGAGGGCGGTTGGTGGCGCGGGCGTCCTCGCCCGCCGCCAAATTTCATGATGCTTGTGCTGCTCCCAGTGGTCCCCTTCGCCCTGGGTTGGTTCGGCAGGGTCGGAAGGAACCGAATATTTGGCAGGAATGGCGGCGGGCGAGACGCCCGCGCCACGTTTCGCAACCGCATGGTTGCGCCTACGGAGAACCGGCAGGCGCATACGTTTCGATCCGTCGGTCGTTGGAGGGTTTGACATCGATCAGGCCACCGGAGAGAGAAACCCTGGAATCCACTTGGAGCTGGGCAGTGCCAGCGGTCGGTGGCCGGGTGATTGGCACGCGGACGGTGGTCACGGAGTTGGGCGCGAGGGTGGTGATGTTGTGGGTGGTGGCGCTGCCGCCGGTGGAAATCTTGATGGCGGTATTGATCAGTTTTTCCGTGCCGCGGTTTTGAATGAGGATTTCCATCTGGCCGTAGGGATTTGCGGCGTCCGGCGGGAGGATGCGTTGAGAGGCCACAGCGGCATCGTAAATGCCGGAATTACCGGTGTTGAGCGCCATGCCAATGTCCGGCATACCGGCACCTAGGAATGGGTCTTTGCCCGCTTCTCCGCCATCTTTGAGATTGGATGAAAGCAACTGCCAAGCCTGCCAGGGCGTAAGGGTGCCGGGACCAGCCTCGGTCATCACGTGGGCCACCGCGCCGACCACGATGGGGGTGCTGAATGAGGTTCCGGTGACGCCCGCGGCCTGATCGCCCGGCCATGCGGCGTTCACCGCGTAGCCGGGGGCGGAAATGTCGATCTCGCTGCCGCTGTTGGAGAATGCGAGGTGATTGCCGCTGGCGTCCACCGATCCCACGGCGATCACGCCATCGCTGGCGGCAGGCTGATAAACCTGATCGATGCCGTTGTTTCCAGCAGCCGCGAATATCAGCGCACCGCGCTCCTGGGCATAGGCGACGGCATTTTTGAGCAAGGCACTCTCGCCGAGGCCGCCCATGGAGATGTTGATTAATCTGGCTCCCGCATCCACCGCCGCGATGATGCCTTGGGCCAGCAAAAAGGTGTTGGATTGCCCGAAGTCGTCAGCCACACGGATGGAAATGATTTCCGCGCCGGGTGCTACGCCGGGAGTGAGCTGGCCATTGCCGATGATCAACGAGGCGACGGCAGTACCATGGCCGTTAAGGGCAGAAAGGTCCGAGGGAAAATCAACGAGGTTGATCGAGCGGATGAGGCTTTGAAACGCGGGATGAGAGGCCACTCCGGTATCGAGAATGGCGATGCGCACTCCGGCTCCGGCATTGGAATGATCGCCGGTGATGCCGAGCCACTCCAGCAATTGGTTGCCCAGTGCCACCGCCCCAGGCTGCACGCTGCCTTCCGGCAAAGGCGGTGTGTTGACCGGAAAAACAAACGACAATTCCTCATCGCCATCCAACAAAGCGGCCAGTTCCGCGTAGTCTGAAAATCCGACACGCAGGGCGTTGAGCGCATCCAGCCGGCCTAACAGACGAATCCCCTTCCCCATTCGTTTCAGGAAATTCTCCAGTGCTGACTGGTCCTTGAACACCAACACCCGCTGGCCTTCCAGCGCGCCGAGCATTTCCGCCTCCGGATCACCGGGACTCGCAGGCGGGCGTTCGGCGCGGCGGAATTTCGGCGCGGGCTCGTCCACCCAAGAGCTGCCACTTTTCGGCACAGCCTGCGAAGCGGATTTTTCGCGTGTGGTTTTATGAGGGACCGTAGTGCCCGCAAGCCAATAGCCGAGTATCGCGACCAGCGCGCATCCCGCTATCCAGAGCCATTGACGATTTCTCATGCCGCGCAATGAAACGCAGAAAGTGACCATAAACCACGAAAAACTGCGCAATGATGCATCCCAATGTGAACGACGATCTGGATCCGTGGTTGAAATTCCCGATCCACCGGTATGATTTGAGGCCTTCTCACCGCCGAATGGACTCCGCCCCGCCACCTGCCCGCACAAGCCCGCCACCATCCACCAGCGGTCGCTGGTTTCTTGCATTCATCGGCTTCGCCACCGCCCTGATCGGCGCGCTGTTTGTCTGGCTGTTGGCGCGCAGCTACCTCAGGGCGCGTGAAATGCATGCCTGGCCGGAAGTCGAATGCGTGATCCTGCACAACTCGATCGTCGAGCGCATTCACGATCCGCAATCGCCGCGCGAATACCGCGTGGATGTGCAGTTTGGCTACGAGTGGGAGGGCATCCCACGCATCGGCGACCACCTCACGCTGCGCGGCAACCCGTGGTCGTCAAAACGTGTGCTGGCCGAGAAACGCGCCGCCGAATACCCGGCTGGAACCACCACCACCTGCCGCGTGAATCCTGCAAACCCAGACTTCGCCGTGCTCAAGCCAGACTCGCTCGCACCCGGCTACTCGATCTGGTTTCCAGCTTTGTTTGTGATCGGCGGGCTTGGCATCGCCACACGGGCATTGATTCTGCGCGGCGACCGAATCTCCCAGTGACAGATTGAAAAGCTATCAAGCGAGCTTGAGACGCTCGTCGGAAGCGAGTTTTTCCGTGAGTTCCGGCCAACCGCCGGGGACCTGCATGTTGAAGCAGTGGAGGTAGAGAGTGAATAAATTGGGATCGAAAAGGCCGACGAGGCGGTCGATGGTCGCGGCAAGGCGTTCAGCATCGAGTTTTTTCGGCAGATCGCCGACCACCGAGCCCTTGCCATCGTGCGGGATGCCGAGGCCGTCGCAGAACATGCCGAGCATCGATTGCTGGGCAGCCATCAGGTAGGCTTGGAGCAGCTGTTCGCCGATGACGTTGCAGGCGTTTAGCTTGAGGGTTTTGTGGATCCACGCGTATTGATCGACGAGCGGTTTTTTCTGGATGAAGACCGGCCGGAGTTTGCGGTTTCCGGCGAGCGTGGCGACGGCCGACTTGTAAACATTCCGGTCGTTGGCACGGAACCAATCGAGGATTTCAGAGACCAGGGCGGGATCGACTGCGGAGTAAAGTTCGTGGGCTTTCACGGTGGGAAAGGGTGGGATGCGGCCGGCAGTCAAGGCGCTGGCCGCCACCGTGGCAAGGTCGGAGCGAGGGAAAATTTCACCGGTGCCCGATGGCCCGTTGATGCACCCGCGCTGGTCAGAAATTCCTCCGGTCTTCTCCGCACATGCCGCGCTACAAGCAGTCCAGCGGGCTTAGCACATGCGACAGCCGCGCCCCGCATAAAAACCATCGTCGTTTCCATTTTGCGACGTCCCCTCCTCCACTCCATTTCAGCAAAACTTGCCCATACACGACGCAGCAGTTCCGCAAACCCGGTCCCTCGACCGCGCCAGACACTTCCTCACCTTCCGGAGCCGCACCGGCCGCCCGCGCAAGCGCAAGATCTGAGTGCAAGCCAACGTGGCACGGGCATCCTGCCCGGAGCCTCTTCTTCTTCCATTCAAAAATCAAAGTTCAACAATCATCAATCGTCAATCTCTCTCCTCTTTCGCCGCTTCCCGCTTGATTGACGATTGATGAATGACGATTTTTGATTTTTGATTTTGAATAGCCTCAGCCACCCAGCTCATGCACGGCTCCGGTCTGCACCTCGCGGAAACCCTACGTCTTCGCGTCAAGGATCTCGATCTCGGTCAGGGCACCATCACCATCCATGATGGCAAGGGCGGCAGACACCGCATCGTCCCGCTGCCCAAAGCACTTTGCCACCATGATCTACCTTCACGTCATGAAACGTCCCGGAGCCGGCGCACCCAGTCCGCTGGACCTCGACTGACCGGACTTGCCTGTTCCGCGCACCGCCCAAAACCTCACCACATCCTCCAGCGCCTCATCCATTTTTGTCTTGCGGGTTCTCCTTGGGAAAAATAGAAATCACCGCGATGAATGGTGTGCCCAGAATCCTGCCCCTCTATGCCGCATTTGCCCTGCTTATACAGCGTGCAGCATTTGCAGGACAAATACGGCGCGCTGTTCAATAAAACTGTTCGCTAAGAAAAACTCATTCTATGAAGAAGCCTGCAACTAGTCCTACAGGGTGGTGGATTGCCGGCCTCTTAGAGAAGCAGCCCGATTCCAGCCGAAGCTCCTATTGGAACAACTACCGCCTCATTAGAGCCAACGACTGGCGGACGGCGTTCCGAAGGGCAGTAGAGATGGGGTTGTCCGACGCAAGGACTGGGGATAGAGCTTTTACAGGGCCTCATGCGTTCATTGGTGTTTCTGACCTCATTCCTATTTACGACGAATTTGAGGACGGTGCAGAGATTCTATGGGAGGAACTCGAAGCATCTGAAGCTGGTGACGGGGTGCCTTTGCAGATCTTCACTGAAGCCGACCTTGAATCTGAATACGAAGACCCAAGCGAACAACCCGGCACTGGACAACCCGCTACGCTCCCCGTGGTTGAGCCGGAGGGTGGCGAGCAACCTCAACCTGAAGCGGAGGGGCGCGACCGGTAGCGGGTTGCCAGGCCTCGACGTTCGCTAAAAATAATCACTGCGCCGTAGCCTGCATGCGCTACATTCGGGCTATGAAAGAAGCAGTTGTCCGAGCTAGAGTGGAGCCGCGCCTCAAGGAGGAAGCGGAGAATGTATTTGAGTGCCTGGGTATTTCGACCACCGAGGCGATTCGGATGTTCCTTACGCAGGTGAAGATGCGGCGTGGCTTGCCCTTCGCAGTAGAGATCCCATCTGATTCGGATATTTTGCGTTCGGCTATGGCAAGACAAGCGGCACTTGATACATGCTATGACGACTAAGCCGGGAGAAGTGTATCGAGTTGATCTTGGTGCCGGTGGCAAGGTGCGGATGATGTTGGTTGTATCACGCGAGGATTCCAACCCACCGAGGGCACTCAGTCTTTGTGTGCCGATCACATCCGCATATCGAGATTCACCATATGATGAACTCCGGCCGCTTGATCCGTGGGGAAGACGTCCGGAGTTCGCGCTGATTCTTCAGTTCTTGCACTGCGCCCTGCGGGGCATGCTGAAGCATGAACTCCGGCAGTTTGAAGGCGGATGGCGGCTGCGGGATTCGATAGGGATTCAAGGCACAGCGTCCTTAACTTGTCGCGCGTGGCTTGCGGGGGCGGGCGGCGGTGGAAAAGGCGATGGTGGCGTGAGGTGGATTGACGATTGATGAGTGTTGAACTTTGATTTTTGAATGAAGAAGAAGAGGCTCCTGGCAGGATGCCCGTGCCACGTTGGCTTGCACTCAGATCTTGCGCTTGCGCGGGCGGCCGGTGCGGCTCCCGCTGTGGGGGATGAAGCCGAGGTAGCGGTAGAAGGGGGAATCAGCGCCGAAATCCGGATGGGCGCAGACGCCTTTGGCGAAGCGTCTGAACAATCCGGCGAGGCGGCGGTCGGCCTGATTGCGGGTGTGGCGGAGTGCGCGCAGAGTGATTGCGGCGGGTTGGCAGTGAAAAACGAGGCCCCCGTCTGCGGGAACGGATTTCCGGAACCGCTGCGACGCGTGCGGGCAAGTTCTACTGATGCGGAGGAAGCCGGGGTACGGATAATTGGCTGGGAGAGCACGGGATGGCAGCCGGGGGAGGTCCCGGCGGCGGGGACGAGGATGGGAACCGGAGTGAAAAGCGGGGAGCTTTCCAGGAAATGTCCGCAGGCGGGAAGGATAAGGCGGAAACGATTTCTTTTGGATTGCCGGGAGAACGGTGCCCGCCTTTCCCTCCGATGCTGGACAAACCGCGCCTCCTCTGCCATCCATCCGCCCCCATGTCCGAGTTAGCGAAAGCCTATGAACCCCAGGCGGTGGAAGCCAAATGGTATGCCGCCTGGATCGACGGAAAATGTTTCGAAGCCGATCCCTCGTCCGCGAAGGAGGCGTATTCGATCGTCATTCCGCCGCCCAACGTCACCGGCATCCTGCATCTGGGCCACGTGCTGAACAACGCGCTTCAGGACATCCTTGCCCGCCGCGCGCGGCAGGAAGGGAAAGAAGTGCTTTGGCTCCCCGGGACCGACCACGCGGGCATCGCCACCCAGGCGAAGGTCGAGCGCGAGTTGCGTGAAAACGAGGGGAAAACCCGCCGCGATCTCGGTCGTGACGAATTCCTCAAGCGCGTCTGGGATTTCAAGAACAAGCACGGCGACATCATCATCCAGCAGCTCAAGCGCCTCGGCTGCTCGTGTGACTGGAGTCGCGAGCGCTTCACGATGGACGAGGCCTACTCGAAGTGGGTGAGCCATGTGTTTGTCGAACTTTTCAAGGAAGGCCTGATCTATCGGGGCAAGCGCATCGTCAACTGGTGCCCGGTTTCACTCACCGCGCTTTCCGACGAGGAGGTCATCATGACCCCGCAGAAGTCGAAGTTGTATTACATGAAATATCAACTCGCCGATGCGCCGGGCGAGTTTCTTGAAATCTCGACCACCCGTCCGGAAACCTTGATGGGTGACGTGGCGGTGGCTGTGAATCCCAAGGATGAACGTTTTTCAAAATACATCGGCCGCAAGGTTTTCCGCCCGTTTCCCCATGCGGAAATCCCGGTCATCGCGGATGATCATGTGGACATCGAGTTCGGCACCGGCGCGTTGAAAATCACGCCTGCCCATGACCAGGCGGACTTCGAGATCGGCATGCGTCACGGATTGGAAATCATCGACGTGCTCACGCCCGACGCGCATATCCACTGTCCCGAGTGCCCGGATCTCCATGGCCTCGACCGCTTCGTCGCCCGCAAGAAAGCCGCCGCGAAACTCGAAGCGATGGGCCTGCTCATCAAGGTGGAGGAATATGAGAACAACGTCGGATTTTCCGAGCGCGCGCACGTGCCGATCGAGCCGCGCATCTCGATGCAATGGTTTCTCAAATATCCCTGCGTCAGGGAAGCCGCCGATGCCGTGGCCAATGGCGACATCCAGTTTCGCCCCGAGCGTTGGGCCAAGACCTACGCGCATTGGATGGAAAACCTGCAAGACTGGTGCATCAGCCGCCAACTCTGGTGGGGCCACCAGATCCCGGTGTGGTATCGCAAGGATCAACTCGAAGCACTCACCCAGGCCGAATCCCTCGATACGTCCCATCTGTCCAGTGGCGTCCTGTATGTCTCATCGGAGCCACCCGCCGACCCCGAGAACTGGGTGCGTGACGATGACGTGATGGACACCTGGTTTTCCTCATGGCTCTGGCCCTTCGCCACCATGAGCGACCTCGGCGAGGACAGCGCGACCTTGAGAAAATTCTACCCGACCACCGATCTTGTCACCGGTCCGGACATCATCTTCTTCTGGGTGGCGCGCATGATCATGGCCGGCTTCCGCTTTGCCGGCGGACTTCCGTTCAAGAACGTATTTTTCACCTCCATCATCCGCGATCTGCAAGGGCGCAAGATGAGCAAGTCGCTCGGCAACTCGCCCGATCCCATCGACCTGATGGACCAATATGGCGCGGACGGCCTGCGCTTCGGCCTGCTGCGCATCGCCCCGGTCGGCAGCGACCTGCGCTTCGATGAAGCCAGCGTCGAGGAAGGCCGTAACTTCGCCAACAAACTCTACAACGCCTGCCGTTTCCGCCAGATGGCGGGTGAGATTTCAAATTTCAAATCTCACATTTCAAATGGCGAAGCCATGCCGCCATATCACATCGATATCATGGCCAAGCTCGACGCGCTGGCGGTTGATCTAACGGAAAGTTATGCCGGCTACCGCTTCGGCGAGATCGCGCAGCGCTTGTATGAGTTCCTGTGGAGTGAGTTCTGCGACAGGTTCCTGGAAGCCGTGAAACTTGACCTCCGCGAGAGCGCGACACCGGAAGCGCGCGCCATCACACTCGCCACCTTCGATGCGGTCATGAGCCGCTATCTGCAGCTCATGAGCCCCTACATGCCGCACATCACCGAGGAACTCTCGCAGCGGATGGGATATGTGAAAGAAGGCGGATTCCTGATGCGGCAACCGCTGCCAGCCGAGCCACTCGTTTCCTTCAGTGCCGCTGAAGCCCAAGCCAAAGCCGCCGCTGTCTATGAAACCGCCGGCCGCCTGCGCAACCTGAAGGCCGAATACAACGTCGGTGCCCGCAAGGATGTTAAGTTCGTTGTCAAGGGTGCGGTTGACTGGCTGCCGCAGGAAACCAAGGTGCTCGCCCTGCTTGCCGGTGCTGCGGAAATCGTTCTTGATTCCAGCTATGAGAGCCCCAAGGGCACACCCGCCGCACTCACGCCGGTCGGCGAGGTCTATCTGCCGATGGAGGGACTCATCGACATCGAAGCCGAGCGCATCCGTATTTCCAAGGAGATCGAAAAAATCAAAATCGAGGTCAAAAAGTGTGAGGGCAAGCTTGGCAATGCCAGTTTCGTGGACCGGGCGCCGCCGGAAGTCGTGGTTCAGGAAAAGGAACGGCTCGCCGATTGGCAGGGCAAGCTCACCCAACTTTCCGAGATGCTTTCCTCGCTGGCATGAAACCTTGCCAAGGCAACTGCTCACACTAGACTGGTGCTACAGTAAATGATGCGATGGATAATCTTAACTCAATTCCCGGAATCGGAAAATCGTCGCTCGAACTGCTCGAGGCGGCCGGTTTCCTGGATGTGGAATCGCTTGCCAATACCGGAGTGGAAGAATTGGCCGCCGAGCTGACCCGCGCCAACTCGATGCTCCAGATCCTTAAAAAAATGCCGTCCCGCATGATGGTTGAAGATTGGATCAAGAGCGCCCGTGAAATCACCGGAGTTTCCTCCGAAGCCGTGGTGGTCTCAGTCGTGCCGGTGAATTACGAAATCACGCCTCAGGGAACCAGCATGCTCAGCGTCGCGCCTTTTGCCATTCCGCTGCCCGCACGCATTCTGGTGACGGCAGATCTTACGGTGTCGGATATCCCCCCGGCCATCCTGTTCAACCGCTGCACGGGCGATCTTGATGTCAGGACCACACAGCGCATTCCGGAGAACCGCCAGCCCAACACCAATTCTCAGGCCAGCTCCAGAAAGTTTGTCAGGCTATCGGAAGCCTCAAACTCGCGGCTCGAAATCGATACCAGCCGCCTGCGCAGCACTGACAATATGGGAGAATCCCACATCCGGCCGGTCGCCATCAAGAGCTCACCGAACCAAGATCGTGTCGCCTTGCTCCGCGCTCCCCGGCGCGGGACCAACAAAGGGCGCAATCCGAAATCCCGCCGCTACATTCGCGGGGTTCTCCACACCCATCCGCTATCAATTTCCGCCGGGGCCTTGGTCACCCTGCTGGCATTCATCATGACTCCGCTGGCCATCGTTTCCGGGATGTTGCTGCTGCTCTCCGGCGAGCTTCCAACAAAATTTTCCTGGGTGCCAGGCTGGCTGATCGTGTTTCCGATGGTTCTGCCATTATTTGGCATCTTCTATCTGATCTGGGGATTTGGCGGCAGATGCCGGATTTGTGGTCAGAGTCTTTTCCGCCACCGCCAGCACTTGAAGAATCCGCGCGCCCACCATGTGCCTGGCTTGGGATACATTTTTCCGCTTTGCATCCAGATCCTGCTGTTTCGTTGGTTCCGCTGCACGCATTGCGGCACGCCCGTGCGACTCAAGGAATGATCGCCAGTCTCAAAGCGAATGTTTTTCCAATGAGGCATCTCACCACTTCTCTGCTCGCTTTGGCGGTCCTTGCATCTTGCGCGAAATCCGGGCCGGGCACCAAACCGACGGCTGACATGCTGCCATCCGATTCCAACGTGTCACCGCCCATCATGCGCAGTTCGGCCCGAGACACCGGAACCCCCGTCCAGCCGGGCCCGCCAGTCGAGCTCACCCCTGAGGAGGACATCGTTTTCACCGATCCTGACAACCCGGAAGCCAGCCTGCCCGAGCTCTCCACCCTGCTTGCCGCAGCGCCGCAGCGCCGCGGCCCCTGGGAGCAAAGCGAGTCCATCGCCAAGCGCCGCGCCGCCCGCGAGGGCAAGCCGCTGCTCATCTGGTTCACCGACTCCGCACGCAGCCCGATGTGCAAGGCGCTCAGCCAGGAACTCTTCAGCAATCCCGAGTTCGAGGCGTGGGCCGCGGAAAAACTCGTCCGCCTGCGGGTGGATGCCAATGTGGTGGTGGACGATGCGGACATCTCACTCGAAGACAAGGAAACCCGCTTGACCGAGATCAGGAGCTATGTCGCCCGCATGAAAAAACAATACAAGGTGCTCGGCCATCCGGTAATCTTAATGCTCAACCCCAGCGGCGAGGTGCTTAACACTTACCGGGGATACAAGCGGGGCGAGGCCGACTACAAATGGGGCCTCATCAAGCAGGCGGAGGTCGCTTCGGCGCACTCATATCAGGCATGGCGCAAGTCGCTTGAGAAAAAAGGCTACCGCGAGTGGCGGGACCGCCAGGACCGCAGGGTCTTCGCCAAACTCACCAATTATGCCAATGGTTCGCTCACCCTCATCGAGCCCGATGGCACCCGCAGCCGGACGCACGAAAACAAACTCAGCGAGGACGACCGGGCGTGGCTTGCGGAGCAGAAGCGGATGCGCGGTCTGTAGCGCATCCCGTTCTCCACGATTTCGACACGGAATTTTTCTCGACGCTGGGATTGGCACCGGGCTTGCTTTGCGCACCCCATGAGCGAAGCAAAGCAGAGCAATTCCCGAGAAAAGTCCAAATCCCGCCCCAAGAAGGCAGCCAAGCACTCCGAGACTGGCAAATCCAAAGCCGGAGACGTGGAGGAGCCTGCCAATCCCGCTGTGGAAAAATCCATCTCCCCGTATCCGGTTTTCGATTTCTCCGAGGCACCTGCCAGTCCATCGCCCGTGGTGGAGGAATCCCCACCTGCCACCGATTGGCCTGAGCCCGAGGCTGATTCCTCCAGCGATGCCTCCGTGCGGGAAAATTCCAAACGCAAGCGACGTCGCAAAAAAGGCAAGGGCGGCCAGCAAATCGCACCTCTCGCCGGATCAGAAGACGCGCTGACATCCAGCAAAAATGAATCCCCCGCCGCAGCGCCAGCAAACGCGGTGGCACCACCCGCTCCGCGCCAATCCCAGTCGAAGCCGAAGCTCGACTCCGAAATGATCGCCAAGCTCGCCTGGAAAATCTACCTCGCGGAGGTCAGCGAGGAAGGCGTGGCCCTGATTGGCGACAATGATGCCAAGGAACTCTCGCGACGTTGCTTCCGCCTTGCGGAAATTTTCACCGAGGAACAGGCGCTCCGCCGCTGAGCGCCCCTGGCGCATCAGGATTTCCAGTTCAACGCCCCTTTTTTGAGCGCGTAAACGTAAGCCACGGCCAATACTCCGGCGAATCCCGCCATGCTGGCCAACGCGACCGGCCCGTCCGCAGTCAAATCCCGGAACTGCACCGCCCATGGATACATGAAAACCACCTCGATGTCGAAAAGCACAAACAACATCGCCACCAGGTAAAACTTCACCGAAAAGCGCGGTGCCCCCTCGCCCATCGGCTTCATCCCGCATTCATACGCACTGTCCTTGGTCGGATTGCGGCGCGCGGAACGGCCGAAAATCACGCTTGCCACCAAGACGAAGACTGCGAAACCGCTGGCAACGAGCACTTGCAGAAGAACCGGCAGATATTGATCGGGCATGGAATGGATGGGATGTCGGCACAGTGCCGGATGGGTGGATGATGGAAAACCGCTCCGGATTTGGGTAGAAAAAAAACCCGCACCATTGAAGGCGCGGGTTTTGAAAGGATTCGCTGCCGGAAAATCAATCTTCTTGAGCGGCGGCTTCCTGGGCGGCGGCGTAAGCGCTGGACGCCTCATGCACCCGGGAAGTCCCCTTGTATTCCTTGCCGAGTTTTTCAACCAGCCCGCGGGTCACGAGATTTTGAAGTTTTTCGTAAGCGCGCAGCCGCAGCATCTCCTCACCGCCGCTCACTGCATTACGAAGCTTGAGATTTGCAAAAACCCGCTCGAACAGGTCATTGAAACCGAACACTTTTTTCTCAGAGAGAACATTCACGAGCTCATCGGTGACGTGGTCAGGAAGGCGGCGTGAGAATCGGGTACGTTTAGTGGTGATTGCCATAACGCCGTCAAGATACACAGCCTTGCGATAAAAGCGACTCAAAAAATAAATCAAAAATCCCAAGCTAAAATTAATGATTTGCAAGTCCTAAGGTTCAATCTTCTGAAAAAAAGTCTGAATCGCCAGCGGATGGCAGCTTGACAGCTTGCGGATTTCCGCCAGTGTCCCCGCCCCGGCGCGTTGGAACCGCGGCGGCTCAAACGATTCCCATGAAAAAGGACCTTCATCCGAAATACAATCCGGTTGTCTTTGTGGACATGACCACCGGCAAGCGCTTTATCACCCGCTCAACCAAGACTTCCGAGAAAAAGGAAGTGATCGACGGCGTGGAGCACAGTCTGATCTCGATCGGCATCACCTCCGATTCCCATCCGTTCTTCACCGGGCTCGCCCAGTTTGTCGATACCGAAGGCCGGATCGACAAATTCCAGAAGCGCTTCGGCTCCGTGCGCCGCGTGGGCAAGCCGAAGCTCGACTGAGCCCCGGCACTTCCCGATTAACCGCCGCTCTGTTTCCTCGTTTTTTCAAAACGCGCGTCCGCCCTGCTGCGAACGCGCGTTTTGCGTGCTAAAAAGCGATCCTTGGCCACAATCCGCCGCCGATCTCGTTGACGCATTCCGGCGAACGCGACAGGTTGGGCGGCATGCATGAGGATGGCGCTAAAATCAAGTGGGTGAACCGCCGGGTTTCGACCGATCAGTCGGTGATCGGCGAGGTGCTTTACCATCCGGGCGGATTTGCCGGCCCCCGGTGGCAGGATTGCTTCGAGTTGATGGTTCTGCACTCCGGCGGCGGCGATGCCATCATCGACGGGCGGTCCGCGGAACTGCGGCCGGATGTCGTTTATCTGTTCAAGCCGGGGAAGCAGGAGCACTTCCGTTTCTCCCGCGAGCAGGAAACGCATCAGTGCTGGTGCAAGATCAAACCCGCACGGCTGCCTGCCGACCTGATGCAGGCGCTCGACGAGGCGGTTTCATCCGTGGCGGCGTCGGTTTTTTCAAGCGTCTGCTGGCGACCGCGCTGGAGATGCGGCCAGCCACCGGCAAGGCGGTGGCGTGGGAAGTCGATTTCATGGCCCTGACCTTGTTTGCGGAATTTCTCAATCTCGTGGAACACACCCGGGCCGGAAACCGCTTGGATGATCCGGTGGATCTTGCCGTGCACCACATGCAGGATCATTTCGGAGAAGCGGCCTGTTTGCCGGGCGCGCACAAGGCGGCCGGAGTTTCGCGCAACACGCTGATCAGCCAGTTTCAGAAACGCCATCATGCCACTCCGTCCCGCTTCCTTTGGAAACTCCGCACGGAACGCGGCATCGCCATGCTCGGGGAGACCGGTTTGAGCGTTGCCGAAATCGCCTACCAGTGCGGTTTTCAGAACCCGTTTCATTTCTCGCGCATGGTGAAACAACTCCAAGGGATGCCACCCCGCGACGTCCGCAAGCAGGCTTGGAACATGGCCGCAAAGTGAACGGCCGGACACGGTTATGGATTTGACGTTTCGGGGAAGAGAGCGGTTTCCAACAAAGGAGCCAGCTCCGGATCGGGGCATTGCAGGCGGCCGCGGAACTTCCAGTCGCCGTGCGTGTTGGCCACCTTGATCAGGAAGTGATTCCAGCCACGGTTGAGCGACAGCCGCTTGATGAGAAATGGCGGATCGGAGATCGGTCGGGGTGCGGCCGCGTCCAGAGCCGGTTTTCCATTATACCATATCTTCATGCCGTCATCGCTCGCGGCGTGAAGATCGATTTTGGCACCGCGCGGATTTTCCAGCAGATCGTCGGTGCGCGGGCAGAAGACCCAGAAACTCAGGTAGGCTGCGGCGTTGAGTGCCTGTGGGTCGGAGCTCAATGAATTGAGCGTGAAAATGCCGTCGGCATCAGACTCCATGGTTTTCCACTCCAGTTCTCCCACCTTGGTGCCGGGTTGGGCTTTGGCTGCCGCTTCGCCATTCAGGAAATCCGCGGCGAAGGCTTCTTCGTAGGTCTTGGCGGCGAAGGCTCCGATGACCAGCGCCTGCTGCAAAGTGCCATCAGCGCTCAGAATCGCACCGGTCAGCGGACGGGGTTCGGCCAGACTCACGCCGAGTTGGCGAAACAAGGTGCGCAACATCTCGCCATGTTGAGGAGTGGCGGCGGATGCGGGAAGCGAAGTGACGAGCCAGCGGCCGTTGCCGGCGGGGAATTCCACGAGGGCGGCACCGGAGGGTTTGGTTTCGTTTTCAGAGCGCGTCACGATCTGGTTGCGGGTCGATTCCGCCTGCGAGCGCCAGGACGGCCAGTCGGTGTCCTGTGCGCGCAAGATGACTTTTCCGCGTTCGACCAGCGGCCCGGTTAGACCGTTGTTGAGGACCTCTTTGCCGGCGCTGGCCTCGCTGAAATACAGTGCCGACTGCTTGAAGGCGTAACCGAGAGGATGATTGCGATCCGCAAGCAGCGCGGTCGTCACCCGCTCGGTGAGGCTGACCTCCGCCGGTGCGAGTTTTTTCAGGGCGTCCTCCGCGCCGCGATTTGGAGCCCATAAAATAGCCGTGCCTCCCTTGGCGACAGCAGCCTGCGCCGCGTTCTTCACCGCCGCGAATTCCCCGGATGCCACGGTGGCGGCATCCACCAGCAGAATGCCGCCGGGCTCCGTTGGGTTGTTAGATGATACAAGAGGGACTCCACTGGCGATCAGCGTTTGGGCGAGCGCCCCATCAATGTTTCCGAAGAAACCGACCGTGTGGATCGTCGGCAGCGGGGTGATGGATTCGAATGTCTTGAGATCCGCGCGGCGTTGATCCCATGGACATGGCAGTGGCCCGCCCGGCGCGAATGCGGCCTGGACCGCTTCGAAATAGGGGGTTGGCGAATAAAGCGGAAACGCGGGATCATAGCCGGGATTCAGCGGCGTCGAGTAGGGGGCCAGACGCTCCGGCTGCATGCCTGGTTTGCCTTCTTGATAGGGCGCTGTGAAGAATACGCCGTCATTGATCGTAGGGGCTCTGGAAATTTCGGGGTGCCCGAGGGGCTGGTGCTTCAGGCCATACCAGTTCACGCTGTAAGTCGCGGTGTAGAATGCCGACGAGGGAAGCTGCCGCCGCGTGATCAGCTCATAGGCCTCGATGCCGGATGCCTCCATGCGCCCGCGCCAGTTTTCGAATGCGCGGTCACCGTTCCACTGGGATGCGTAGGGTGGGAGCATCCAGTTCGACTGGGTGTCCTCGGTGATGGCCCAAGGTTTTCCCGAGACTTCTCCGGCGCGGTTGAACTCATCGCCGCCGTAGTGGAAGACATGGGCGGTCGCTCCTTGGATCGGGTGATGGTCCTCGCCCACGATGTATGGCCGCGTCGGGTCCAACTCGCGCACCCGGTCGAACATCGGCTCGAAGCGTTTCATCATGCTTTGAATGTAAGCCTGGTCGGATGTTTTCAGAGAGATCGCCTGAATGCACTCGTTCATCACGCTCCATCCGACGATGGACGGATGGTTGCGGTCGCGCAGCAGCATTCCGGCGAGTTCCTCATCCGAGCGGGTCCAGAATTCCTCCGCATCATAGTTGAAGTTGCAGTTGCTGCCCCACAATCCGGTTTCGGCCACGATGACCATGCCCATTTCATCCGCCAGTTCGAGATAGAACTTGGGATGTGGCATGGCATGGAGGCGGACGCAGTTGACGTTGGCATCCTTGAGCATCCGGTAATACGCCCAGGCATGGCGCGGGCTCAGATAGGGCACGCCCATGAAGTGGGTGATCTCCCCCTTGAGGCGGTATTTGTGTCCGTTCAAATGCAGGTCGCGCCCGGCGAAGGCGAACTGCCGCCAGCCGAAGCGCTCCACCTTGCGATCCACGATCCCGTTTCCCGTGCTGGTTTCGATCACCAGGCCGTAAAGTTCCGGATGCTCGGGGCTCCATACCTTGAGTTCATTCCCGACGGCTTGTTCCAACGTGATTTCCCGCGACCCGCCTGCTGGAATATCCACAACCAGCGGCGCATTGGATTGCAGGACCGGCTTCGTGTCATATTGACCGCGCGTTTCGGGAAATGTCCTGCCGGTCATGTCGGCGGCCGGTATCCATGGCTTGATCTGCCAAGCGATGGCCGCCTGGGATGCGCTGGAGGTATCGTTGCGCAACTCCACCTCCATCCGGAGCATGCCTTGGTCCAGAAGTGGTTGCACGAAAACCCCGCTGACCCGGATCGCCGGACGCGCCAGCAACTTCACATCCTGCCAGACTCCCACGATGTGCATTCCGAAGTAAGAACCCGTCGGGTAAGTCAACTCACCCAAGTTGCCTTTGATGTTGAACAAACGGGGCGCGCGCACCCCGAGCAGTAATTCATTCGAGTCACCGCGCCGGATCGCATCGGTGATGTCCACCTCATAGGGCAGGAAGTTGGAGAAATGCCCGCCGAAGTTTTGCCCGTTGACGCGGACTTGCACATCACCTGCGACGGCATCGAGTTTAAGAATCACGCGCTGGCCGTCCCACTCCGCCGGCACGCGGAACTCGCGGCGCAGCCACGCCATGTCCACTTTTTCCCACGCGACCGGATAGCTGGGAAAAGTGCGGAACTCGCCACCGTCGGCTTCGCCGTAGGAGTTCGCATTCCATGGCGACGGGATTTTGATGGGAACCTGGTCCCAGCCATCCGGCTTTGGATCGGACAAGACCGGGGCATTGCCGGTTCCGGCAACCCAGTCGGGCGGCAGCGCGGCCGCTTGAAACTGCCAGCGCCCGTTCAGGCACAATTCGTGACGATAGGGCGGCGCGGACTCCGCGGAGATGCTTCCGGCGGGCGCAAACTCACCGGGAAAATTCACCGCCGCCATGACGGGTTCTGCGATGCATGCGATCAGAACCATCATCCATGGTCGAATGGCCATGATCCTCTCATGATTTGCGATGCTCACTGGTGTTGCCGGTGACGATTTCATTTCTTTATATCTTCAGGAAAGAGGGCAGCCTGCAATAATGGGGCCAGTTCGGGATCGGAACATTGTAGTCGGGCGTGGAATTTCCAATCGCCGTGGGTGTTGGCCACCTTGACCAGGAAATGATTCCAGCCGCGGTTGAGCGACAGGCGGTTGAGTTGAAAGGGGGGATAGGAAATCGCACGCGGCGCGGGCATGTCTAGAATCGGTTTGTTATTATACCATATTTTCAGCCCGTCATCGCTGGCAACGGTCAAGTCCAGCTTCGCCCCGCGCGGATTCCCCTCCAGCACATTGTCGGAGCGCGGGGAGAATACCCAGAAGCTCAGATAGGCCGCCGCATTCATCGCCTGCGGGTCGGTGCTCAACGAGTTCAGCGGGAAAATCCCTTCGGCGTCTGATTTCAGGATTTTCCATTCGTGGTCGCCGACCTTGGTGCCCGGTTCGGCTTTGGCTGCTGACTCGCCGCCCAGAAAATCATTGGCAAAGGCGGCCTCGTAACTCTCCGCCGTGAAAGGAACGCACAATCTAACACTGAGTTTTCATGGAAAGAATAGCTGGCATTCCAAAAAGCTATCTATCCTCCCAATCTTTCGGCATGCATGCGATCCCGACTGAACTAAGCCACCATCCCCTGCCCCATTCGCTAAGGGTTTCCGGAGGTGGACAAGGGAGATTGCTTTGTGCAAGTTGCGGACATGCGGCTGCGGTGCGGCTGTTTTTTGCCATGAAAACGAGATTTTTTGCGGTTTTTTGGAGTGCGGTGTCGGTGATGGGACCCTTGCAGGCGGCGGACCGGTTGGCGGAGGGGTTCGAGAATCCACCGGAGCAGACGAAGCCGTGGTGTTACTGGTATTGGATCAGCAACCACATTTCCAAGGAGGGACTGACGCGGGATCTGGAGGCGATGAAGCGGGCGGGAATCGGCGAGGCATTGATCGGTAATATTTTCCTGACGGAGAAATACGGTGCGGAAGTGGAGCCGGGAACGGTGAAAGTGCTCACACCGGAGTGGTGGGGAATGGTGGAACACGCGATCCGCGAGGGAGGGCGGCTGGGGGTGGGTATCGGTTTGTTCAATTGTCCGGGGTGGAGCCAATCCGGTGGGCCGTGGATCGCGCCGGAGCAGGCGATGCGCTATCTGGCGACGTCTGAACTGCGGGTGAGCGGTCCGCGCAAGCTGGAGCAGAAGCTGGCGGTGCCGCGCGAACCGTTCCAGGATGTGGCGGTGGTGGCGTTTCCCGCACCGCGTGAGGACGGCGGACTGTCAGCGGGCAAGCCGCCGGTGGTGCGCTCCGTGCCGGAGGCCCCGGGCGCGGAGGCGCTAGTGGACGGCCGGTTGGATACGGCGCTGGAGTTTCCGGAGGGAGCGGGCACGAGTGGCGAGGCGTTTGTAATCGACCTGGAACTGGCGGAGCCGGCGACGGTGCGGACGATTGAGATTTTTCCGGGGGAACGGGCTTGTTCGTTTAAGGTGGAGCTGCAGGCGGAGGATCCGCAGGGGACATTCCGCACGCTGAAAAACTTCGGCTGTGATTGGTCGAGGGTGATGCTGGCGCTGGGGTTCCTGCAGCAGGCACCGCTGGCGGTGACGATTCCGGCCACGGAGGCGCAGCGTTTCCGCTTGCGGATCACCGATGTGAAGAGCGGCAACCGGAATTTCAAGCCGGACCGGGGCGCGGCGCTGGCGGAGATCCGCCTGAGCGGGGCGGCGCGTTTGGAGAAATTTGCGGAAAAACAGCTCGGCAAAATGCACCTGACGCCACTGCCGATGTGGGACGCCTACCTCTGGCCGCAGCCAAGCGAACCGGAAGGCGCGGGGCTGACGGTGCCGGAGGGCGAGGTGCTCGACTTGAGCGGAATGATGGCGGCCGATGGCACGCTGAACTGGGAGGTGCCGGCCGGCGAGTGGATCATCCAACGGCTGGGCATGACGCCCACCGGCATGGAAAACAGCCCGGCCTCGCCGGAAGGGATTGGCCTGGAAGTGGACAAGATGAACCGCAACATGGCGAAGCATCATTTCGACTCGTTTGTGGGCGAACTGCTGCGGCGGATGCCGCGTGAGGACCGCAAGGCACTTAAGCGGGTGGTGGCGGACAGCTACGAGGCGGGGGCGCAGAACTGGACCGATGGCATGGATCAGGATTTCAAAAAGCGCTATGGCTATGACGCGCGGCGCTGGCTGCCGGTGTTGAGCGGGCGGATCGTGGGCAGCGCGGACCAAAGCGAGCGTTTCCTGTGGGACCTGCGGCGGCTGGTGGCGGACCGCGTGGCCACGGAATATGTGGGCGGTCTGCGTGAGGCGAGCAACGCACACGGCTTGGAGCTGTGGTTGGAAAACTACGGCCACTGGGGGTTTCCCGGGGAGTTTTTGAAATACGGCAGCCAGTCGGACCGGGTGGCGGGCGAGTTCTGGGTGGGCAACCAGCTGGGTGAGATCGAGCTGCGGGCGGCCTCGTCCTGCGTGAACACCTACGGCGGCAATACGATCGTTTCGGCGGAGGCTTTTACCGGCGGACCGCCATTTCAAAACGCTCCGGCGCAACTCAAGGCACGCGGCGACTGGGCCTTCAGCGAGGGCATCAATCACTTCGTGCTGCACGTTTACATCCACCAGCCGTGGGAGGAACGCATGCCGGGCATGAACGCACCGTGGGGCACCGAGTTCAACCGCCACAACACGTGGTTTGAGCAGGGGAAATCCTGGATCGACTACCTGCGGCGCTCGAGTTGGCTCCTGCAGCAAGGCACGCGCGTGGCGGATGTGGCGTATTTCATCGGCGAGGACACGCCCAAGATGACGGGCACCCGGGATCCGGAACTGCCGCCGGGCAGGGATTTTGATTACATCAACGCGGAGGTGATCGAAAACCAGCTCACGGTGGAAAACGGGCGGCTCACCCTGCCGCACGGCACCAGCTACGAGGTGCTGGTGCTGCCGCGCCAGGAAACAATGCGCCCGGCACTGCTGCGCAAGATCCAGGAGCTGGTGGCGGCCGGTGCCACCGTGCTCGGGCCGCCGCCGCTGCATTCGCCGAGTTTGCATGATTTTCCCCGCGCGGATCATGAGGTGCGCGCCATGAGCGCCGAACTCTGGGGCGGCGAGGATACCACCCAACCCGGCAGCCGCCTCTTCGGCAAGGGCCGCGTTTTCTGGAACACCGGGCTGGCGGAGGTGCTGGCCGAGATGGGATCGAAGCCGGATTTCGAGAGCCCCGCGAAGCTGCGCTTCAGCCACCGGCGCGATGGCGATACGGACATATTCTTCGTGGCCAATCCCGTGGACGCCGCGGTGGAAACCACGGTGGCTTTGCGCGCCGGAGCAAGGACTCCGGAACTGTGGTGGCCGGAGAGCGGGCGCATCACCCGGCCGGCGGTGTATGAAATGGCGGATGGCATCGTGCGGCTGCCGCTTTCACTCGGCCCGCAAGGCTCGGTATTTGTGGTTTTCCGCGGCGCTGAAACGCCGGACGCCCCGCGCGTGACGGCAGTTTCCCATGCCGGAGGCGGCACGGGCGGACTGGAGCTGGAGCGTGGTGAAAACGGCTCGTTTTACGGCCTTGCCAGCATGGCCGGCGACTATCAGATGGAAACTGCCGATGGCAGGAAGTTCGCCATCCAAGTGCCCGCGGTGCCGCCGGCAGTGGAAATTTCCGGCCCGTGGGATCTGAACTTCACGCCCGGCTGGGGGGTGCCGGAACGCATCACCTTCGAGCGGCTGACAGACTGGACCAAGCACCCGGATCAGGAGATCCGCCATTACTCGGGCACGGTTCTTTACCGGAAAACCATCAATCTGCCGGAGTTTGATCCCGCCACGCAGCAACTCATGCTCGACCTCGGCAGCGTGCGCGACCTGGCCACCGTGCGCCTCAACGACCACGAGTTTCCCCCGCTCTGGCTCGCACCATGGCAGGTGGACATCACCGCGGCCGCCAAGCCGGGTGCCAACAAACTGGAAATCGAGGTGGTGAATGTTTGGAACAACCGCCTCGTCGGCGATGCCGCACTGCCCGCAGACCAGCGGAGGAGTTTCCTCATGGTCCCCACCGTGCGCAAGGAAAGCCCGCTGCTCCCCGCCGGCCTGCTGGGGCCGGTCACCGTGCGCAGTCTGATGAAGGTGACAGCAAGTTCCCGATTGGCTGATTGAGCTTGTTTTTTACAAATATCACCAACTAAGTGGCACCACCTCATTTATCTGTTAGATAATGGTTGGGTGGTTTGCTGCTTTTTGAAAAACAGTGGTTCCTATTGCCGATTATAAATTTCAAGCACTTCTGTCTCCAGTAATTTGAAGCGCGGTCGTCGGGTAATGCCATTGGTGGAGCATACCGTTCACTTCGATGCACCCGGCTTCCCTAGCCCGCGGTAGAACATCAGGAAAATCGCAAAACAACAGGCGATGATCGCCGAGAGGATTCCCCAGAACCAGTCCCAGCCATTGCCATCGGGAGTCACGCATGCCTGTCTGAGCCAACCGCAGAACAAAGCCCCGATCAAGGGCCCCAGACCACCGGAAACCATCGAAAGCAGGCCTTGCGCACGGCCCTTGAGCGAAGGGTCCACCCGACGATTCAGGAAGACCTGCGCCGTCACGAAGTAAAACGTGAAGCACAACCCGTGCAGCGCGATTCCCGCGATGTGCCAGGCGATGGCACCATTCACCCCCGCAACCGCACTCATCGCGTAGCGCAGCACTGAAAACCCCAAGGCTAGCGAGAGCACGGTCTTGACCCGGAAGCGCGTCATCACCGAACCGAACAAAAGCAGGCTGCCCACCTCCAGCACCTGTGCCACGGTCATCGTGCCGGTCGGCCGCTCGTCACCCAGTGCTTTGAGAAATTCAGGCCCATACATGTAAAATGCAGCCAGGGGGATTGAAAACAATGCAGTCACCAGAAAAAACACTTTTTGATCACGCTCCCTGAGCAAAGTGAACGCATCCAACCCCAATCGCGCGCTCATGCCCGTGCTTGGAATCCCCAGCGGTGGCGTGTGCGGCATGCGAAATGCCACTAATCCCGCCACCAGATAGGCAAGCGCACCGGCGTATCCAGCCAACGGACTGGAATCCGCACGCAGCAAGAAACTGGTGGTCAAACCGCCGCAGATCCAACCGATCGTAGCCCCCACCCTGACCAGTGGAAACTGCCGCTCGCCATGCGACAAATGCAACATCGAGACCGTCGTCAAGAGCCCGCCGGATGGCGAAACGAGTAGTGCCCAACATGCCATGAAGGCCACAAACAACCAAGGAGGCCAGCCAAAGTCCAAAGCACCGAACGCCGCAGCAAGAGCCAGCGAAGCCCCGATCGATGACCACGCAAAAAGCCGGTCTGCCGCCACCCTTTGGTCAGCCAGCGCCCCGCCGACAATCGGAGCGATCAGGGAACACACCGGAATCACCATGAACACCACCGGCACCCACTTGCTCAAACCGCGCGCACCGAGAATGTTGGTGAGCGCCGGCAGCCAGAAACCCAGCATCATGCCCTGCAGGAAAAAAACCACCCACAACAAGGAGAATATGACTCTCTGATCCTTCCACCTATGATGATCGCGGCACACCGGGTGCCTGTTATGGAAGTTTGTCGGCCTTGGAAAGCGGTAATATGCAAATTGCACGGATCTTGTTGCAATGGAGCATCCGCAGAGAGCCCGGACTTGTCGTCAAAATCCGATCGATTCCGGTTTTGTAGCGCAGCCACAAAACAAGATGTCGCGTTGTGGATTACGAAGCGCTGTTCTTGATGCTTGGCATTGGGCTGGCCCGCGGCCACCTTGTCGCCATGTTTGACACCGCGCGATACGACGGCCGCATGCCCTACCGGCGTTGCGGCGATTCCGGCCTGCTGCTGCCCGCCATTTCACTCGGATTTTGGCACAACTTCGGAGCCGTCGATGATTTCGAAGAAGGCCGCCGGATGATGCGCCGCGCTTTCGATTGCGGCGTCACCCATTTCGATTTTGCCAACAACTACGGTCCGCCGCCAGGCTCGGCCGAGGAAATTGCCGGCCGCGTTTTGGTCAGCGACTTCATTTGTCACCGGGACGAGTTGGTGATCTCGACCAAGGCCGGCCACGAGATGTGGAGCGGCCCCTATGGCATGAACGGTTCCCGCAAGCACCTGCTTGCATCGCTCGACCAATCACTCAAGCGCCTGCGCCTTAGTTATGTCGATATCTTCTATTCTCACTGCTCTGATTCCGAGACACGACTTGAGGAAACCATGTCCGCACTTGCCACTGCGGTGCACAGCGGCAAGGCGCTCTATGCGGGTCTCTCTAAATACCCGCTCAAGCGGCTCAAGAAGGCGGTGAAAATCCTGCGTGACATGGGCATCCGTTGTCTGATCTATCAGCCTCCATATTCCATCTTCCAGCGTGATGTGGAAAAGGACGGCACCCTGAAATGGCTGGAAGAGGAAGGCATCGGTTGCATTGGTTTCAGTCCGTTGGCCCAAGGAATGCTCACTCCGAAATACCTCAATGGCATTCCCTCAGGAACACGGGCCGCCCTACCCCACGGTTTCCTGCGGCCTGAACAGGTCGAAGCAAGGCAAGAACAAATCCGCACTCTCAGCGATCTGGCCACCGCGCACGGCATGCCGCTCCATCACCTGGCCATCCGCTGGACACTGCGCAAACAAGCCATCACCTCATCGTTGATCGGTGCCCGCAATGTGGCACAGCTCGATGACACGCTGGACTCCGTCAATGGCTTGGAGCTGGATCAGGGATTGGTCGAGGCCATTGATGCCGTAATGGCCAGCCAGGCGACGGACTCTTAACCGTAAAACCATGCATTTGGATAGCAAACCGTGGCGCGGGCGTCTCGCCAGCCGCCATACCAACCATTCACAATATCTATCCATGTGTTTCAGCGGCTGACGCCGCCGGCCATCACTACGGCCATATCCGCAGTGGACAACTCGCGCCATCGGCCGGGCGCAAGTTCCGGTGCCCGGAAGCCACCGATCGCGACGCGCATCAAGCGCAGCGTGGGATGGTCCACCGCCGCGGTCATGCGGCGGACCTGGCGGTTTTTGCCTTCGGTGAGTTCCATCTCCAGCCATGATGTGGGGATGTGTTTGCGGAAGCGCACCGGCGGCTCGCGTGGTGGAAAGTCCGGCGCGGGTTCCAATAACCGCGCGTGGCATGGCCGTGCGCGATGTCCTTGGATGACCAAACCGCCGCGGGCAAGCCGATCAATTGCATGGGGGGCCGGCAAGCCTTCCACCTGCACCCAATAGGTCCGGGGATGCGCCATGGCCGGATCCAACAAACGGCTGTTCAGTCCCGGTTCGTCGCTTAGCAGCAGGAGGCCCTCGGAGTCCATGTCGAGCCGTCCCAAAGGATAAACACCCGCTGGAAAACCGAACTCCGCCAGCGTGCGCTGGCCCGTTTGATCGGGAGTGAACTGGCAGAGCACACCATAGGGTTTATGAAATGCGAGAATCATACCCGGAACAAAAAAAAAGATATATCAGCCGATCACAAAAAAACGCCCGCAGTGCGGGCGTGTATTGGTTTGAAAACAAGCGGGCCGCGCTTTCGCGCGGCCCGCCTTAACAATGATCCCATCTTAGAGAGCCATGTCCTTGAGCTTCTTGAGCGGACGGACCTTGACCACCGTGGTGGCGGGCTTGGCCTTGAAGGTCACTTCTTCCTTGGTGAAAGGATTGATGCCTTTGCGAGCCTTCACAGCGGGCTTGCGGACAGTGGCGATCTTGAGAAGTCCGGGAAGGACGAACTCACCAACTGCATTCTTTTTGACGTGCGCTTCGATCACACCGGTGAGGCTGTCGAGCACAGCAACAACTTGCTTGCGGCTTAGTTCGGTTTCTCCTGCGATTTGATCAACGATCTGCGTCTTCGAGAGACGCTCTTTAACGGGGGCGGTTTTCTTGGTAGCCATGGGCAGGATGTTTTGGAGAGCGCCCCAGCTTGTCAAGACTGCTGGAAGATTTTTTTTGGGTGAAAATCGCTTTTTTTCAAGTGTCCGGCAGACATCGTGTCTCACGGGTCGCTGGCGAAGCTGCGCCATGCGGCGAGCGCGGCCTCGTATTCGGCGATGGCTTCCGGTGGCAGCTTGTCCCGGCTGCGCTCGATTTCATCCTCCACGCGCTTGATGAGGAACGCTGCTTGTTCGGGGCGCGGGCGCAGCGGTTTTTGAGGATCGTCGAACCAAACGGGCGCGCTGTGGGCGAAGCGGATACGCTCATCGGAACGGGGTTCCCAGACTCTCAAGGCAATCCAGGTGGTGCCGTCCAGTGGGATGTCACGCTCGATAAGTGAGTCCGCCGACTCGATGGCGATGGTTTCAGAAATGCGTCCATTGACGATGATTTCGGCGCTGCATGCGGCCTGGCTGCTGCGGATGCGGGCTTTGAAGCGGGCCTTCGATCCATCGCGGACCACGTCCACCACACACATCGGTCCGGTGGTCACGAAGCTGCGGCCGCTTTCCAGGCCCTTGCGCCAGTTATCATATGTGAAGCCGTCCGGGCATTGGACATAGACGCGGCTGAAGCCAAGCGGCACGGGATGCACGCCGCTGGCCGTGCCGGCGGTCGGTTGCAGGCGACGGCCGCAGTTGAGCACTGCCCAGTAACATTGATGGGTGTATTCGATCCAATCGCGCTCGCCACCCTGGTGGGTGGCGTTCGGCAGCATCCACTCCGGAGCGGGCGTGAACCATTTGTTGATCGCGAACCGGGTGCGCCACATGTGGTTGTTTGCCAGCTCGTAGAGATCGATGTCCATGATTGGCGGCAGCGCGAGCGCCCAAGGCCAGTCGGGCTTGTCCATGTCGAAAATGGCACCTTGGGCGCGCGCCTCCTCCACGACCTCGCGCAGCGGCGGCGCGCCTTCGGCGATGGGTGTGCGGTGACCGAGCGCGAAGACCGCGCCGAGGGTGTGGTCGTGACCATCGACGCTGAAGATTTCCCACTCGGTATTGCGCGGCCAGATGACGTGGTTTTCATCCACTTGGATCAGTTCCGCGGGTTTCTCGGGATCATCATCCGGATCGCAGCACGGCGGGGCCTCGCCGGCGTTTTTTCCCCAGTAGGTGAGAGGGAACGCGACGTTGAGATCCTCGGCCAGCATCACATTCGGCAGCTCGTCGAGCGTGCGGTGGACGTGTGTGTCGCCACTGAACCAACCATCGGCGGCCATGTGAATCCAGCGCGAGAGGGGCAGTTCGATGTCAAGCGGAGCATCCCCCACTTCGATGCGGCGTTCCAAGGGTGTCCATTCCGGGCCACGCTCCACGGTGATGGTATAATATCCCGGCGGTAGTAGCGCGCTCCAAGGTTTGGCGCAGAGGGTGCTGTGGTGTTCCTCGCTGAGCGGATCGTGCCAACTGGTTTTCTGATAGGTCACCGAGCGGCCACCCTCGCTTTGAGGGTAGTGCCATGCGCCATCATCGCCGCGGATGTAGATGCGCGCGGGCAGCGGCTGGCCGCCATCGGCATCGATGATGCGGCCACGCACCGGAGTGAGGCCATCCTTTGACAGCCCGCTGGTGCTCGGGTCCGCATGGGCCTTGATGAGTTTCTGATAGACCTCGATGCCGGCGCGGACGTGGCCGACGGCTTCGGCGCGGTTTTCATCGGTGGGGAAACGACCATTTTTTTCCATATCCTGCGCGTGGATCTCCATCCGGTTGATCCATTCCTGGGCGGCGTCGCGGTTGAAGCGCGCCTTGCCATCGACATCCACATAGATAGCGCTGGTGTGGGCGATGTCCGGGCCGTTGAGTGCGTTGAAGCTGTCCGATCGCGAGGCGCGGGCGACCACCCACAGCGGTTCGCCCGCGATGTGATCAATCTCGATTTCCGCCTGACGTTCCTGGGTTTTGCGCACGGCGAGCGTGCGGTTGTTAGAGATGATTTCGAACACGCCGAGCGGGTTGCGCGAGACGGCGCGGGCCTTGATGCGCAGCGGCGTGCCCGGTTTCACATCAAGCACGCTGCCAATGTCCTGGCCGTTCACCGTGAGGAAAAGCAGCGGCCCGCTGGTGGTGAAGGTGCTGTTTTTGCGGAACCCTTCGATCCAGCGCTCGTAGCTGAAGGGCGTTTCGGTTTTCACATAAACGCGGCATACGCCGGCCACACGCGCCGGGTGATCGCTGCCATTGCTGAGCGGCACGCGGAAGCCGCAATCGAGAAAACGGTAGTAATCGTGCGGTTCGAGTTGGTCGAGCGAGTCGCTGAGGCGCTGGGCCACGTTGACGGGCACATCGTTGTTGCGGCCGAGTCCGTGCGCCTCGATGGAGATGCCGCCCTGGGCGCGGGCTTCGAGGATGGCGGGCACGTTGTGCGGCCAGTCCCAGAACGGAGGCCCTCCCATGAAGCCGGTGCTGATCGGTTGGATCAGGCGCTTGATGTTGAGTAAAATGATATGTCCGTAAAACTCCTCGTTGCGATATTCCTGCGCCATCTCCGCATGGTAATCGTCATCGCACAAGCCGGGGATGGGCCCCATCGGGTATTGGGTGGGGGCGATGAAATTCTGGTCGGTGGTGTGGTGTTTGAGTGTGAGATTGTTGACGACGCGGATGTCCTCGGCGCGCTGCACCATTTTAAGCAACTGGATGTCCTCGTCCTCGCTCCACCAGTTCTTGGCCCAGTGGATGTGGGTGTCGCCGCTGATCCAGCCGAGCGATTTCATGTCGATGAAACGACCGGACTCGAGGGTGATCTCGCGGGTTTCTCCAGGCTTGAGATCGAGCTTTTCAGAAACCAGTGAATGCTCAAAACCACGTTCGAGCGTCACTTTTACCGGGCCCGGGGCAATGGCGATCTCGAAACTGCCATCGCTGTAGAAGAATGGCAGTTTGATGTTGGTCGGGTGACCCGAATACATCAATGGCACGTGCGGCTTTTCGCTGAGCGTAGGGTTATCGGCAAAAGCCTTGCCATGGCGCAGCACGCCATCGCCACCGCGGACGAGAACGCGGCCGGGAAACGGTGCGCCGGCCGCGGATTCCAGAATCCGGCCTTTCAACACGGCGGGTTCTTGCATGCGCAGCGGTATCCGCAGCTCGCGGCGAACTTCCGGGGCAACATTCTGGCGGACGAGCGTGAGCGTAGCCTCGGCGCTTGCCGGATTATCAATCTGGATCGAGGCCCATGTGAGGCGCGACTCGCCGGGTCGCAGCTCGACCGCCTCGGCTAGCATCCCCTTGTAGCCGGACCAGAGCGGCACCAGCATCAGCGCTTCCTCGGAGCGATTGGCGATCTCTAACAAGACGGCGCGCTTGAGACCGACTGTTAGGACGACCGGTTGATCATCGATGACCGCGAGCCCATCGCCTCGCCACTCGATGCGGGTGGCACCGAATGTCTCGCGGGTGCGGCTGCCGAGATCGCGTAGTTTTTCCAGCCAGACGCGCGTCATGTCAGGATCCGGCTCGGGCATGACGATCCAGCGGGTATATACCTCGAAACAGAGATCGAGCATCTCGGCTTGCAGCTCGCAGGGTGCCTCATAGGGAAGGCGGGTGAATAGCCGGAACCAATCGAGCGCCTCGCGGCGGGCAGCGTCCTTGTCGAGATTTGCCGACTTGATCTTGAAATTGAGCAGCAAGTCGCTGCCGGCTGTTGAATCCGGACCAGCGGCGAACTTCAGCACGGCGGAGCGAACACCGGAGTGATCGGACCACAAACGCAGCTTGCGGGTTTCGTGTTTCTCGCCGCTGAGCGGCCCGGCAGGGATGAGTTCGAGACGCAGCCATTGGTCGCGCTCCGGCGTGGCGGGTGGTGCCGGCTGCAGTTGTGCGCTCTCGATGACAAGCGCGGATGCAACGCCGTCAGGGTTGTCGATGGTGATGTGGAAATCCCGCCATTCACCTTGGACGAGTTCGCGCACCGCGCCGCCTTCACTGGCATTGATTTGGCCTTCATCGGAGATGCCCAGCTTGATGAGTGGCGGTGCGGTGTTTGCCTGCGAAGCCGCAGCGGCCATCATCAGGCAAACCAGGAAGCGTGGAAATATGCGGGACATGTCTGCGCAATGAACACCCTTTACCAGCGCATCGCAATGTAAGAGCCGCGAAGGTTGAGAAAAAATTGGCCACTGATTCCGGCCACGTCGAGACGTCCATTGGGATGGGTGGAATAGGCAGTTTTGCTTGTGCCCGCTTACGCCTTGCCAAGATGCGGGATTCCACGGACTTTGCTGCCAACCCGCATCCGCAAGAATTTTGAAACCACAACTTACTGCCATCGTTGCCATGACCGCCGACCGGGTTATCGGCCGAGATGGCAGCCTGCCATGGCACCTGCCGGAGGACATGGCATTTTTCAAACGCACGACATCCAGCCACCCGGTGGTGATGGGACGCAAGACCTACGAATCAATCGGTCGCCCTCTGCCGAAGCGCCGCAACATCGTGCTCACCCGTGAAACCGCGTGGTCGGCACCGGGCGTAGAAGTAATTCACCGGCCGGAGGATCTGTCATCGCTGCCGGACCTCGAAGGCCGGGTATTCATCATTGGCGGCTCGGAAATTTACGCTGCGTTCCTGCCGATGATCGACGAGATTCTGGTTAGCCATGTGTTCGCCGCGCATGATGGAGACACGCACTTCCCTGAGTTCGAAAAGGATTTTCCGCAATCCGAACTGCTGGAAACCCACGCCACCTTCAAAGTCAGGCGATGGAGGCGCGACCCGCGCCTTTGATCCCAGATTCCAGGCCCAGCAAGGCTAAGAAAATGAGATGCTCACTTTCCGGCTAAGATGTCCTCTCTTCAACCACGGCGACTGCGAGCCCGCCATCCGCACGCTGGTGGTCCGCCATGGCAAGCCGGATAAAGCCGGATGCTCCCGGTCGGCGAACGCGCCCCCGCATGGCCCGACCGCTCTGTGGATGACAAAAAAATCATATTGTCCTTTGTTCTTGGCAGCGCAACCCTGCCGGATTGAATGGCGGCGCTTTGTTTTATCCACCATTTGACCACTGGATCTGGTTGATCCCCGCGTTTCTGATCGGTGCCTGCATCGGATCCTTCCTCAACGTGGTGATTTACCGCGTGCCCCTCGGAATGTCGGTGAACGAGCCGAAGCGCTCGTTCTGCCCGCACTGCAAAAATCCGATCCCCATGTGGCTCAACCTGCCGCTGGTCAGCTGGCTGCGGCTGCGCGGAAAATGCCGCGAATGCGGTGCGCCGATCGCCTTCCGCTACTTCGGCGTGGAACTTCTAACAGCCGTGTTGTTCGCCGCCATCTGGCAGACATTTCCGCCGCAGGTGGTGATCCCGCTGTGGATCATGGCCGCGCTATTGGTGGCGATCACCTTCATCGACGCCGAGCACCTCATCATTCCCACCTCTCTCACCTGGGCCGGCTCGCTGGTCGGGTTGCTGGCCTGCGCGCTGTGGCCGCAACTGCCTGTGATGGCCGGCACCGCGGGCGATTGGTTGTCCGGCTTGAAACATGGAACCATCGGCTGGGCCGCGGGTTTCATCGGCCTGTGGTGCGTGGTGCAGCTCGGGAAACTGGCATTTGGCAAAAAGGCGCTGCGATTCGATAAACCGGTCGAATGGCACCTGCGCGAACCGGAGGGCGACCAGGATCCGATGTGTTTCGTAATCGATGGCGAAGCGGTGCCGTGGTGGGACATGTTCGCCCGCAAGTCCGACCGCCTGCTGATCGAAAGCAACGACATCCGGGTGGACGGCGAGTCCGTGGGCGGCGGCAAATTGACCATTCGCGAGAAGGAAATCGAACTACCGGATGGCACGGTGATTCACTTGGCTAAAATGAAATCGCTGGATGGCAGGGCCAGTTCGGTGGTGATCCCGCGCGAGGCGATGGGCGTGGGCGACATTCACTTGTTAGGCATGATCGGCGCGTTTTTCGGCTGGACCGGGGTTTTCTTCTCGCTCTTTGCGGCATCGATCTTCGCGATCATCGCAGCGATCATCGGCCGCATTGGTTTCGGCAAACAACTTCCCTTCGGACCATTCCTGGCGATGGGTGCGCTCAGCTGGGCCTTCGGCGGCTGGAAACTTTGGGCATGGTATCTCGATTTCCTCGGCCCGTTGTGGGGACAATGAAAGAGAGATCTCCTGCCCGCATCTTGCGCTTGGAATCTCCGGCGCGGGTCCACACACTCCGCGCATGTTCCTCGGCATTGATTCCTCCACCCAGTCCCTCACCGCCGTTTTGATCGATCCCGCCTCGGGAAAAATAGCCGGCCAATGCTCCGTCAATTTCGGCGCGGATCTGCCGCATTACAAAGCACCCAGCGGCTTCATTCCCGGCGCTGCGGATGGCGAAGTGCATGCGGATCCACGCATGTGGCTCGATGCGCTTGACCTGCTCTTCACCCGCTTGGGCGCGGCAGCGGATCTAACCCAAGTGGAAATGATCGCCGGTTCCGGCCAGCAGCATGGATCGGTTTATCTGGATGACACTTTCGCGAGCCGTTTGGCAACGCTGGATCCGCAGCAAAGCCTGACGAC
>CANLKN010000016.1 GCA_947491475.1 Akkermansiaceae bacterium | reverse complement strand
GTTAGGCACTACAAAACGACTTTTCGAGTCAATTATCAACGACTTATGGCTTTTTTCGCCTAAAAACGACGCGATTTGCGTCTAAAATAACTAATTCTGTTAGAGTTTAAGAAACTTGGGCTAAACAAATCACAAATCATAAGGCCCGAATTTCAGGCATGGGAGTCTTTTTAGGCTCTCATGCCTACTTTTTTCTTTGTCCAAATCCCTATCCATCAAGGGATCGCCGATTCTGGGACAGGCTCTAATTTAATGCCGTTGATTTTACCGATTCCGCTTTTTGGGATTTGGATCAGCGCTGGCAGGTGTTTGGTGAAACCCTGGCTACAATCGGTTCCGGCAGCTTGCTGGTCTTTGATGTCGATGACTCGCAATACACCCCCTACTACCCGGGAGGCAGTTTCAGTTTCGACGCTACTCAAGGGCAGTTGGTTTGGACAGCCATCCCCGAGCCAAGCACCGCACTGGCTGGGCTCCTTCTCACCGCCGGACTCCTCCGCCGCCGCCGCAATGCATGAGTAATTATTTATTTAACGTGGGCAACATGCCGGGCCGCAAGCTTGGAAATGGGACCATCGCCATCCAGGGACATGACCCGAAAAGCGTGGTTCAATGCAAAGACATGATCAAGCCGCAGCCGTGAGGCGATCGTAGCGCGGGTGTCTTCGCCCATCATTCCATTCCTGAAAATGACAGGCCATGGTGGCTGCGCGAGTGACACCGGGCTGGCCGTCATGCGACCTTGCTCCGACTGTTGGTTCAAGGCTTAGGGAGAAACCGCGAGGCGATCGGGGCTTGGCTCGCTTTCGAACAGGAAGCCGTTTTCCTTGTAGGTCTTGAGGCGGAAGTGGGTTGCGGTGGAGAGCACTCCTTCCAGCGAGCTGAGTTTTTCCGAAACGAAGCGCGCCACTTCGCGCAGATCGCCGCCTTCCACAACGACCATCAGATCATAGCCGCCGCTGGCCAGATAACATGAAACCACGGGGTCGAAGCGTGCGACGCGCATTGCCAGGCGGTCGAAACCGCCGCCGCGTTCGGGCGTGAGTTTGACCTCAATGAATGCCGAAACCGAGGTGTCGCCGGCGGCTTCGGGGTCGATTACGGCATGGTATCCGAGGATGGTGCCGTTGGTTTCCCATGTGGCGACGCGCTTGGACACGGACTCAGCGTCCTGGGAGAGGAGATCGGCGAGTTCCTGGTGGGTAAAGCGCGCTTTGCGCCGGAGCAGTTCGAGCAAGGGATCGTTGGACATGATATGGGCTTCAGTTGGAAAGATATGACATCAACTTGGATCGGGCACGGTGAGAAACTCGCGGCGGCGGTCCCGAAATGGGGCACCAGCGGCTAGCCATGGATCATAAACGGCCCAGCCTTGGTGGATCAGTCCGCGGGCGCGGTTGAAGCGGTCCGGATTATTGAGCACCACCACGATCAGGCGGCGCGGGGTCACGCCCTTGGTGCCATCGGGTTTCTGGCGAATGAGTGGCTGGCGGTCCATGCATACGGCCACGCAGGGGCCGGCGGCGGCAGTGGTGCCGGTTTTGATGCCAAGGATACCCGGTTGGCCGATCAACTCGTTGGTGTTGCGCACTCGGTAGCTGCGGGTGCCGCCTGGGCCATAGACGGTGACTTGTCGATCCGGTTGGCGGACGATGAAATTAAAAGCATTTCGGCGCATCGCATAGATCGAGAGCCGGGCGATATCTGCTGCGGTGGAATGGGCGCGGGCATCCTTGCGCTCGAGGCCGTGCACATTGGCGAAACGTGTCTGGGTCATGCCGATGGCCTTGGCGAGGCGGTTCATTTCTCCTACGAATTCGGCCACAGGCTCGCCATCTTTGCTGCGGCCGGTAAGCATTTCACGGCCGACGTGATCGGCAATGGTGAGAGCGGCCAGGTTGTCCGAGCCGAGCAACGCGGAGTAGAGCGCATCGCGCATGGTGAGGCTGTCGCCGGGCTGGAGGTTCATTGGATTTGGCCCGCCGACAAGTGTGATGGTTTGCGGCACGGTGATGCGCAGGGTGCCGAGGTCAGTGCCAGTGGCCACCGACCAGTCCACGGCCACTGCGCCGGTAGCGATCTTGGTAAGGCTGGCGACCGGGCGCTTGGCGGAGGCGTTCGAGGCGACCAGGACTTTGCCGGAGTGGGCTTCGACGACCATGAAGCTTTCCTGGCCTTGGGCGGATGTGAGAAAAAGACAGCTCAGGACGGTGAGCGCAAGGAGTTTGGGAAATGCGGAGGGCATGGCAATCTTGGAAGACGGGCGAGAAGTTAAGCTCCACGGCTGGCAACTCAACTCCAAACACCAGCGCTTCATGCGCCGCTAGTTTTCACTCTTTTGTCTCCCCACCGGGGTCGGCGGCCTGGCTTCGGGAGATCACGGCTTTGAGCCAGCTTTCGCCCGTGTCTTTTTCAAAACGAACGGCCATGCCGAAGATTAAAGCGCCCAAGGCGAGGATCAGCAGCCAAAACCAGCTGCCGCCGCTGGCGTGGTGATGGACCGGCTCACGGGACTTAAGCCGTCGATTTTCCTGGGGGCTCTCACTTGGCACCGGGTCCGGCAAGGGCGGGAATTTCGGAGCCTGGCTTTCCTTCGCGAGCGCCTCCAGTTCTTCCTCGCTGAGCTGGAAATCAAATGCAACCTCGCCAAGTTTCAGGGAAATCCCGTTCTGCAACGGCACCAACTCGCGGCGTTCGCCATCGAGCTTGATGCCATTGGTCGATTGCAGATCGGCGAGTTCGAAACCGCCATCGATGCGGCGCATTTCCGCGTGCGAAACGGAGACCGAGCCGCAATCAATCACGATGTCGTTGCTGCTGCCGCGGCCTAGGGCGACTACACGGCGGTCGAGTTGAAAGCGGTAAGGCTGCGGACTTTTTCCAGGAACGGTGATGGTGACGCGGGGCATGGGCTTGATAGGTGATTGCAACGGCGTTTCTAGCGCCCAGTCCTGCGGTTTCCCATGAAATTCTTCACCAATTCACATCACTGGGGTGGGTGGAAAAGATGACGGTTGAGGAGATCATCGTGGCCGCGCTTTCGTGGGGCAGGCGCTCCGTGATCCGAAATCAACCAAGGACAGGTCAGCCGTGCATGCTGATACTCACTTCAGTTGCCGCGCGCTGGCTTTGAGGCGCAGGGCGTTGAGAGCGATGAAACCGGTGGCGTCGTCCTGGTTGTAGGCTTCCTCCTGGCCGCCTTCCATGGTGGCGACGGCTTCGGAATACATGCTGTGCGGCGAGCGGCGGCCGGCTTGCATGACGTTGCCTTTGTAGAGCTTGAGGCGGACCTCGCCGGAGACGGTTTTCTGCGTCTCGCTGACCAGTGCCTGGATCGCCTCGCGCTCGGGTGCGAACCAGAAGCCGTTATAGACGAGTTGCGCGTATTTTGGAATGAGCGAATCGCGGATGTGCATCGACTCGCGATCGACGACGAGTGTTTCGAGATCGCGGTGGGCGGCTAACAGAATCGTGCCGCCGGGGGTTTCATAGATGCCGCGCGACTTCATGCCGACGAAGCGGTTTTCCACGATATCGACGCGGCCGATGCCGTTGCGGCCGCCTAACAGATTGAGCACGCGCATGATGCCGTAGGGAGTGAAGAGCGAGTAGCCGTCCTTTTGGCCGGTGGATTTCACATCGCCGAGCTCGCCGAGAATGGCGCAGAGGTTTTCGTGCTTGAGGCCGATGGCGTTGCCTTTTTCGAAAAGGATCTCGATGTATTCCGCTTGGTCCGGCGCGTCTTCCGGGGAAACCGAAAGCACATACATGTCTTTGTCCGCCGGGGTGGTGGCGTCATACCACGGGTCTTCCATGGCACCGGCTTCGAAGGAGATGTGCAGGAGGTTGCGGTCCATCGAGTAAGGCTTTTTCATCGATGCCTTGACCGGGATATTGTTTGCCTCGGCATAGGCGATCATTTCCGATCGACCGGGGAATTGTTTGCGGAACTCCGCGTCGCGCCACGGGGCGATGCATTTGACGTGCGGGGCGAGCGAGGCGGCGGATAGTTCGAAGCGCACCTGGTCGTTGCCTTTGCCAGTGGCTCCGTGGGCGATGGCGTCGGCACCTTCGGCGATGGCGACGTCCATCATGCCCTTGGTGATGCAGGGGCGGGCGATCGAGGTGCCGAGCAGGTAGCGGCCTTCGTAGATGGCGTTGGCCTGGATCATCGGGAAGATGTAGTTGGCCGCGAAATCCTCCTTGAGGTCGCCAATGTAGCACTTGGAGGCACCGGTGGAGAGGGCTTTGGCCTCGAGGCCGTCGAGTTCGTCGCCCTGGCCGACATCGGCGCAGTAGGCGATGATTTCGGCGTTGTATCTTTGTTTGAGCCAAAGGAGTAGGACGGAGGTATCGAGACCACCCGAGTAGGCGACGAGAATTTTCATGGCGCGCGGAGACAAGCAGGAAGAGGCGCGGCGGGCAAGGGTGAAGACCACAGAGATGGGGCATCAAAAACATTGGAATACCGCAAAGCCGCAAAGGCCGCAAAGGGACGCAGAGATCATGCCAAATCATTGGACGTGGTGAGGTGGCCCCCTCGTGTAGTGCCGATTCTAAACCTCAATTTCAAAACCACTTTGCGCTCCTTTGCGACCATTGCGGCTTTGCGGTGAAAAATATCCCATCTTGAGATGCCTTGTCCGCTGGTAAATCCGCGGTTTCGGGTTTGCGAAATTTGAAAATGCGGCATGGTTGCGGCCGTGGATTCACTCACACAGGCGACGCTGGGAGCAGCGGTCGGGGAAATGATGTTGGGCAAGCGGCTGGGCAACCGGGCGCTGGCATGGGGAGCATTGTTCGGCACGCTGCCGGATCTGGATATACTTGTGGCACCGTTTCTCGACAACGCGGGCAACCTGTGGTGGCACCGCGGACCCAGCCATTCGTTGTTGGTGATGGTGCTCGCTTCATGGGGCTTGTCGGCATGGTTGGCGAAGCTCTGGAAGCGCTATAAGATCAGCCGCGCGCGGGCCGGCTGGTTTGTCTTCGCGGTGTGGAGCACGCATGTCTTGATCGATTGTTTCACGGTGTATGGCACCTCGGTCTTATGGCCGTTTTCCGAATACCGCGTGGGCTTCAACCATCTGTTCATCATCGATTTCTTCTTCACGATGCCGATGCTTGTGGCGCTGGTCTGGCTGGCATTCCTGCGAACGAAAAAACAGCTGCCGAAACGGCGCAGACTGAATGCGTGGGGTCTGGGAATCGCCTCGGCCTATGCCATGCTGAGTGTGGGAATGAAATTTGTAGCGTCGGCCGGATTCGAGGCAGATCTGGCGCGGCGCGGAGTGGAGTTCGAGCGCCGGATGGAAGCGCCGACGCCATTCAACATCATTCTTTGGCGCTCGGTGGTGGATCGTGGCGATGAACTCTGGGTGGGCTACCGCACGGTGTTCGAGCGCCGTGACACGCCGGTGCGCTGGACGGTTTACCCACGCGGTGCTGAAGCGCTAACCGGCATGGAGGACCTGCGGGAAGTGAAGAGAATCCAATGGTTTTCCGACGGTTGGTGGATCGCAAGGCGGCATGCCAAGGGGGCGTGGATCGGCGACATGCGCTTCGGCGAGTCCCGCGAGTGGGGTGCCAAGAAGGGCATGGTGGACAGTAGGCCGTCTTTTGCCTGGAACGTGCTGCCGGAGCAGGATGGCGAGCGGCTGCGGGCATTCCGTCCGGTGCGCACGGATCCGTCTGAAACCCTCCGCCGCCTTGGCCTGCGGATGCTCGGCAAGCGCGACGAGTGGGAGGCGATCCCGCGGTTGGCCGGCGTGACGGGCAGCTTGCCGGAATTCTTGTCGGTGCAGGAATGAGGCGGCGGCAAGGCGAGAAAATCCGGGCTTTTTTCCGTAGAAAAATGGGCTATGGCATCGGTGGTGAGAATGATTTGCGTGTTGTGGCTGGCGCTGGTGGCCTTCGGGCTGGCAGCCGCCGCCGATCCCGGGGAAACGGCCGTCGATTTCCTGGAAAAAGTCCGTGCCCGGAAAATCAATCTGGAACTCGGCGGCGATACCGCGCTCTCGGTGCAGACCAGCGCCAGCAAGCGCAGGCAGATCGCTCGGCGCTTGGAACGCATGGCGCAGGATCTCGGCAGCGATCCGCTTGAAGCGGGCGCGGTGCGGCTCGATGGAGAGCTGGCCGCGGTGTTGGTGCGCAAGACCGGCAGTTTCGATCCCGGTCGCATGCGGGTTTTTCCGGTGGCGCTGGTGAGGCGCGGCGATGCATGGGCGGCAGCTCCGGTGCCGGCATCATTTGAAAACAGCGGCTTCGGATACGGGACCACGTTACGCCAGCGTTGCGCGGCATTACAAAACTGGATGTTGCGCGAGCAGGTGCTCGATCTGGCCACCCTGCGCGACCAAACGGTGGAAAAAATGCGCCGCAACATCGAGGCCAGTCTGCCGCAAAGCACTTTGCGCGGTCTCGGGTCTGAAGAAACCGGCGAGCTTTTCCTGAGTGCTTGCGAACGCCACAACCTGCCGGAAATCCTCGGACTGCTCGGCGGTCTCACCATTCCGCTGCCCGATGACTGGTCGCTGCGCATCAAGGCAGCCGAGTCCGCGGTGAGCACCGCCGGCGCGCTGCGTCCGTGGCGCCTGCTCATGTCCAAGGACGTGCTGCGGGCGCTCGTCCACCACGAGGAGGATGGCAGTCAGGCGTTGGTGTCAGTCGCTTGCATCGATTCCACTGGCGGCGTGACACCTCGGGCGGCTCCGCGCATCGAGTTGCTGCACCTCGAACTCAACAAATCCGCCGGCGGACTTTGGCGGGTAGATCCGCCGGATGTTTTCCTTCAGGAATTATCGGAAAACGAAGCACCGCTCGACGAAATCATCGACGAAGAACTGCTCGATGCCTTTCCCGCGAAGCTGTCGGAGCTACACCCGCCGCTACCGGAAGCCAGCGCTCAGGCGGCTAGCGAGAGATTGCTCGGCCACCTGCAAAGCGGCGGACTTGCCCAAGTGCTGCAGCTGATCCGCCCTGCGGAAGATGGGGCGGGCGCGCGCGACAACCTGCTTGAGGCCACCCGACTGTGGCGCACGATGCGCGAACCCGGCGGCGGGCGGCAGATCGTTCCGCTGGCTTTGCGCATCGAGGACGGCAAAGCCGCCGCCATCTGGCACTTTTTTGCCGCCCGCAGCCCGGACCGGCCGGATTTGCGCACCCTTTACTTCGAACAAAGCCCGCAGGGATGGTTCTGGGTGCCCCGGCCACGCAAGGAAAGCGCGGACACCCTGCGCGGCTGGATCGACGAACAAAGCAAACACTGGCAACAAAACTGGCAGGGAAAACTTTTTTCGGAATCCGCCGAACTTGAATTCCTGCCGCAAACCGGCCCACCCACCGAAGAACAGGCGCGCACCACAGTGGACGCCTGGCACAAGGCCATCGCCAGCGGCGATGTCACCACAGCGCTGCAGCTCACCGCGCATTTGAAAACGCCCGACAGCAAAACCACCGTGCTGCGCAATCTTGGCTACGAAATCACCGGCAGCCCTCGCAATTCCAAGCCCCCCATCATCACCGGCGTCCACCGCGGTGAGATCTGGACCACCGTCGGCGTCCGCACATCCCCTGATGGCAAGCCGGCCCACCCGCTTTATCCTGTCATCAGCACACCCGCCGGCCCCCGCATCCTGATCGAGGTCGATCTTTTCGCCTCGGAAAACAGCAGCCGCGATTTCCTCAACAAAACCGCGCTTGAGCGCCTCAGCCACCTGCCACCCGCCGCCACCGCCGAGTTGAAGCAACTGCTCGCGGACCATCAATCGACCATCGCAAAAGACGTAGATCCCTGAGTGCTTTTGGGCTCGTTTGATTAGGCGAGCAAGCCCGCCGGACGCGGTTGGCGGGCGGGCTTGCCCACGCTTGATGAATGGGACCAAACCCAGCGCAATGCGGCTCTTGATTGGCTTGGTGGTTTTTTTTCGTGTTTTTCAGCTTTGCCCTGCTTGACTGCGCCTGCGCCGCAATGCCTGAAAATTCCAAAGAAGAAACCCTCTTGCTGGTAGATCCTGATCTGGATTTCCTGGAATGGGCGACTAAGCACCTTGCTGCGAAAAATCTAAGGGTGCTGCGCTGTGATAATGCAGCCAATGCCTTAAAGGTGGTCGAAAAAACCGAAGTGGGCGTGGTGGTGGCGGCGATGGAATTGGAACCGTTCGACGGCATGGAGTTGCTGGACCGGATTCTCCAGCACAGCCCGCAGACGCTGGTGGTGCTCACCGCCGGATTTCCGACGACCGGACAAATCATCGAGGCCACCCAGCGTGGGGCGCACGACGTCTTGCGCAAGGAGTCACTGGCATTCGAGCTCAGGCCCCTGGTCGAGTCCGCCCTGCAAACCCGCGATGACCGCCGCAGCGCGGACCAGCCGTCGGCGGAAATGCCCAAACACGACAGCCGGGCAAAAATGATCGGCGTGTCTCGCGCGCTGCAGCAGGTTTTCAAGCTGGTCGGCCGCGTCGCGCGCTCGGATGCGCCGGTGCTCATCGCGGGCGAGAGCGGCACCGGCAAGGAACTGGTGGCCAAGGCGATGCACGAATACAGCCCGCGCCGCCAAAAGGAGATGATCACCATCAACTGCGGCGCGATCCCTGAAAATTTGTTAGAGAGCGAGTTGTTCGGCCATGAAAAAGGCTCGTTCACCGGCGCGATCGCCCGCCGCGCGGGACGCTTCGAGCAAGCGGATGGCGGCACGCTTTTTCTCGATGAAATCGGCGACATGCCGCTTTCCATCCAGGTCAAACTATTGCGTGTGCTGCAGGACGGCTCGTTTTCGCGCGTGGGTGCCAACGAAACGATCACTACCGACGTGAGGATCATCGCCGCCACGCACAAGAATCTCTCCGAGGAAGTGGCTGTCGGGCGTTTCCGCGAAGACCTCTACTATCGCCTCAATGTGGTGGAAATCCCGATTCCGCCGCTGCGCGAACGACGCGAGGATATTCCGCTGCTAGCCGAGTTTTTCCTCCAGCGCATCACCAAGAAGAACGGCATGGCGCGCATCCGCCTCTCCGCCGAGGCCATCAACACCCTGCAATCGCACAACTGGCCGGGCAACGTCCGCGAGTTGGAAAACACCATCGCCCGCGCCTGTGCGCTTGCTTCCTCGAACATCCTGCTGCCATCCGACATTCCGCTCGCCTCCGCCCCCGGGAAATCGCCCGCCGCCGTTTCCACCGCGCTTGATCAATTGATCAACCTCGCCCCAGCGGACGGGGATCTACTCGGGTGGATCACCCGCGAGGTGGTCGGCCGTGTGGTTGACCGCGCCGATGGCGATCTCAAGGATGCTGCTGTTCAGCTCAATTTGCCCACATCCGATCTTCGGAAACTCCTCAAACGCTGAATAATGCGATGTTTCAGACGATTCACCATCCATTGATCGCGGATGAACTCACGCGCCTTCGAGATCCCGCTTGCCCATCGCCGGAATTCCGCCAGCGCGTCCGGCGAATTGCCTCATTGATGGTCCCCGCGGTGACGACGGACTTGGAAACCGATGTCGTTCCCTGCAATACACCGCTGGAAATCACCTCCGGAGAGAAACTCGCTCGCAACATCATCCTGGTGCCCGTCCTCCGCGCTGGACTCGCGTTTCTCGATGGCTTCCTGGATCTGATCCCGCAGGCCTCCGTGGCCCACATCGGCTTGGCTCGCAACGAGAAAACCCTGCTGCCGGAGTCATATTACATGAAGCATCCGCCCACTCTCACCGGCTGCGAGATCATCATTCTGGACCCCATGCTCGCCACCGGTGGCTCCGCTGTGGAGGCCGTGCGCAAGCTCCGCGACGCCGGTGCGCGCTCATTGCGCTTCGCCTGCATGGTCGCCGCGCCCGAAGGCGTGGCCACCCTGAGTGCCGCTTTCCCCGAATTGCCCATCTTCGCCGCCGCGCTCGACCGCTGCCTCAACGAACGCGGCTTCATTCTCCCCGGCCTCGGCGATGCCGGCGACCGGATGTTCGGCACCGGGATTTAATTCTGCTTGATCCGGGCTCGCCATCGCCCCCCAGCCGCGCCAAAATCCGCGTGCCGGATGAATTTCAGATCGCTTCTGCCGCTGTTGCTTATCGCCACACCATCCCCCCTGATCGGGCAGGCTACGGACGACTCGCGCATCCGTCTCGGCGAGGACGCTCTTGCCGCCGGCCTGTGGGAAATGGCAGCCCTGCACTTTGATGCCAGCCTCGGCGACCCCGCACTCGCGCCGCTGGACAAGCTGCGCGTGGCCATCCGGCTTGCCGAGTCGTGGATCCGCGATGGCAAGGCTGAGCAGGCGCTCGCCCTGCTCGATGAGTCGTTTGTTTCCGATCACCCGGAAGCCCCATTCTGGCGCGGCCAGGCGCTGGCTTCACTTGACCGCTTCACGGAAGCGCTCGATGTGTTACTGCCGCTCACACAAAACCCGCAAGCGCCTTTCCAAAGTGAAACCGCATTGACGGCCAAGAATCTCCAACTCGCACTTGGTAAACCCAAGGCTGCCTTGGATACTCTCAAGGCCTTGGAGCAAAAATCCGATGCCCCCCTCGCTGCCAAGGCGCGGCTGCACCAAGTGGAAATCCTGCTTGATCAGCGCCGCGGCCCCGAGGCTCGCTTGATCATGCCAGCCACGGATGCGATCGCCCCCGGTGACCGGCCCTTCGCCACTTTCCTTGAGGCGCATTTGTTGCTTGCCGAAGGCAAGCCCGCCGAGGCCGCCGATGTTTTCCAGTCACTGCTCAACCAGGCGACAGGCCAATCGCTGGACCGCAGACACCGCGCCGCAGTGGGTCTGGCAGACACTCATCTCGCTCGCAATAATCCCCAAGCTGCCGCCAGTTTCCTGCTCTCATTCATTCAGGAAAATCCGGATTCTCCGCTGCTTGCGCCGCTCTTCCAGCGCTTGCGCGCCGCCATGCCGGAAACACTCGCCGCGACGGATCCCATTCTGGAAAAACTCAGCGAATGGATCACGCCGCCGGAGCTACCAGCCACCGGTTTGATCGCCACGGCCGGCCCATTTGCCGCCGCTGCCTGGCCCACCGCTGGCGCCACGGAGGAACTCACCGCCCAAGCACTCTTCGCCCGCGCCCAAGGGCTCAAACGCAGCGCCACCCCCGAGGCTGCCAGCGAGGCCCAGCGTTTGCTCAACCGCCTGCGCCTCGATTTCCCGCAGCACCCGCTCGCCGGGCTTGCCATGCTGGAACGCGCCCGCAAAGCCCTCGCCGACGGTGCCGACGAGCACGCATTCGACCTGCTTGCCACACTCAGGGAAACCGCCAACTCTCCCACCCTGCGCGGCCAATCAGCGGTTCTCGAAGCCAAAAACGCCTTTGCCCATGGTGATAAAACCAAGGCTGCAGCGCTCTTTGAGGAAGCCGCCTCCTCGCTGGCCGCCAGCGAGGCCCGCGCCGCGCGCTTCAACGCCGCCATCCTCCGTTTCGGCCACGCCACAAGCACCCCCGTCCTCCAGACCGACAAGCTCAGCGATCCCTCGCTCGCGGCCGACCTCCAACTCGAGCGCACCCTATCCTTGGAAAATCCTCTTGAAAAGCGGGCTGCCATCGAAGAGTTCCTGCTTCAACACCCCGATCACCCGCGAGTGCCGGAAGCACGTCTCGCCGCTGCCGAGGCCGCCATCGCCACCGCTCCGCCGGATCTTTCCTTCGCCCGCGCCCAACTCGAAACCCTCGCCGCAGATCCGGAAAAATCCGCGACCCTCAATCCTCAACGATTGATGCTGAACCGCCTGCGCATCGAAGATCTCTCCAAGGACATCCCTGCCGCCATCGCCACCGCCCGCCGGATTCTCGAACAATTTTCCGGAGATCCGGCAGCAGCAGAGGCCGCCCTTGTGCTTGGCCGCAATCTGTTCGAGTCCAGCAGCTACAACGAGGCCCGCATGGTGCTCGAAAAACTCGCCGCCACCGACGCCGACCCCACCCGCGCTGAGGCCGCCTTGCTACTCGCCGCCCGCTCCGCAGCCCTCATTCCAGCCAGCCAGTCCCAACAGGAGGCGCTCGCCCTGTTTGACAAGGTGATCGCCCTCAAGCGCCCGCTCACTCCCATCGCCATGATGGAAAAAGCCCGGCTCATGATCGACATGAACCGCCTGCCCGAGGCGATCGACTTCCTTCGCCAGTGGTTCGATTCGTTGGAAAATTCCGATCCACTCCACCTGCCCGCCGGACTTTTGTTAGGAGAGGCGATCTATGCCCAGGGCGGCACCAATCCCACCTCACTCACCGAAGCACTCGCCGTCTATGACCGCCTGCTGGCCGCCGCACCCGCCACCCCCGGAGTGATCCACCGCCTGCAATACCTGCGCGGCCGCACCCTCGAACAAATTTCCGACGAGAAGGACCCCTCACGCAAACGCGAAAAGGAAGCATTCACCGCCTATTACTCCGTGCTTGAAACCGCCACTGCGCCCGCCGAGTGGCATTACTTCGAACTCTGCGGCTTCCGCGCACTCGCCCTGCTCGAAAAAGCAGGCCGCTGGCCCGCAGCCATCGCCTGCGCCCGCAAAATAGCCTCCTTCGAAGGCCCCCGCGCCGGTGAAGCCGCCGCCCGCGCCAGTCAACTCCAACTCAAACACATGATTTGGGAAGACTGAATAAAGAAGACACAAGACTTCAAGACACAAGACGCAAGAAAAGAAGGCGCATCTCTCATCTCTTACCAATCCACAATCCACAATCCACAATCCATGCCAAAGCTACTCATCACAGGAAAATCCGGCCGCATGGGCCAGGCCTTGCTGCAGGCCGCCGCTGCGGAACCCCTTGTCGCCGTCGCCGCCACCCACGATGTGGGCGAGGATCTCGATGCCGCCGCCGCGCAGGCATCCTGCATCATTGATTTCACCGTGCATTCCTTCACTGCCCAAGTCGTAGAAGCCGCCCTGAAACATCGCACGCACCTTGTCATCGGCACCACCGGTCACACCGATGCGGAACGCGCGATGATCCATGAAGCAGCGATAACGCTGCCGATTGTTTATGCGTCGAATTACTCCGTGGGCGTGAACACCCTGTTCTGGCTCACCCGCCACGCCGCGCGCATCCTCAAGCAGGACCGCTTCGATATCGAGGTCACCGAAATGCATCACCGCCACAAGATTGATGCGCCCTCCGGCACCGCCCGCACTTTGTTGGAGATCCTCAATGCCGAAACCGGCACCTCCTATCAGGACGACATCGCCCACGGCCGTGTCGGCAACATCGGCCCGCGCAAGCCTCGTGAAATCGGCATGCACACGCTGCGCGGCGGCGATGTCGTGGGCGATCACACCGTGATCTTCGCCGCCGATGGAGAGCGTGTCGAACTCACCCACAAAGCCTCCTCCCGCCTCACCTTCGCCTCCGGAGCCGTGCAAGCCGCCATCTGGCTGCATGATAAACCCGCCGGCCTCTATGACATGCAGGACGTGCTGGGACTCAGGTGAGGATTGTAGATTGAAGATTGTAGATTTCTCATTCACACCCGACTTTCCCGCCATGCGCACGCTTTTCATCCTGCCACTGATCCTCGCACTTGCCTCCTGCCAGCCGCCGGAATCGAAATCGACAAAACCTGAAGCCACGGATGCGGTGGAAAGCGCCGCCCCAGCCGAAGAACCCGCGCCCGCCGAGTGGGATGTGAAATCCTCGGTGGTCCGCATCAACTCCACCCAACAAACGTGGAATCTCTGGCAGCCGTGGGAAAAAAACGCACCGAGCCGCCGCCGTGCCCTGGCCGCCATCGTCGGACCCCAACTCGTCGTCACCACTGCGGAACTCGTAGCGGATGCCACCTATCTCGAATTCGAATCCGCCGATGGCAGCCGCTTCACGCCCGCCCGGGTGATCGCCACCGACCACGAGGCCAACCTCGCCTTGCTGGGCCCCACCTCTGAGGAACAGGGTGCCATCTTTTTCGAGGGCACGGTGCCATTCGAAATCGCCCCCCCATCCGCGATCGGGGATTCCCTCAAGGTGCTCCAGCTCGAAGACAACGGGCTGCCAATTCTTACCGAGGGCCCCCTGCAAAGCGTGGGCATTTCCCCGAACCTCCTGCCCGGCCAGAGTTTCCTGACCTATCGAGTGAAGGCCTCAATGCAGAGCGCCTCCAGCAGCTACACCCTGCCGGTGCTCAATGGCCGCAAGCTCGCCGGCGTGTTGATCAGCTACAACTCCAAGGATCAGCTCTGTGATGTCATTTCCACCGACATCCTCGCGCGCTTCATCAACGAGTCCAGCCAGGGATCCTACGGCGGGTTCCCCAGCCTCGGTGCCTCCGTTGCCCGCACCGAGGACAACTCGCTGCGCCAATGGCTGAAACTTCGCGACGACCAAGGCGGCGTGTATCTCCGCAGCATCCGCAAGGGCGGCGCGGCGGATCGCGCGGGCCTGCTCAAGGGTGACGTGCTACTCGCCGTGGACGGCCAGCCAATCGACCGCCGTGGCTACTATGAACATCCGAACTACGGCAGCGTCTCCTGGGGCCACCTCATCCGCGGTGAGAAATCCAGCGGTGATACGGTCACCCTCTCGCTGTTGCGCGATGGCGAACCGCTCGAACTCAAAGCCGCCGTCATCAGAGAGGATGAAGGCACGCGCCTGGTGCCCAGCCATCTCTACAACAGGGCACCCAACTACCTCGTCAAGGGCGGTCTGGTGTTCCAAGAACTCTCTCTGCCCCTACTCGAGAGCTTCGGCGAGGACTGGCGCTCCCGCGCACCTCTCAACCTGCTCGATACTTATGAGAACCCGGAAAATTACCAGGACTCCATGGACCGCGTGGTTTTCCTCAGCGGAGCCATCCCCACTCCCGCCACCGTCGGCTACGAGCGCCTGAACAACCTCATCGTCCGCAAGGTCAATGGCCGCGAAATCCGCGACATGAAATCCCTCATCCAGGCATTTGATGGGCTGGAAGGCGAACTTCACACCATCGAATTCGCCGATGAAAACCTCACCATCCACCTCGACGAACTGCTCGCCACCAACGTGGACTCCCAACTTCTCCAGCGTGGCATCACCCGGCTCTCAAGGGCTGAATAATCCAACGCGGCAGTGAGGAGGCTCCTGCGACCGGGTAGCTCCAAATCCTTGCCGAATTTGGACAGTGGTTTACGCAACCCGGGTGGAAGTAGGTCATGAACGGATGAGCGCATAGTAAGGTCCTACCATCGGCATCCAACAAAGACTCAGACATCCTGACCCGTAGGGAAAGAGGATGACCTGAGCGGGACGTAATTGAGGCGCAATTTTGTGCCGGGATAGTGGGTCTCGGTGGCGTTGAGTTTGGTGCAAAGAGCTGCCACGACGTCATCGTGAACGGGATTGGCCTGGCCGTGCAGCTCGATACGCAGTTCGCCGTTGCTCAGGCAGGTGCCCGATTCGGCGAGGGACAGTTCGCTGGTTTCTCCGCCCTATGCGGCATCGGCGGGTTTGGCGTATCTTCGGATCTTACGTGGCAGGCTATGGCCTCTCTGGGAGATCAGATCAACGATTCCGCAGCGGCGGTGCTCGGCTACCGCGGCATCGGCACCGATTGCGAGGACGGCTCCTTCGGCTACGATGTCATCAGCCACGGTCTGCTGCTGGGTTTCGAATGCAGGTTTTGAAAAACTCTAGCGGCGAATCTGCGGTTGCCTGCGGTCATCTCCGCTTCGCTCCGGTTGTCAACAGGGAGCGGCTGATCCGGCTTGGTAAACGCACAGACGCACCACAATAGTTCGGTTAGAAAAATTCCGGGGTCACCTGTTGCCATCCGCGGACAAAGTTGTTAAGTGTGTCGCAAATGGGTCGAAGCATGCCGCAACTTGAATTTCGTTTGACCTCGTGGTTGCGTATCATCTCCCCGCCGGCTCCTGTGCCCACACGGCCGCTCAGGGAAGATGGCGGCCTCACCGCCTGGTGCGCGGAAGCCTCCGCCGCTCTCGGGCTCCCGGAACTCGCACGCAAGGTGCGGGTCTCGTGGAACCCGCGCATGCAGACCACCGCCGGCCGCGCGTGGTGGCCGGACCGCAGCATCGAGCTCAACCCGAAGCTGCGCCAGTGCGAGCCCGACGAAATGTGGCGCACACTCAAGCACGAACTCGCCCACCTCATCGCTTACGAGCGTTGTGGTCGCCGCCAGATCGATCCGCACGGCAGCGAGTGGCGCGCCGCTTGCGCCGACCTCGGCATTGCCGGCGAGCAACCGTTCCACACACTGCCGTTCAAGCGTCGCCGGATGAAACGCAACCATGCCTACACCTGCCCGCACTGCTTCACCACCATCCGCCGCGTCAAACCGATCAAGCGCGCTGTCGCCTGCTACGATTGCTGCCGTAAATTCAACTGCGGCGTTTATCACGACCGCTTCCGGCTGATCAAAACCAAACCGATGTGATGACACGCATGCGGGCTTTGTGAGTCTGGTGGCCCAACCCGTCGGCCCCCCTTCTGATACGCAAACCGACCTGCCCGAGTCCACTTCCGGATAAAATCATCACGCAAACCAAGGGCAATCCCGGCAAATTCAGCAAAATTCCCCGAAGTCGCAACTTTGGGCTTGCATGCACCGGTCCAGACCCTAAAAACCGCCCCCCGAATTATGGCTAAGAAAAGTTGGATTGCCCGCAACGAGCGCAAAAAACAAACCGTCGAGAAATACGCTGAACTCCGTCTCAAGCTCAAAGCCGAGAAGGACTACGTGGGTCTCTCGATGCTGCCGCGTGACGCAAGTCCGACGCGCTTGATCAACCGATGCGAAATCACCGGCCGACGCCGCGCTTTTCTGCGCCGCTTCCGCCTCTCCCGGATCACCTTCCGCGAGCTGGCCTCCGCAGGCATGCTCCCCGGCGTGACCAAGTCGAGCTGGTAAAGTTGGCACAGCATCCGCTCATTTCAGGCGTGGGGCGGAAATTTCCCGACCCGCGCCTTTCTCATGCCGATTTACGAATACGTTTCCGAAGCCCCCGAAGATCCAGAGCATTCGTGCCGAATCTGCGCACGGGGATTCGAACTCAGGCGTCCCGTGGACCGCAGCCCCTTGCTGGTCTGCCCGCTGTGCAAGAACCCGGTCAAAAAGGTGATCTCGCGTGTCAACACACCGCAGGTCACCAAGCCGCTCTCGGTGAGCGACGCCAAAAAAGCGGGCTTCACCGTGCTCGAAAGACGCGATCAGGGCGTTTATGAAAAACTCTGATCCCATGATTCGATGATGACTTTATTGCACAGCCTGGATGTTCTCGCATCCGTTTCGCCCAATCCGCCGACAGAATTTCCGTCGCTTGGCAAAGCGCTACTCTATATCGCAGGCATTGTTTTCTTCCTGCTGCTCAATGCCTTTTTCGTCGCTTCGGAATTCGCCATCGTGAAGGTCCGGCCGAGCCAGCTTGAGGCCGAGGGAAAAGCCGGCTCGCCGAAAATCAAGACCGCGCTGCACGTGGTGAACCATCTGGACAGCTACCTCTCCGCCAACCAACTGGGCATCACCATCGCCTCGCTGGCGCTGGGTTTCCTAGGCGAGCCATTCGTTGCCGCACTGCTCTCTCCCGTCCTGCTCAATACCGGCATCTCGGTGTGGTGGGTGAAACTCATCTCCTTCTCGCTGGCCATCGTTTCCTTCACCTTCCTGCACGTGGTAATCGGCGAGCTGATGCCCAAGTCCATCGCCATCCGCCGTTCGGTTTCCACCACCTTGCTGCTGGCCGGCCCGCTGCATGCGTTCTATCGCGCCGCACACTGGGCCATCATCGTGCTCAACGGCACCGCCAACAAGCTGCTCAAGGTGTTCTTCAACCTGGACCCGGTGAGCGAAAGCGAGCACAGCCACTCGGCCGCCGAGCTCGCCGTGCTCGTCACCCAGAGCGGTGCCTCCCAGGAAGTCACCGAGACCGAACGCGAAATCCTCATCAATGCGCTCGGTCTGAACGAACTCTGGGTGCGCGACGTGATGACGCCGCGCAACAACGTGATCGTTCTCGATGCCGACGAGCCGTTTGACAAAACCCTGGAGATCGCCCTGCGCAGCAAGCACACCCGTTTTCCACTCGTCAAGGGGCACCTCGACAACTCGATCGGCCTGATCCACATCAAGGATCTCTTCAAGCTCATCAACGATCCGGACCCGGACCTCATGCGCATCAAGCGCGAGCTCAAGATCGTGCCGGACACGATGCCGCTCGACACGCTGCTCAAGTTCTTCCTCCGCGAGCACGCACACCTCGCGCTGGCCGTCGATGAATTCGGCACACCCGTCGGTGTGGTTTTCCTCGATAACATCATCGAAGAACTCGTCGGCGACATTCAGGATGAGTTCGACAACGAGCGCTCTGCCTTCACCCGCGTCAATACGGATGAATTCGTGGTCGAGGGCACCATGACGCTCAACGACCTCGGCGGTCATGTGACCGATCTCGTGTTGGAGAGCGGCGAAGTCACCACCGTCGGCGGCTATATCACCCAGCAGCTTGGGCGCTTCCCGGAAGTCGGCGAGACGCTCAAAATCCTCAGCTACGAGGCGCGCGTCACCAGCACCGACGGTCGCCGCGTCGGCCAGATTCATTTCCGCAAACTCACCACGGAAGAGTCCGCTGGTGCAGACGGAAAACACGAGGAGTGACCGCGCATGCTGCTCCCACCGAGGGGCCTGGCAGCGCTTGGGCCGTAACCATACAGTAGGATACGGACTAGAAAAACCACCAACCGCGCTTCCTTCGCTTGTATCGGCCGTCGCCGACAGAGATTACTTCGAGGCGGGTGGTGGTGAGGCCTTTTTCGTAGAAACCGAGTTTCTTTGCGGCGCGTGGAGTGACATCGAGATGACGGCCTGCGATGAACGGGCCACGGTCGTTGATGCGGAGTTTGACAGACTTGCCGTTTTCCAGATTGGTGACCTTGACGAGAGCGGGCAAGGGCAGGGTTTTGTGTGCGCCGGTAAGGTGCCATGGCATGACTTTTTCACCGAGTGAGGTATTGCCGCGTTTGAGGCCGAACCATTTGGATTCGTTATACCATGAGCAAATGCCGGTTTCCTTGTGACCCAGCGCGGCATCCACAGACATCGGTTGGTAGTCTTGGCCGCGCACGGTGTAAGAGCGGGTCATGTAGCCGCTGTATCCACCGGGGCGCGAGCTGCAAGAGGCCAGCAGCAAGGTCAGCGCCAATACGGGATAACGAAGCCGGCGGACGTTTCTCAAATTACGATTCCACCAAATGGTCCAATTCGACATTCGATGTTGGACGTTCGATGTTCGCGCCGCCGCCACGGGTTACTTTTTCGTCTTTTTGTGATTCTCGCGGATGACTCCGAGGGTGGTGGCTACCTTTTCCCTCATCTCCTTGCCGGGCTTGAACTTGACGGCGGCACGGGCCGGGATGGGGACGTCCTTACCGGGGTTCTTGGGATTGCGGCCGATCTTGGCTTTCATTTCACGCACTTGGAACGCGCCGAAATTCCGCATTACCACATTATCGCCCTTGGCAAGCGATTCGGTGACTTCCTCGATGAGAGTCTGAATCACTTCGAGCACGACCTGTTGGGTGATTTCGTGACCATTCGCGCCGAGTCGATCGGTGATTTTGATGGAGAGTTCGCGTTTGGTGATGGTTTTCATGGTAAGGGGCGGTTTGGAGGGCGATCAGATTACGGGCGGATTGAATAACGGCACAAGCGGGTTTGTCGCGTCAAAAATCGACTAATTTGCAAGGGCTTACGTGTCACCATCCGCAGGCTGGCCGGCCGTGCCGAGCACTTCCCCAGTAGTGCGGAAATGGAGTTTTGCCACCTTGCAGAGGGACTCACTTCCATGCAGTGCGACCAACTCGCGAGCGGCCTTCATTACTTCGGCGGAAGCGCCGAGCGGTAGTTTCAGACCACATGCGGATGATGTTTTATCCATCCAATCGACAAAGCGTTCGCGCGCGAGGATGGATGCAGCGGCCACGGCGGTATCGGATTCACCCTTGGTGCGTTGCTCGAGTTGAAGGGTGAGACCTTTCTCTCGCAGTGCGCGCTGGAGGACTTCCGGCCGCGCGAACTGGTCGCTGAGCGCGCGCGGGCAATCCGGCCGGGCGGCGGCGAGTTTCTCGATCACCCGTGCATGGCCCCATGCGAGCAGCCGGTTGAGATTGCGAAACGAGGCGTGCATTTCGTTGTAGCGTTCCGGGCCGATGGAAACGACTTCCGCCGTGCAACCGGGCGTCGCGCGAATGGCGGCGGCGAGTTGGCGGATGCGTGCGGCGCTGGTCACGCGCTTGGAGTCCATGATGCCTGCTGCCATCAGACTGCGGGTGATTGTGGCATCGGTGAAAACCCCGGCGATCACCAAGGGGCCGAAGTAGTCACCCTTGCCGCTTTCATCGATGCCGAAGTGCGGCGCAAACATTTCCGGTTCGTGGATTTCCTCATAACCGAGGCGCGCCTCGCCGAGCACTTCGGGCTCGAGCGTGAAGCGGATGAAGTCCTCCGTGTCTTTTCCCTGGACCAGCACTTTCGGGCCTTTCTGATAGACGGTGACGTTCAATTTGCCCTTGCGTGCGGAGAACAGCGCATGGGGCTTGGTTTCGAAATCATAACCTTGATTTTCCAGCGCCCGGCGGAGTTTCTCCACCTGTGCGGATGTGAGGGGCGCGGTGTGGCTGGTCATGCGAGAAAAGTTTGGTCTTACCAAGGCAGGGTGCAAGCTCCGGCTCAAAATGCATTTCCTGCACGCCCTCCCAGAGCGCTCATCCAATTTGAAATCCATCTTGAGTGATTGTTGTTCACACTGCCCGCCAGCGCTGTCTTCAATCAGCGTGTCAGATGCGGTAAGCGTGGCGGTTGCGCAGCACTGATTCGAAGGCCGGCTCGGGTTGGCATAGCCGGCGGATCAGGTCGTCCCAGATTTCGAGGCCTTTGAGGATCTCCACTTCGATGCGCAGGAAAAACACCGGCACATCCATCGAAGAAGGGCGGGGGAAGCGCACGGCGTCCTTTTCGGTGGTGAGGATCAATTGCATGTCACGCTCGACGCAGCGCTGCATGAACTTGTCCACGTCCTTGCGGGTGAAACGATGGTGATCTGAAAAACGGCGGCGGATTTCCACACGCGCGCCGAGTTGTTGCAGCGAGCCCTCGAAGGCCTCGGGCACGGCGATGGCGCTGATGGCTCCCACCCATTTGTCTTTCAGGAAATCCAGCGGCTGCCTCTCGCGGGTGAAGACGTTTTCCAGATGGATCGGCCCGTGGGCGCACTCGATGATCTCCGCAGTTTTGTTATATCTCCGGATGCGCGCGATCAACTCATCATTGGAACTGCCGTCGCACTTGGTGAGCAGGATATAACTCGCGCGGCGCAAATTTTTCGGCGGCTCGCGCAGGGTGCCACGTGGCAGCAGCGAGCCGGTGCCGAAGGGCGAACCGGCATCCACCAGCACGATGTCGATGCCATGGGCGAGATCCAGATACTGCATGCCGTCGTCGAGCAGCAAGGTGTTGGCGGCGAGGTGTTCGATGGCGAAGAGCCCGCCCTTGACGCGGTTTTTGTCCACCACCACCGAGACGCCGTCGAGATTGCGGGCGAGCATGAATGGCTCGTCGCCGGCAAACTTGGAATCGAGCAGCAACGCCTCGCCGGTGGAGACCACCTTGGGCATGCGCTCGGCGGGAATCGGGCGGCCCTTGGCATCGCGCCAGCGCTGCGGGCGGTCGAGTTTCCGGCTTTTGTAGCCGCGCGAGAGGATGGCCACGCTGCGACCCTGATCGCGCAGGGAACGTGCAAGCAATTCCACCACCGGGGTCTTGCCGGTGCCGCCCACGGTGATGTTTCCGATCGCTACCACCTGGCAGCCGAGGTGATGCTGGGGTTTCCATCCGCTGCGGTAGCGCCAGAGGCGGAGTTGCACGAGGATGCGGAAGATGCCGGAGAGCGTCCACATCAGGAAGCGCGCGAGCGAGGCGCGGAACCCCTTGGCGTGGCCGAAAATCACATCCGCACCCCAGCGTTCGAGTTCCTCAAGGAGTTCCTTCATCGCCGGCCGCAGTTTGGTTAGAGCGGCAGATCGTAGCTGCGGCCGCCCACACCCTCATACCAGCGGATGTAGGCAAGGTTGACCATCGAGTAGCCGCCGGGCGTGGGGTAGTCGCCGGTGAAATACCAGTCGCCGCAGGCTCCCTTGATCGCGGCGTGCAGGTTTTCAATGGTTTGGAAAATCACTTGGACTTCACCGCCCCAGTCGATGTGCTCCGGATAAACCATGCTGCTGATCTCGGCGGAAATTTCTTCGTTGGTGAAGGCTTCATAAACCCTCTGCACGCGGTTGCGGCGATCGGCGGCGGGGAGCTTGAGCTCTGCACGGCATTGATCGTGGATTTCATCCAGCAACCACTGCCGGCCAGCGCGGCGGTGGAGGGCAATCGCGGCCTGGAAGGCGATGAACTTGCCGAGCTCGGACATGTCGATGCCATAACAATCCGGGTAGCGAATCTGCGGGGCGGTGGAGCAAACGACGATCTTGGCGGGCTTGGCGCGTGCGAGGATTTTAAGAATCGACTGCTTGAGGGTGGTGCCGCGGACAATCGAGTCATCGAGTGCGACGAGGAAATCGCCGGGATAAACCACGCCGTAAGTGATGTCATAGACGTGGGACACCAGTTGGTTGCGGCCTTTTTCCTGGGAAATGAAGGTGCGCATCTTGATGTCCTTGTGGGCGACCTTTTCGCCCTGCGGCCAGTTGCGCAGGATCAGGTCATCTAACAAATCGGGTGTGATGTTTCCGGTTTCCGCGGCCTTGAGAATGGCGGCACGCACTTCCTGGCGGCGGTGCAGGCGCAGGCCATCCATCAGGCCGTAGTAGGCGGTCTCGGCGGTGTTGGGGATGAACGAGAAGATGGTTTTGTCATAAGCGCCGCCGATGGAATCGACCACTTGGGAAACGAGTGCCGCACCCATTGCCTTGCGCTCGCGGTAGATGAGGGGATCATTGCCACGCGAGAAATAGATTTTCTCGAACGAGCAGGGAGTGAAACGTTGCGGCGGCGCAAAGGCGGTGTCGGACATGGTGCCGTCGGCCTTGATGGTGATGATCGAGCCGGGATCGACGGCTTTGATATCGGAGGCTTCCACTTCGAAGACGGTCATCAGCGGCACGCGCTCCGAGGCGAAGGCGATCACTTCATCAGTGATGAGCATGTGGCAGGGCCGGATGCCGCGGGGGTCGCGCATCACGAACATGTCGCCGTTGCCAATCGCACCGCAAATCGCGTAGCCACCATCCCATGAAGCAGCGGATTCGGCGACGAGCCGCGGCACATCGAGCGCGGCGGAGATTTTTCCCGGCATTTCCGCACCGGGCACACCCTGATCGCGGAGTTGGCGGTAGAGATCGGTGTGGTGTTCATCGAGATGGTAGCCGATTTCCTCGAGCACGGTCTGGGTGTCGGTGCCGAAAACCGGGTGCTGGCCGCGGTTGATGAGCACTTCGTTGAGCTCGGCGGCGTTGGTCATGTTGAAGTTGCCCATGACCATGAGTGTGCGGGTGGGCCAGTTGCTGCGGCGCAGATAGGGATGGCACGAGCCTTCGTCGAACTCGCCGGAAGTGCCGTAGCGCAGATGGCCGACGAGGATTTCACCGCCGAAATCAAAGTGGCGTTTCACGCTTTCGGGCTCCTTGTGATCCATGATGCCCTTGCGCGACATCTTGAAGAAGTTTTTGATTTCCTTGCGGAAAATCTCGGCCAGCGCGTCCTTTTCAATGCCGCGCCGGCGATAAACGTAGGGTTGGCCCATCGGCATGTTGAGCTTCACACAACCAATGCCGGTGCCGTCCTGGCCGCGGTTGTGCTGCTTTTCCATCAGCAGGAACAGCTTGTTGAGCCCCCACAAGCAGGTGCCGTAGCGGTCGTAATAATAGGCGAGAGGCTTGCGCAGCCGCACCGCCGCGATCCCGCATTCGTGTTTGAGGAAATCGCTCATGTTGGCTGAAGCTGGAGGGTCATCCTAAGAGATGAAATAAACCACAGTTAAACTCGGATGGACACGGATATTCAAAATATTGCATCCATCTTCCAGTGCTTCCGGATGATTTTAAGTCAATTTCTGGAAAACTCTTAAATTCCGTGTTCATCGGTGTGTATCCGTGGTTGAAATTTTCTCATGGAATCACTCGCCGGATACCCGGACGCGCACACCCACTTCTGAGACCATTCGTCCGATCACGTGGCCGCCGGGCCCGGCCTTGAGCGCGGCCTCCACATGCGCCTCGGCGACGATTGCCACCCAGCCGATGCCCATGTTGAAAGTATGGAAGCGGTCCTGCGCGTCCACGTGGGAAAGCAGTTTATCGATGCCCGGAAGTTCCCAGCGCGGGATTTCCAGATCGGCCCCCATGCCGCGGAACAGGCGTTCGAGATTTTCAGGCAGGCCACCGCCGGTGATGTGCGCCATCGCCTTGGGTTTGATGCCGGATTTTTTCAAATTGCGCGTCACATCATGGTAAAGGCGGGTCGGCTTGAGCCAGGCGGCGAGTTCGTCGTCGGTCACCTCGCCGGGAAACTCGCGCAGCACCCGGCGCACCAGCGACCAACCGTTGGCGTGGATGCTGTCCGAGGCATAGCCGATCAACACGTCGCCCACGGCCACGGTGGTCGGATCGATGAGATCGGGTTTCTCGGCGCAGCCGATGCAGAAACCGGAGAGTTCGATCACGTCCACAGGGACGATGCCGGGCATTTCGGCGGTTTCGCCGCCTGCCAGAATGCAATCGCAGGCTTCCAGATAATCCGCCATGCCGGAAATCAGGCGGGTGATTTTCTCCTCATGCAGCGCGGCGATGCCGATGTAGTCGAGAAACAGCAGCGCCTCGCCGCCGGTCGTGAGGATGTCGTTTACGCTCATCGCCACCAAGTCCTTGCCGGCGGTTTCGAGCAAATCGTGCTCCAGCAGCAGTTCCAGCTTGGTGCCGACTCCATCGCAGCCGGTGACGATCACCGGTTCCTTGTAAGAGCTGAGATCATAGCACGCCGCGAAAAGCCCGAATGCGCCCCACAATTTGCGGGTTTGCTGGGTTCTGCGCACGTGGCTGCCGATGTCACCCACGATGGCGGCCGCCTTGCGCGTATCCACCCCGGCTTGTTGGTAAGTTAATTTGCCCGCCATAATCCGCTGCGGCGGTTCTACATGCCCCCCCCGGTCCGTCACGCGGAAAATTCCCGTTGTGCGGGAAAGCAGTGCAGCAGGCATTTCGTGACGGTTGATCGCGTTTTCAAAACATCACTCGGGCCCCGATGATTCCGGCTTGATCCCCGGCGGGTAAAAAACAAGCCTGTGGCACATGTCCCTCGTCCTTCAGCACACACTTGCCGCCGCCGCCACCTTGGAAGGAACCTCCCTGCACACCGGGGAAAAGGTGACGCTCACACTCAAACCAGCAGCCGAGGGGCATGGCTTCAAATTCCGACGGATCGACCTGCCAGACCAACCGTTCATCAATGCTGACGTGGACAAAGTGCAGACTGTCGAGCGCGCCACCACCCTGGCGGAGGGCTCGGTGAAGGTGCACACAGTGGAGCACATCATTTCCGCCCTCACCGGCATGGGCGTGGACAACGCGCTCATCGAAATGGACGCCAACGAACCGCCCATCGGCGACGGTTCGGCGCGGCCATTCGTGGAAATGATCAAGCGCGTGAGCATCGTGTCCCAGTCTGCACCGCGCCGCGTGTGGGAGATCCGCGAGCCAATTCACCAGGAAACGCCGGACGGCAGCATCATCACCATCGTGCCATGCAAGACCTTCAAGGTCTCGGTCACCAATGTGGGGCCTGAAGGACGTTTCACCCAGTATTTCTCCAGCGAGGTCACTCCGGAGTCCTATGAGAAGGAGATCTGCGCCGCCCGCACTTTTGTTTACTATGAGGATGTGAAGCCGCTGTTGGAAAAAGGCCTGATCAAGGGTGGCTCGCTGGAAAGCGCGGTGGTGATCCGAGGCAATGAAATCATGTCCAAGGAGCCGATGCGTTTTACCAATGAATTCGCGCGGCACAAGGCACTGGACATCATCGGCGACCTGATGCTCGCCGGCGTGCGCATCCTCGGTCACGTGATCGCCGTGAAGCCCGGCCACGGGCCGAACACCAAGATGGCCGCCAAACTCAAGTCCGAGTATCTGCGGATGCGCTCGATGGTGCCGGCTGAAGTGATTCTTCCCACCGGCGAGAGCGTCCTGGACATCAATGAAGTGCTGCGCATCCTGCCACACCGCTATCCTTTCCTGATGGTGGACCGCATCGTCGATTGCCTCAGCGAGAGCAAGTGCACAGGCGTGAAGAACGTCACCATCAACGAGCCATACTTCCCCGGTCATTTTCCCGGCCATCCGATCATGCCCGGCGTGCTGCAACTTGAGGCGATGGCCCAGGTTTCCTCGGTGCTGATGCTGCGCAAACCGGAAAACACCGGAAAAATCGGCTATTTCATGAGTGCGGACCACGTCAAGTGGCGCAAGCCGGTGCTTCCCGGCGACACGCTATTCATTGAAACGGAAATCATCAAGATGCGCGGTTCGATCGGCCAGACCCGTTGCCGCTGCCTGGTCAATGGCGAGGTGGTCTCCGAGGCGGAGCTGAAATTCGCACTGCTGGACCGTTAGCCTCGCGAGTATTTTAGCAGCCAAAGCTAACGACTTGCTCGGGAGAATCACGGCTTCGGACTTGAACCCCTGACACGCCCGGCTTCGCTGAGGCTGCGCCAGCCGCCGAATAGGACGAACACCTCGGCACCCAGGCCAAGCGCGCGGATTTGTTGCGCCACTTGCCGGCTCACGCCGCAGTTTTCATCGCCGCAATAGACGATCACGCGCGGCGTTTCGATGATTCTAACAGCCGCCGCCGCCTCGAAGGCCTGCATGTCCTCGGCGGGATCGAGATTCCATAAAAGCGAGCCCTCCAGCCCGTTGCGCTGCCACTCGTCGCGCGGCCGGGCATCCACCCACAGCACAGCGGCATCCGCCGGGATTTGAGCGAGACACACTTCGTCGGGCTGCAAGCTGGCGGGATCACATGGCAAGGTGCGCTGCGGCGGCCCCTTGATCCACCAAGTGCCGCCAGCAGCAGCCAGCGCGATCGCGCAGATGACTGCCAATTGACCGAGTGCCTTCATGGCTTGCGGACAACGGCAAATGCTTGCTGGAGCCGGTGTTGCGCCAACGAACAATCCGTTTCGATGCGCAGAATCGCCAGCGCAGGACTGTTGATTTCAAGAGGTTTGACGCTCAATTCATATAACTTCCCATCCTCGATGGTTTTGAGTTCGTGTTGAAACGCTGGTGAGGAAGAATTCACTGCGGTCACCCGGATGGGGCTGTCGTGATTCATCGTGATGCGAATGGTTTGCGCATCGGCTGCGGCGTTGACCTCCCACTTCAGGGTTTTGGGCTCGAGGGAAACAAGCACCGGAATGTGAACGCGCACGGTGAGTTTGACGGAGGGTTTGTCGGCGGGATCGTCATCCAGCCAGAGTGCCACCACCTTGTCCACGGTGCCGGAAAAGTTGCCCATTGCGAAATCCGCGCGCAAGACACCGGACTCGCCGGGGCCATAGCTCAACTTGCTGTCCTTGATCTTGATCGCCATGCACGAGCAGGCGGCGTCGTATTTAACGATCCGCACGGGCTTGTCCGTGGGATTGGTGAATTCAAATTCCGCAGTGACCACCTTGGCATCCGCCGGCGCCTGGATTTCCTTGAGCGCTTGCGGGAAATCCAAACCCGCCGCCTGCGCCAAAGCTGTCATGGCAGCAACCATCATGCATGTGTATCTGATCTTTTTCATGAGTCGATTTTTTCGTCTTTTGCAAGCGCCACGGCGATGATGAGGCGCCCGCCGCGCCACTCGGGGCCGAGCATGAAGAGCGGCTTGTCGCCCTCCAGCCTGGTATCGGTCTTGAGGATTTTCTTGCGCCCGAGCCAGAGTTCCAAATCCAACACCGCGGATTTTGCGCAAGGCATTCCCTGCGCCTCGAAGCGCACCATCACCTCATCCGAGGGCTTGAGCGGCTCGGCCCAACTTTCATAACTCCTCAGCAACGACTGGGTGTCCCTGCCGAGCATGCGGTAGTGCTTGAAGCGCAGCCGTTCTTCACGGCGCAGCCGCTCCACCACATCGGCGGCCACCGGCAGTGCCTTGTCGCCGGCTAACAACGGGTCGCCATCCGTGGCGAAATAAACCGTCACGCGCACCAAGCCGATTTTTTCCCTGCCGGAATCTTCCACGGCGAGGGCTACACCGGCGAGCGCCGTTGCCACGAAGCCAGTGATCCATGCGCGGCGATTCATGGTCCTGTGAAATGGATGTCATGGTTCAGAGCTGCCGTCGAATCCATCTCGCGTGCCTCTTTAAGAAAGACCGTTTCCGAGAAGTCCGTGACATCCGGGATCGCATCCATCCCGCTGAGCACAATCACGGTGGCAGAGGCGTCCGAACTCACAAACCACTCGGCTTCCACGCCGATTTCCGGGATGTAGGGCACCAGGTCCACAGGGATCGCACGCGGCGCTCCGGTGACGTCGATTTCAATCGGGCCGGCCTGATTTTTAGCACCCAGCCAGAAGGCAAACACCATGCCCGCGCAGGCGGCCATGGGCATCAACCACGATCGCCATGAAAAACTTCGGGCAACCTTCTCCGCGGGTAGCGGCAGGGTTTGGAGTTCGCGGATGCCGTGGGCCACCCGGGAGTTGAAGAAATCCGGATACGGCGGCTCCTCGGCGGCGGGCAGGGCCGCGGCCATCATTTTGCGCCAAGTCCGCGCCTTGGCGCGCTCCTCCAGCAACTCAGGCCGCCCGGCCACCCATTGCTCGAAGGCGGCGAGCTCCTCGCCTTGCAATTCGTCCTCCAGCCACAAGGCCAGCCGGGTTTCATCGGGATTCGTATTCATCTTTTAACAGCGTTTGGAGTTTCTGGCGGGCGTAATACAAGCGGCTCATCACGGTGCCAAGTTCGCAGGACATCACCTCGGCGATCTCCTTGTAGGAAAGTCCCTGCACATCCTTGAGCAGGACCACCTCGCGGTGCTCGGGGGAAATTTTTTCAAGCGCCGCAGCGATCTTGTCGCGCAGTTCGCCCTGGACCATCGTGGCATCCGGAGCCTCCCCGCCGCTCGGCGTGGTGAACGAGGCGGAGTCGATCCGTTCGCGCTCGAAAATCTCGTCATTGAGTTCGCCCACGCTCTCGATCTTGCGTTTGCGCACCCAGTCATACACGGCGTTGTGCGCGATGCGGTAGAGCCATGTGGAAAAGCGCGCCTTCGCCTCGAAGCGGGGCAGCGCCTGCCATGCCTTGATGAAGACCTCCTGCGAGAGGTCCCATGCATCGGCTTCCTGATGGATCATGTTGCGGATCATGGCGAAAATTCTTCCCCGGTGGCGGGTCACCAGCGCGTCATAGGCATGCATATCGCCCTGTTGCGCTTGTGCAACCAACCGGAAATCATCGTCCGGATCCTCGCTCGAATCACCCGGCGCGACGGAACCGGTTGGTCCCCGCGTGTTTTTTGACGGTTGATCCTGGGAATTATTCATGATTTGTGGGTAAAAACCCGCATACCGGTGATCGCATCCGGCGGCACCGCGAAACTGGCCACGGATCGCCTGCCACGCAACACGGAAACGGCAGCCTGCCTGATTGTCAAAACCGGTAGCGGAAAAAGCAGTAGCTGCCGCTGTTGTGGCGCTTTCAAAAACACCGTGCGCGCGAAGCAGGGAGACTGAATTTTGCTTTCCGCCGGTGGGGGAGCGCTCTAGTAATCCGGCGCAATGTCCGAAATTCCCACCCGCCCCGGAAAACTCATGGCCGCCAACCGCGGCGAAATCGCGATCCGCATCTTCCGCGCCGCCAACGAGCTTGGTTTGCGCACGGTTTCCATTTTCGCCGAGGAAGACCGCTTTTCGATCCACCGCTTCAAGGCGGACGAAGCCTATCCGCTCAACGCCGAAAAGGGGCCCGTGGGTGCTTATCTGGATGTCGAGGGGATCGTTGCGCTCGCCAAGCAGAAAGGCGTCACGATGATTCATCCGGGCTATGGTTTCCTTTCGGAAAACGCCGCGTTTGCCCGGGCTTGCGCCAGAGAGGGGATCATTTTCATCGGCCCCTCGCCGGAGTTGTTGGAAAACATGGGCGACAAAACCGCCGCCCGCACCCTTGCCGAAAGGTTCAAGGTGCCCACGCTGCCCGGCACTGAAAACCCGATCACCGATCCGGACGAAGCGCTCACCGTGGCGCATGAAATCGGTTTTCCCCTCATCATCAAGGCGGCCTTCGGCGGTGGCGGCCGCGGCATGCGCGTGGTGGAAAAACCTTCGCAACTCCCCGGCCTGCTCGCGGAAGCCCAATCCGAGGCCGATAAGGCTTTTGGAAATCCGGCGGTCTTCCTCGAACGCTATATCTCGCGCGCCAAGCACATCGAGGTGCAGATTCTCGGCGATCAACACGGAAATGTGGTCCACCTCCATGAGCGCGATTGCTCGGTGCAGCGCCGCTACCAGAAAGTCGTCGAGGTGGCGCCAGCCATGCACCTCGATCCGAAAGTGCGCAAAGAGTTATGTGATGCTGCCGTGGCCCTGTCCAAAGGCATCGGCTACAACAACGCGGGCACCGTCGAGTTTTTGTATGACATGGACCGCAACGAATGGTTCTTCATCGAGATGAATCCGCGCATCCAGGTGGAGCACACCGTCACCGAGTGTGTCACCGGCATCGATCTTGTCCGCTCGCAGATTCTCATCGCACAGGGAGAAAATCTCCATGGCCCCGAAGTGGCAATCCCCGCACAGGAGGAGATTCCGTGCAACGGCTACGCCATCCAGTGCCGCGTCACCACCGAGGATCCCCAGAAGAATTTCTCGCCCGACTACGGACGCATCCTCAACTACCGCTCGGCCGCCGGGTTCGGCATCCGTCTCGACGCCGCCACTGGCGACGCCGGTTCGGTGGTCACGCCGTTCTACGACTCGATGTTGGTCAAGATCACAGCGATGGGCCGCGATTTCCCGATGGCTTGCCAGCGCATGGACCGGGCCTTGCGCGAGTTCCGCATCCGCGGGGTGAAAACCAACATCCCGTTCCTTGAAAACGTCATCGCCGACGAGACTTTCCGCTCCGGCCAGGCTCACACCAAGCTGATTGATACCAAAACCGAGCTGTTCCAGTTCCGCGTCCGCCGCGACCGCGCCACGCGCACTCTGTCCTATCTCTCCAACATCACACTCAATGGCAATCCCACCGCCAAGGGCTGGAAACCCGCCACCGCCATGACCAAGGCCCATGTGCCGGATTCGCTCGTCATCCAGCACCACGCGGATGTGCCGAAGGGTTCGCGTGATGTGTTGTTAGAAAAAGGTCCTGAAGGATTCTGCCAGTGGATTCTCGATGAGAAACGCCTGCTCATCACCGATACCACCTTGCGCGATGCCCACCAGTCGCTCATTGCCACCCGCATGCGCACCTATGACATGCTGTGCGTCGCAGAGGCCATGTCGCACCGTGTGCCGCAGCTTTTCTCGCTGGAAATGTGGGGCGGAGCCACTTTCGACACCGCAATGCGCTTCCTCTCGGAATGCCCGTGGGACCGCCTGCGCAGCCTGCGCGAGAAGATTCCGAACCTTTGTTTCCAGATGCTTTTCCGCGGTTCGAATGCCGTCGGCTACTCGAACTATCCGGACAACGTGGTCGCCGGGTTCGTGAAACACGCGGCGGACTCCGGCATGGACATCTTCCGCATCTTCGACTCACTCAACTACCTGCCCAACATGCAGGTGGCCATGGAAGCCGCTCGCGATCACGGCAAGGTGCTTTGCGAAGCTGCCATCTGTTACACCGGTGATATCAATGACGAAAAACGCGACAAGTATTCGCTGAAATATTACATCACCAAGGCCAAGGAAGTGGAACGCATGGGTGCGCACATCCTCGCCATCAAGGACATGGCCGGCTTGTGCAAACCGCAGGCCGCCTTCGACCTTGTCCGCGCGCTTAAGCAGGAAATCGGCATCCCCATTCATTTTCACACCCACGACACTTCCGGCCTGAACGCCGCCTCGGTGCTCGCCGCCTGCAATGCGGGTGTGGACATCGTCGATCTCGCCATCGCCTCAATGTCAGGCTCCACTTCGCAGCCGAACCTCAACTCCGTTTCTGCCGCGCTAGCCAAGACCGAACGCGACCCGGGTCTCGATTTCGACTCGCTCAACGAACTCTCCGATTATTGGGAAGAAGTCTTGGGTTTCTATAAACCCTTCGACTCCGCCCCGCGTTCCGGCAGCGCCGAGGTTTATGAACATGAAATGCCCGGCGGCCAATACACCAACCTCCGCGAGCAGGCCAATGCCATGGGCCTCGGCCACCGCTGGCGCGAAATCGCCCGCACCTATGCCGAGGTGAACCAACTCTTTGGCGATATCGTTAAGGTCACTCCTTCATCGAAAGTCGTCGGAGATATGTGCATGTTCCTCGTCACCCGCGGCATCAAGGCGGCTGACGTGCCAAAACTCAAACCCGGCAGCATCGATTTCCCGGAGAGTGTGATCGACATGCTCTCCGGCGGTCTCGGCCAGCCCGACGGCGGCTGGCCTGCGGACGTTCAAAAGGTCGTGCTTGGCAACAAAAAGGCCACCTCCAAGCGCCCCGGCGAACTCGCCGTTCCGGTGGATCTCGAAGCCACGCGTGCCGAACTCTCCACCAGAATCGACCGCCCCGCTGGCGATGATGACCTCTACTCACACCTGATGTATCCGCAGGTTTTCGCAGATTTCACGGCGTTTAGGAATCAATACGACGACCTCAGCAGCCTGCCCACACCGGCGTTTTTCTACGGACTTCAGATCGGCGAGGAAATTGAAATTGAGATCGACCCCGGCAAGATCCTCATCATCAAGCTCATCAACATCGGTGAGGCGGACAGCGCCGGGCACCGCACCTTGTTCTACGAACTCAACGGCATGCCGCGCGAGTCCATCGTAGCCGACAAGTCGCTCAAAGCCGTCTCCACAGCCAGCCGCGTGAAGGGCGATTCAAACAACCCCGCCCACTCCTCCGCACCGATGCCCGGCATGGTCACCGAGCTCGCCGTTTCCATCGGCCAGGAAGTCAAAGCCGGCGACAAGCTCATCGTGCTCGAAGCCATGAAAATGCTCACCACCGTCAGCGCCGGAGCCGATGGCACCATCGCCGAAATACTCGTCAAAAAAGGCGATCAAGTGGATAGTGATGATTTGCTGGTGAAGCTCGATCCCGCATGAGCGGTGGGCGCCCTGGGTCTTCATTGCAATCACTGCTCGCGGCCATCCGGGTTCATTCAACCTCTAATCCGCAGTTGAGGTTGAGGATGGGAGGCGCAAGTGCTTATGGTTGCGGCGTTTGAAGACGAAAACGAACGAATCACTGGTTCACCCAATGGGTGAAGGAGAACTGGATTTCAAATTCCTGCCTGCGGGCGGGCAATTTCACCATTGGGTGATTTGGTGCGGGCCAGAGCAGGCGTCCTTACTTCACGCGCTCCTTCAGAATCTCGCGGAACGACTTGCCGGCGAGGCTGAGGTCGGCGAGCACAGCCTTGCCTTTGAGCACACGCACTTCAGCGATGACGCCTTGCGCGCTGCGGATGTTTTCGGCCAGCCAAAGGTCGGCCTCGGGCGCGAGCTTTTCGTTGAGGTAGAAACGCTCGAACGGCCAATCGATCCAGATGTAGCTGCCGTGCACGTAGTTACGCGTTCGCAAGCGGATGCTTTCGCCCTTCTCAGGCGGGGTAAACGAAACGCCGGAGAGCGTGGTGAGGCCATCGTCGCCGGTGTCGAAACCGGCGTAAAACGACACACCTTCCTGCAGTCTGAGATTTTCGGGGACTTCGATCTGTTGTTGCTCGGGCTGGATCGCCAAGTAGCGCCCGCGCAGCGGGTCATAGGGGTCGGGCGCGCTGCACTTCAGTTTGATCAGCATACCGTGAGCGAGGGTCTGCTCGTAGGTGTAAATGCGCCACAGTGGTCCGGCCCATTGTGCAAGGGCGGCGACCAGGAAGATCAGGCTGGCGATCAGAGGTTTCATGGCGTGACGGGACTTGACCGGCGGCCATGCCGGATGATCAAAAGGTTGAAGACAAGGAAGGCGATGCCGACGGCGATGAAGATAATGCCTTTGGTGAGCAGCGGGAAGTCACTGTCGGCCATGCGTGCGATGGTAAGAAGCGAGATGAGGGTGGCCCCCAGACGGGGGGAGCCGCGATGGCCGGTGAACTCGAGCACAATGAACGCGATGCCGAGCGCGGCAAGATAGAGGGTGACCAGCCAGTGCTGCCACTCGCCCGGCACTCCTCCAAAAAGAGGCAGCATGGCGATCATGGCGATGGCCAGCACCGCCCAGCGTTTTTGAATTACGGCGAGAGCGCTGAAGACTGCGGTGATCATGAGCAGTCCCCATGCCCATGGCAGGCGAAAGGCCCCGATCAGGCTATCGAATTCGTCGCTGAAATCTTCGAAAGTGGCAGCCAGGCCAAAGCCCAGTAGAAGCAATGCGCCGAGTATCACTTGAGGCTTGCGTCCCAGAGCCTCGGAAATTCCATTCGCATTGAGAGGAAAGAGGGTGATGCAAGCGACCACCAGGGCGCAGAGCCACGCAGCGACTTCGGCATTGACATGTACATAGCCGCTTTCGCTGGTAAAGTAAGTGGCAAAACTCGCGGCACAGCAGAAGCCGACCGTGGCGCAAGGAGTGATCATCCAGCGCATCCAGGTGCTTGGTGCGGTCTTGGGTGGCCAGCCCGGCCACATCGGCAGCAAGCCTGCAAGGAGTAGCGGATAGATCAGCGGGCTAGCGTGCCAGGCGACACCGGCGTTGAATTGACCAAAGGGCCATATAGCCGTACCAATCAGATAGAGCATGGCGACGGATTTGGCGCGCAAAACCCAGGCCAGAGGCAGAATCAAGAGCATCCATCCGAGCAAAAGGTCGGGCCAGTTACCGCCGAGGTTGTAGATTTGGCTGACGATCGCCAGGCAGCCGACAGTGGTGAGGGATTGCAGCAGCCCGGCGGTTTCGCGCAACCAAGCGCTAGCGCCATCGCCACGTCGCAAAACCCACCAGCTGAAAATCTGGCTGGTGAGCAGAGGCAGGAAGGCGAAGAGGAGGCGGGTCGGTCGGGTGAACTCATCCCAATTGTAACCGATAACGGCAATCAGCCCGTTACCGATGAGCAAGGCCCCTAGCGAGCCCATGGCGATTTGGGCAAAGCCGATGCGTGAGCCGTCCGCCGTGTTTTGATCGGTATAGCGGCCGCGCAGTGCAGCGGCCGATGTCGCGTCGATCAATCCCTCACGCTCCCATTCGGGAACTTGGGACAAGAGCCATCGGTGGTGGGAACTCATCAGGGTTTGGCAATGCGGATTAGAACCCTCGGCTACGAAGTTCAAGGCACCATTGTCGCCAAGGCTTTGGCCAGCGGTCCGATCAAGAGTAATGGGAACATCCCCAGCACCACCAGCGCCGCAGCGGGCAAGGTGATGCAAAGCCGGTGGCTGATGGGCAGCGGTGTGGATACATCGACATCCTCCGCAGATTTCACGAAGGCCTGCTTCAGGACGGAGAGATAATAATACAGCGAGACGGCGCTGAGCAGGGCGGCAAGGCCGACGAGCCAGGCGAGTCCCATTCCCCCGCCCTCGGCCAGCGCGTGGCTGAAGAGCGAGAATTTGCCGACGAATCCGGCAAGCGGAGGAATACCGGCCAGCGAGGTGAGAAAGACCAGCAGGCACACGGCTTGGAACGGCGAGCGGTGGATGAGTCCCGCAAACGAAGTGATTCGATCATCACCCCGATCGCGTTCTACCGCCGCGGTGACGGCCACCGCGCCGAGTGTGGCAAGGCCATAGACGACGACGTAAAACAACGCGGCAGCGGCGGCTTTCGGGCCGTTGGCGGACAGCGCTACGAGCAGGTAGCCGGTGTTGGCCACGGCAGAGTAGGCGAGCAGGCGGCGCACGCTGGTTTGTGCGAGAGCGAGCAGGTTGCCGAAAATCATCGAGACGGCGGCAAGCACGGCGAGCCACAAGGACCAACCGGCGGTCATTTCACCCCATGCGGCGGAACCGGCGACGTTGGGAAAACCGATTTGCAGAATGCGCACCAGCACCACCAGACCTACGGCTTTCGACGCGGCGGAAACCATCGCCACCGTGGTCGCGGGCGCCCCCTGATAAACATCGGGCACCCAGTAATGGAACGGCACCGCCGCAAGCTTGAAGCCGAGACCCGCCAGCAACATCGCCAGACCGGTCATGGCAAGCAGCGAGGGCTGGCTTGCTTCCAACGCATGAGAAATGCCGCTGAGCGTGGCACTGTGCGAAGCACCATAAAGCAGGCTGATGCCAAACAACATGAACGCCGCCGACACGCCGCCGAAGAGGAAGTATTTCAACGAAGCCTCAGCCGCGCGAGGAGTGCGCGGAAAACCGGCTAACAGATAGAGCGAAAGACTCGCCAGTTCCAATGCGACGAACAGGAATAATAGATGATTGCTGCCAGCGGCGAGCAACAGGCCGGTCAGCGCGAACAACACCAATGCATAATACTCCCCGAGGTTCCGCATTTCGCGCCGCGCGGGCGGCAGCCACACGGCAAGCAAACCGAGACCGAGCACCACCGCCTTGAAGATCCGTGCGAGGGCGTCGTTCACCAACAGCGGAGTGCTCGTCGCCCCGTCCTGCGGCACGAAACACATGGCTGCGGCCGCAAACAGGATGCCGAAGGTGGCGATGCTCACGCCCACACCGGCGGAAAACTCACCGCCCGGTTTTTTCCCGGTGGCCACGGCGGCACCAAGCATCACCAGCGCGGTGAGCACGATTACGGCTTCGGGCAGGAGTTGGAGGAATAACGCGGAGTGATTCACGGCAGGGAAAGGATCGATTGGAACAGCGGCGAGCGGAGACCGTCATCAATGAGTTGAACCCACGGTTTCGGATAGATGCCGATGGCGATGGAAACGGCGAGCAGCAGGCCCATGGCGGAAATTTCCGGCCAGGTGAGTGGCGGAAGTTTCGGCGGGGGGGCGGCACCGGCCTCGCGCTCCGGGAAAAACGCCCGATACAAGGCGCGCAGCGAGAACACCCCGGTGAGGATGATGCCTGCCGCGACGGCGATGGTGAGCCATGGATAAACCTGCCACAGGCCGATGATCACCGAGATTTCCGCGACGAAGCCGCTGAAGCCCGGCAGCCCCATCGAGGCGGCGGTGGCAAGCGTGAAAGCGAGCGCCGCGCCCGGCAGCGATTTCCACAAATCGAAGCGGCCGAGCTCCGTTAGATCGCGGGTATGGGTGCGTTCATAAACCACGCGCCCGGCGATGCCGAAGAGCAGTCCGGCGATGATGCCGTGGGAAATCATCTGCAAGACCGCGCCGCGCAGTCCCCAGTGATTGGCTGCGGCTAGTCCTAACAGGATGAATCCCATGTGGCTCACCGAGGAGTAGCCGATGATGAATTTCAGATCCTTCTGCGAGAGAGCGGTGAGCGCGCCATAGATAATTCCGACGACCGCAAGCCCGGCAATGAGCGCCTTGTATTGCTCGAATCCCTGCGGGAACAAGGGCATCGCCACGCAGAGCGCGCCAAAGGCACCGAGTTTCATCACCACACCGGCCAGCAGCATCGAGGCGGCGGTGGGCGCGGCGACGTGGCCGGTGGGTGCCCAAGTGTGGAACGGCCAAATGCCGGCCAGCACGGCGAAGCCGAGAAACAACACGGGAAACGCCCACGCCTGCATCGCCGGCGGATAAGTGGCGGCCGCAAGATGTGCGATGTCGAAACTCGTCGCTCCCGCCGCAGCGTAGGCTGCCACCAATCCGATCAGGATCAGCGAGCTGGCACCGATGGAATACATCGTCAGCTTCATCGCGCCGTATTCCTTGTTGGTCGATCCCCAGATGGCGATGAGCATGTATTTCGGCAGGATCACGATTTCATAAAACACGAACAGCAGGAACGCGTCGCGGCTGAGAAAGACGCCGTAGACGCCGCCGATGATCGTCATGAAAAACGCGAAGAAGGCGCGCGGGCGTTTTTCGATGTTCCATGAAAACAAGACCCCGGCGATGGCGGTGATTCCTGTGAGGAAAAGAAGTGTCAGCGAGAGTCCGTCGGCTGCCAGATGGAAACGGCTGCCGAGATTGGGAATCCACTCGCGGTCGAATGACCACGGCGCGGCATCGGGATTTGCGAGTTTGGCGAGACACGCGCTGCCAGCGGCCACGGCACCGATGATCGAGGCAACCAGCGCGACCACCCGCGAAGCCATGGCCGCGCGCGCAGGCAGCAGCAGCACGATCAAGGCTGCGGCAAAAGCGGATATCAATGTCCAGGCGGGTGTCATGGGATCGGGCGGAGAAGATCAAGAAGCTCGACGATGGCGGGGTTGGCGAAGTGCAGCAGCACCTGCGGGAAGATGCCCGGGATTGCGATGAGCAGGACCAGGAAGCCGAAGAGCATTTTCTCATCTCTTGTTAGATCCTGCCATTTCGCGAGCGACGGCTTGAGTGGCCCCCAGAAAACCTTGCGCATCATGCGCAGCAGGAACACCGCTGTGAGCAGCAGGCCGATCACTGAAATCGCAGCTGCTGCGGGCGTGATGGCGAAGGCTCCGTTGAAGATGAGAAACTCGCCGATGAAACCACTCAGTCCCGGCATGCCGAGCGAGGCAAACACCGCGATGCCGAAGAGTCCGCAGAACACCGGGGTTTGCGCGCGAAGGCCGCCGAAGTCGTTGAGTCCGCGCTGGCCGCGGCTGCGGGTTTCGAGAATCGCAATGCCGGAAAACAGCGCGGAGGCGATGATGCCGTGGTTGAAGGCTTGCAGGACCACGCCTGAAATCGCCGATGACATGGCGGAACGGTCGGACGTCGAGGCGGCGACCGCCGCGATGGCCAGCACGCAATAGCCGAGGTGGTTCACCGAGGAATAGGCGATCATGCGCTTGAGGTCGGTTTGCGCGAGCGCCGCCACCGCGCCTAACAACACGGTCGCCACAGCCAGCCATGTGAGCAGCGGTGCAAGCGCGGGCAGCACTTCAGGGAAGACCGGCAGGAAGATCCGCAGCATGGCATAGACGCCCATTTTCGAGAGCAGTCCCGTGAGCAGCATCGTCACTGGAGTCGGAGCCTCGGCATAGGCGGAGGGCAGCCACGCGTGGAAAGGCACGATCGGGATTTTCACCGCCAGCCCGAGGAACACCGCAAGCGCAACCAACGTGAGAAGCGTGTGTCCGGTCATGCCGGTGAAGGCAAAGGATTTTGCCAACGCATCCGCGATTGCACCCTGCGATGCCAGCTTGCCGAGCGCATCGAAATCCATCGTGCCGGCCGATAGTTGCAACGCGAGGAAACCGACCAGCATGAAGGCGCTGCCGCCGAGCGTCATGATGAAGAAGCGCAGCGCGGCTTTCGGTGCGCCACTACCACCCCAAAGGCGGATCAGCAACCACGCGGGGATGAGCGTCATTTCCCAGCACAGGAACCAAGGAATGAAATGGCGTGCGGTGAAGACTCCGAAGAGCGCGGATTGGAGGACGAGAATCAGCGCGAAGTAGGCGCGGTCGCCTTTGCCCTTGAGGATGCTGGCCGAGATTGCCACCAGTGTGACCAACGCGACCAACAGGACGAACAGGAAGGAAAGTCCGTCCATTTCGAAGCGCAGGGCGATATTCGCATCGGGCATCCATGGCAGGCTCCACTCTCGGATGGCATCCCATCCATACCCGGCAAGCATGAGAGAAACGATCGAGCACACGCTTGCAAAGCGTCCGGCATCCTTGGCGCTGATTCCACGGGAGATCGCCAGCAGGATAGCGCCGATCAAGGGAACGAAGATGAAATAGGGCAGGAGCATGTTTCAACCGGCGCTGAGCCAGAAATAGAGGACGAGAAGCACGGTCACACCGAGACCGATGGTGCGGAGATAGCCTTGAGGACTGCCGGTTTGGGAGCGCGAGGTCGAATCCGCGCGCTCGCGCAGGCCGTCACAGACGCCGTCGAAACCTTTGTTGAGTCCCACCTCGTCGGAGGCGCGGGTGATGCGGCCACAGCCTTTGATGGCCATCTCTGCGAGTCCCATAAGCGGCACGAAAATCATGCGCTCCAGCATATCGATGCCACCGGCGAAGAAAGCGAGCGGGTTGATGACGGCTTTCTGATAGAAGGCGTCGAAACCCATGGCGTTTTCAAGAAATCTCCAGAAGCCGCCGAGTTTGGAGCAAAGCGGGTCCGGTGTATCGCTACTGGCCATGGCATTTCGATACACCGCAACCGAAGCCCCCACACCCACCGTCACAATCACAAAAGAAAGCACCAGCAAACCGATCGCGCCCTTTTCACCGAAGGCCCCGGCATGAAATACCGCGGCTTCGCCATGAATCCATTTTTCAAACCACGGCCATAAAGGCGTGCCGATGATCGAGAGCAGCACCGCGCCCGCCGCGAGCACGAACAAGGGAACGATCATCACCAACGGGCTTTCATGCGGATGAGATTCAGGTGAACGCGACTCACCGAAGAACACCAGCAGTGCCTGGCGCGTCATGTAGAAGGCGGTTAGAAGCGCAGCGCAGGCGGCAATAAGGAAAGGCCCCTTCCCTCCCGGCCAGTATTCCGCGCTGTGAAGGATCGCTTCCTTGCTCCAGAAACCGGAAAACACAAACGGGAAACCCGCCAGTGCCATCATGCCGATGGCATAGACGAGGAAGGTTTTCGGCATTGCCTTGCGCAGTCCACCCATTTTTCGGATGTCCTGTTCCTCGTGACAGCCGTGGATCACCGAACCGGCGGAAAGGAAGAGCAGGGCCTTGAAGAACGCGTGGGCGATAAGGTGGAACATCGCCGCCGCCACGCCTCCGGTACCCAGCGCGATCATCATGAAGCCGAGCTGGGAAACGGTCGAGTAGGCGAGGATGCGTTTGATGTCATATTGCGCCATCGCCACCAACGCGGCGTAAAGCGCGGTGATCGCGCCGATCCATGCGGTGGCGGTCAGGGCGATGCCGGTGTCGCCACCGAGCGAGAAAATCGGATGCGTGCGGGCGACGAGGAACACACCTGCAGCGACCATCGTTGCGGCGTGGATGAGCGCGGAAACCGGGGTCGGGCCTTCCATCGCATCGGGCAGCCATGTGTGCAGCGGCACCTGACCGGATTTGCCCATCGCCCCGACTAACAGCAGCAACGATGCGGCCGCGGAAACCGTGAGCCCGCCGATGGTAGTGGCGCCGGCGAGTGAGGAAAGCGCGCCGGATTCGAGCAAGCCGTTTCCTCCATCGTAGAACAACAAGGTGCCGCTGTGACCATAGAGCCAGATCATGCCGAGGAAGAAGGCCATGTCGCCGATGCGGGTGGTGATGAAGGCTTTCTGCGCGGCGGCTGCGGCTGAGGGTTTTTCATAATAGAAACCGATCAGCAGATAGGATGCTAAACCCACCAGTTCCCACGCCATGAAAAGCAGCAGCAGGCTGCTGGAGAGCACCACCATCAGCATCGCGCCGCAGAACAATGATAAGAACCCGAAGAAACGCCCGAAGCGCTTTTCCTTCTCCATATAGCCGAGGCTGTAGATGAAGATCCACAACGCGACGAAGGTAACCATCGCAGCCATGCCCGCGCTGAGCGGATCTAACAGCAGTCCGATTTTCAATGTGACATCGCCAAAGGTGAACCAAGTGAGCGGCGCGGGGATTCGCACCGTTCCCGCAGGCAGGACGCAACCCAGCGCGCCCAGCGCCAGCAGGCAGGAAACGAACAAGGCACCGATCGCGAGTTTCGATGCAATCCGGCCTTTGGCATCGGGCAGAAACGCAATGATGCCGCCCGCCAGCAGCGGGAGCAGCGGCACGCACCAGAGCAGGAGATGGTAATGATCAGCCATGGAGCGAATCCAGTTTATTGAGATCGGTAGAGCGGGTGTGGCGGAAGACCATCAGGATGATGGCCAGGCCCACGGCGGCCTCCGCAGCGGCGATGGCGATGGCGAACATGACGAACAGCGGACCTGATAGCGCGGGCTCCACGGCATTGTGCGCGGCGGGCGAATCGAAGGCCCAGAAGGCGATGAAATTGAGATTCGCCGCGTTGAGCATGAGTTCGATGCCTACCAGCACCAGGATCGCATTGCGCCTGGTGAGCACGGCGAGCAGGCCCAGCGCAAAGAGCACCGAGGACAGCGTGAGCATCATGGCGAGCGGAGTCATTTCTCGGAGGAATCGTCTTGGGGTTTATCCGGTTCGCGGGCGAACAGCGCGGCACCGATCATCACGGCGGTGAGCAGCACGGCCAGCGCGAGGACGGCGGGCGCGTGGCTGGTGAAAAGCATTTCTCCGAGCTCGGCGATGGATAACTTCGGCTGCCAGGGAATAAGTTTTATATTACTGCCGAAAACCGCGGTGTAGGCCAGCACCGCGAGCACCGGCAGCGTGCAGAAAAGACCGGTGACCAGTGACCTCGGCCGACGCTCGATTTCCTCCGCCTCGTCGCCGGGGCGCGTGATGAGCAGAGAGAACACGATCAACACCGCCACCGCGCCGACATAGACGGCGAACTGCACCAACCCGATAAAGTCCGCGCCGAGCGCCAGATAAAGCACGGCCACAAGCGCCAGCGTGAGCGCCAGCATCAAGGCCGCATGCACCGGTCGCGCCATCCAAACCGCGCCGAAAGCGGCGAGGAGGATCAGCGGTGCGAGGATGAGGAGCGGGATCATGAAGTGGAGTGTTTATGTGAACTGTCAGACGGGTCCGACTTGTCGGACATGTCTGACCTAACCATCAGCGAAAGTATATGTCCGGGTAGCAGCGGCCAGCCTCTTGTTGAAAATGACCCCCACGATCACCCACGGCACCAGCAGCAGCGGCACCACCAGCACCCAAGAAAGCAGCCCCCGCCCGGTGAAGTGCCAAACGCCCGCCGCAGGCAGGGTGAGCAGCGCCATCGGAATCATGCAGAGCCAGGCGAAGCGCATGAGTTGGTCGATCCTTACGCGAGGATAGGTGCCGCGGATCCAGAGGAAGAGGAAGATGACGAAGGCGAGTTTCCCGAAAAACCAGATCCACGTGGGCACGAAGCCAAGGCCCGGCAGCGGGGCCTGCCAGCCACCGAGGAAGAGCGTGATGCCGAGCGCCGAGATCGCGAACAAGCCGAGATACTCACCCATGAAGAACAGAGCGTATTTGAAACCCGAGTATTCCGTCATGTGGCCGGCGACGATTTCCGACTCGCCTTCCGGCAGGTCGAATGGACAGCGGTTCGCCTCCGCGATGCTGCAGATGAAGAACAGGATCCCGGCGAAGAATCCCCAGGGAGTAAAGAAATTCCAATGCCAGAAGCCTCCGTTCTGCTGCTCGACGATATGAGGTAGCGACAGCGTTCCGGAAACCATGACGACGCCCAGCGCGGTAATGATCAGAGGGAGTTCGTAGCTGATCATTTGCGAGATGGCGCGCATCGCACCCAGCATCGGGAATTTAGAGCCACTCGCCCAACCAGCGATGAAAACGGAAAGCTCTGTTAGAGAGCCCACAGCGAAGAAGAACAAGAGGCCCAGTTCCAGCGAAACCGGCGTCCACTCGCGGCCGTAAGGAATCACGCCCAGCGCGAGGATGGCGGGCACCACGATGAGGATGGGCGCAAGCAGATGGAGGAATTTCTCGGCTTTGTCCGGCACGATGTCCTCCTTGGTGAGCATCTTGATGCCGTCAGCCACCGGTTGCAGGATGCCGAACCAACCGGCCCTGTTCGGACCGATGCGGTTCTGGATGCGGGCGAGGGTTTTGCGTTCGATGAGCGAGAGCAATGCGAAGCCACCGAGGAACACGCCGACCACGGTGCCGGCGGCGACGAGGAATCCGGCGATGGAAACCAGCCATTCGGGAGCGCCGAAGTTTCCTAACAACAACTCCACCAGCCGTTGCGGCAGGCGGGGGAGATGTTCGAGCGAGAAAAGGGATGGCTCGGATATGACTGCGGCAAGTGGCAGCATAAGGGCGTGATTCTTGTTAGGCGGCGGGCAGGATGCCCGCGCCACGTGGCCCGGGCATTCTGCCCGGTGCCTATCAGAAACTAGCACGCTCATTGCTCGCCTCCTTTCTCTTCTGCCGCAGCTTTTTTCGCTTCGGCATCCGCCTTTGCCTTGGCGATTTTGGCGGCGGCGGCGGCGGCTTTCTTCTCCTCATCGGCCTTGCGGCGGGCCATCACTTCGGATGCCTGTTCGGGCCGGAGTTTCATGTGGTATTCGGCGGATTTCGACAGCCGGTCCAAACCGAAGAGCAAGCCGCCGAAGCGGTCGTCGGTGCTGAGTTCGTATTCGCCATCCATGTAGATCGAATCAAAGGGGCAGACTTCCGCGCAGATGCCGCAGTTCATGCAAACGGAAAGATCGATGTCGAAGACCTTCGGCCGCTTGAGGGACTTGCCGTTCTCATCGCGTTCGAGCACGATGTAAATGCATTGCGGCGGGCATTCCTTCTCGCAGATCGAACAGGCGGTGCAACGCAAGCCGGCCTTGGGATCATTGTCATAAACGAGAAACGGAAAGTTGCGGAAATTCGGGCTGATCGGCGCGCGTTCCTCCGGATACTGCACGGTGGTCATGCGCTCCTTTTTGTAAAAGCTTTGGACCATGTTCTTGCCGGTGACGGCAAGCCCTTGGAACAGCCCAAGTCCGGGCATCACCCAGCGCGCCGGTTTGTCCGGTGGGCTTGTGGCTGGGGTGTTGGGTTGGGCTTCCATGGAATGTTAGAGAATTATGAATGTTGGGCATGGCGGCTGCAAACCGCCGCCATGATGCTCTTCTCTTGCGTCTTGCGTCTCATCGGTCCACCTCCCCCAACACGATGTCGATGCTGCCGAGGATGATGACGACGTCGGCGAGGTCGAGGCCGAGGCACATGTCTTCGAGCAGGGTGAGATTGATGAAGCTAGGCGGGCGGACTCGGTAGCGGTATGGATTCACTGTGCCGTCGCTAATGAGATGGAAGCCGAGCTCTCCCTTGGGCCCCTCGATGCGGGCGTAGGCCTCGCCAACGGGTGGCTTGAAGTTGCGGATCTTGATTTTCGGATTCACGTAGTCGCCATCCGGCAGTTGATCGAGCGCCTGGCGGAGGATTTTCAACGACTCGCGCATTTCCAGGAAACGGATCATGATGCGGTCATAACAATCGCCCTTGTCGCCGAGCGGTATGCGGAAACTGAAGCGCTCGTAGATGCCGTAGGGATCGGCCTTGCGGATGTCGTAGTTCACGCCGGCGGCTCGCAGCATGGGACCTGTGATGCCGCCATTGATCAGGGTTTCCTTCGGCAGTTGGCCGACATCCTGGCAACGTGCTAACAGAATTTCGTTTCCGACGAGGAACTTCTCCATTTCATCAAGGAAGGGGCCGTAATCATCGACGAGCACGCTGCATTTCTCCGCCCATCCGGCGGGCAGGTCGTTGCGGCAACCGCCGAAGCGCATGAAATTCGCCATCATGCGGGCTCCGGTGAGATCCTCGAAGAGATCGAGGATCAACTCCCGCTCGCGGAAGGCATACATCAGCGCGGAACCCCAGGCTCCCATGTCGCCGAGGATGAAGCCCATGAAGGCGGTGTGGTTGATCAGGCGCGTGAGTTCGGCGAGGATGACGCGCATGTATTCGGCGCGCTCGGGCACCTCGATGCCGGCGAGTTTTTCCACGGCGCTCGCGTAGGCCCAGTTGTTGGAGAGCGGGCAGATGTAGTCGAGCCGGTCGGTGTAGGGCATCGAGCTGAGATAAGTCACGCCCTCGGCGATCTTCTCGTGGTTGCGGTGAAGGTAGCCGAAAACGGGTTTCAGACTGACCACTGTTTCGCCGTCGAGCACGACGTTCATCCGGAACACCCCGTGCGTGGACGGGTGCTGCGGGCCTAACGAAACGCGCAGCAACTGGTCGGCGTCCGATCCTTCGAGAATCGGCGCGGAGCTGTATGTGGATGGAGCGGAGACCACGGATTACACGGATTTTACGGATTTTTTTGGTAGATTGTGGCCACGCGTTTGAATTGAAGGAATAGGTGTTTGAAGTTGATTGAAGTAATCCGTGGTTTCACTCATCTTTCAAAGATGGATAGTGTTTTCTGGCCTTTTCCAACACCGCATCGTGCGGCGTGGGCTCGTATTCGTAGTCGTCCGGGGCGACGTAGTCCTTGCGCATCGGGTGATCGACGAACTCATCCCACATCAGGATGCGGCGGAGGTCGGGATGTCCGGTAAACTGGATTCCGTAGAGGTCGAAAATCTCGCGCTCCTGAAATTCGGCGCTGCGGAACAGGGAAACAAGCGAGGGGATCTGAACTTGTTGATCGCGGTCAGTGGTGCGGGCACGCAGGATCAGCGGGCCGATGCGCCGGGTAGTGGAGAAAAGGTGATAGACGGTTTCCAGATATCCGATTTCCGACGGCATTCCCTCTCCTTCATGGATCGCGATCGCATCCGCTTTTTTCGCATCGGGCCAATCGACGCCGGTGATGTTCGAAAGCAGATCGAAGGCGAGCGCTTCGCGGAGAAACCCGGCGACTCGGAGCAGGTCGTCATTTCCGATCAGCAGCGAATGCTGCGCGGCCGGGCCAGGGTTTTTAAGCAAAGTGACGGTGGCATCCGGCAAGGCGGTGCGGATCTCGCCAAGGATGGCTTCGGTTTCCGCGATCACTCGCCACCTCCTTCCTCGCGGACGAGGGGTTGGGGCTTCCAGATGTCCGAATTGGCGACGGGTTCGAGGTCGTGCGGGCCGTATTCGGGCACTGGAAACGCGGCCGTGCCATTGGGATCGGCGTGGCGGGCGCTGTGATTGCCCATGAGTTTTTCTTTCGAGATCTTGTCGCGCAGGGTCATCAGCCCTTCCAACAACGCTTCAGGACGCGGCGGGCAACCGGGAATGACGACATCCACGGGGATGAAGCGGTCAACCCCCTTGAGCACGTTGTAGCCGTCCTTGAAAGGTCCGCCGGAAATTGCGCACGCCCCCATGGCGATCACGTATTTCGGCTCGGCCATCTGGTTGTAGAGGCGCACCACCTGCGGGGCCATTTTCTTGGTGACCGTGCCGGCGACGATCATCAGGTCCGCCTGGCGGGGCGACGGCCGGAAGACCTCGGCGCCGAAGCGGGCCATGTCGTATTTCGCCATCGTGGCGGCGATCATTTCGATGGCGCAACAGGCGAGACCGAACTGGAGCGGCCACAACGAACTGGAGCGGCCCCAGTTGATGAGTTGCTCGAAGGACGTGACATGCACGCCCTGGGATTTGAGGTCAGCAGCCAGTTGGGAATCGATCGCCATGCGGGGTGAATGGAGGTTTTGCGGAAAAAAACCGTGCCGATACGCTTGCGGATCACGCTGCGGAACGGAAGCAGAAAGAACGGCTGGCGGCTCAAAGCGCAAAATACGGACTAACTTTGCCAAGATTCACACGGTTGAAATCCCCACCCCACCCTGAGCTCATGCACCGCAGGTCAATCCGCAGTTTAATCCGCGGCGCGCCTGCTGCCACCATGGCCGATGACAAGCCAAGTGACACACCGGCTCACTTCTCCAGCCCCCAATCCTGCTCCACCGCGTGTTCGCTCAGAATCCACCCCACTGCGAGGCAACGCGTGATTTCGAAAATCGGTTCATCTTTCCCTGCGTGGCGCACGATCTCCAACGTGAATCTCTGTCGGTATTTCGGCGTGCCGAGAATCACCTGCTTCATCCTCTCTTCCCGCACGCTTCCCACCGCCGCGAATCCCAGCGCCGCCTGCGGCAGGTCCGGACTACTTAGCCGGAAACACGTCCACTTTTCCTGATCTTCGAATGGCTGTGGCCGTTCGGTCGATGGTTCGCAAAACACGCGCATCACCGCCTGTTTTGCCTTTCCTGACCACAGATCCTCCCAGCTTGCCGTGCCGTGGCGCGCATACGCGTCCCAATCCACCCGTGGTCCGTCAGGCGTCCCAACGAGTTCCAACAAGCGGAGATTTTCCGAGGGAAACGCCACCACAAATCCTGTCACCGAGCGCCCGCCATCTGATTGATGCCCGAGTATCTTCTCGATCTCGCCTACCTCACTGCGTGCTTCGTCGGAATACTCCGCCAGCCTCGTTTTCACTTCATCCGCATTGCGCACCCATTGCAGGCGCTTTGCAGGATCGGTTTCCGCCACAAACGCCCGCGCCACCTCCTCCGCCGCTTCAATACCCTCTCCCATCCCATCAGCGACCTGTGCACTTGCGTCTCCATCTTTACCCCCACCTTTTTGCAGAATTACTACCGTCCCGATGATTGCCAGAACCAACACCCCGGCCAGCACCCAACCCAGCCCGCCACAGCCACCGCCTCCGCTCGATTTTTCCCATCCTGCTTCCGGACTGGAATCCCGCCGCTGCCCGATCCGCACCCTCATCTTGCGCACCTCCAGGCGTCTATATGGCCAGTTGCCCCGCCACGGCTTTCGCCCAGCGGGCTACTCACCGCAGCGGAGCGGTGGCTGATTCGCCGGAAAACCCTCACGGGCCCTCCCGCCGGAACGCCCGGTGGTTCCTGAGCGCGACACGGTCGCGGACGGCACTTGCCCTCCGCGATTCTGGCCGCAAGCAGTGGCTTGTCCGGAGAAAACCCGAAGGCCTTCCCCGGCCAGGAGCCTGCGACGCGGAACCCCACGTTGTTGTTCTCGTTCGTCGGGCTGTTGTTGTTGCGGTTCGACGACGCGAGGTTGCCGGAGTTGTTGTTCCAGTTGCCGCCGCGGATCACCCGCGACTCGCCAGCCGTTTGTCGCCCGTGCATCCCGGAAAGATTCAACGTCCCAGCACCGCCCGGCGCAAGCCCCAGCTTTGCGCGTGTTTCGCATGCGCGATCCATGCCCGCACCGTAGTCGTCAGATCCTCTGCATCGCGCCGCCCGCGAACTACCTCCCGTCGCATCCGCACATAGCGCTTGCGGAATCTCCGCGCATTGGACGTTCGCACCTTTGCCCGCCCGTCCGCCCGCACCACGAAGCCGCAGAAGTCCACACCGTCCGCCGTGGGAATCAGCCGGTATTTGTCCGGGTGAATTTCCAGCCCCTCCTCTGCGAGAAACTCCCGGCAGCGCGCGCCCAGCCGTTTCAACGCCGCCCGATCCTCGCCGTAGAGCAGAAAATCATCCACATAGCGTAGATATCCTCGATGAAGCGTGGCTCGAACAGCGGTTCCAGCACCCGCACCAGCGCATGGTGCATCACACGATCCCGAAAGGGCGCGGCAGCCACCACCCGCACCTTGGGCTCGTGGATGGTGAAATAGTGATACTCTCCCGGCCGGTAGCTGCCTTCTTCCATCTCCCGTACTAGGCGCACCACTTCCTTCTCCCAGATTTGAAAAAATGCCGCTCCCGCCCGCTTTCCTCGTTTGCCCCGCAGCGCGTCTTGCGCGGCCTCCAGCAGATTCTCCGGACTCGCCACTATCTCCCACAGTTGTTTGTGGCGTTTCACTGGGGTTTGATAAAGTCCTGCACCGTCAATCCACTCTGGCGGATGATCGATCTCAACGTCCCGGGCTTCAATTCCTTGTGATCCGGCACCGGAACAGTCACGGTCGAATCGGTGAGATTCTTCTGCATCACCACATGACTGCCTTTCTGCCGGACCTCCGCGAAACCGTGCGCCTCCAGAATCCGGCAAACTGCTCGCCCGGAAAGCACCGGCAGCTTAGGCAACTTCCACCTCCATGGCTGAGACGTAGGACTCGGAAGACAGGCGCTCTTCGATTTCCGCCGGAGAGGCGCATTCGAGAAACAACTCCACCGCCTCCCGGAGATTGGCCTTGGCTTCCTCCACCGTGTCTCCCTGCGAAACCACTTCGATCTCGGGGCAAAGTGCCACGAACCCATTCCCTTCACGAGTCAGTAAAGCTGTCAGCAAGCGTTTCATGACCGCACCCTGGCCCCTTCCACGCCGTTTGTCGAGGCCAGCGATCTCGCCCAGCCGCCGACCATCCGGCCGCATTCCTCCAGCCCGGTCGCGCTGAAGAGGAACTGCCGGTTGCTGATCAGGTTCCGGTCCATGCACAGCCGCACCAGCCAGCGCACCACTTCGATCTTGCGGTTCGCCTCCTCCAGCAGCTCACGCTTGCGCTCGCGGCCCGCATAGGCCGCCTCGCCCAGCAGTTCCAGCACTTTTACCACCGCGTCCGCCAACCTCGTCCCCAGCACGAAGCGCTGGTTCTTGGGAAATCCGTCCACCCGGTCCAACACCCACTTGGTGTAGTCATACCATTTGACCATCACCTCCGGCTGGTCTTTGTCCCTTACGAGTTTCATGAAAATTTTCGCCCCGCTTCGCGGGGATAAGGAGGGGCGACACTCTTGTCGCCCTGTTCCTCATGTGTGGTGAGTTATTCGGAAAAGGAAAAGGGCAAAGAGCCAGAGTTCAAAGGGAAATCATCCACGTTTTCTTCTAAGGACCACGCCCAAGGTTCCAATCAACGTCAACAGGAAGGCAGACGGCTCAGGAACAGCTGCGACGCGGAACCCC